>NZ_JARWKZ010000024.1:0-94847 GCF_050577975.1 Rhizobium sp. BR 315 | reverse complement strand
CTCAAGCGATCCTTGCTTGTGTTTGTGGATCGAAGAAGACGGCCTTGTCGAGGTTGAAGGCGAGGCGGGCGTGCTGTCCGGCGCTGATGCGGGCGTCGGCGCGCAGGCGGGCGACGACCTCCTTGCCGCCGAGCTTGGTGACGGCGAAGGTGTCGGAGCCGGCCGGTTCGACGACCTCGATCAGGCAGTCGTTCTCGGCCAGGGTGCGGGCGTTGCGGTCGGCGCCTTCGGGATCGGTGAGCGCCTCGGGGCGGATGCCGAAGACGATCTGGCGGCCGGCATGGGCTTCGAGCGCCTGCTTGTCCGTGGCGACGGGAAGCTTGATCGCCTCGCCGCCGGCGCGGTCGAGGCAGACGAGAAGGCCATTGCTGCCCCTCTCGATGGTTCCCGACAGCAGGTTCATGGCCGGCGAGCCCATGAAGTCGGCGACGAACATGTTGGCGGGATTGTTGTAGATCTCGGCCGGCGTGCCGAACTGCTGCACGACGCCGTCCTTCATGACGGCGATCTTCGTCGCCAGCGTCATCGCCTCGATCTGGTCGTGGGTGACGTAGACGATGGTCTTGCCGGTCGACTGGTGCAGGCGCTTGATCTCGATGCGCATGTCGACCCTGAGCTTGGCGTCGAGATTGGACAGCGGCTCGTCGAACAGGAACAGCTTGGGATCGCGCACCAGGGCCCGGCCCATGGCGACGCGCTGGCGCTGGCCGCCGGAGAGCTGGCTCGGCTTGCGGTCGAGCAGATGGCCGATCTGCAGCACCTTGGCGACCTTCTCGATCGCCGCCTTGCGCTCCTCGGCCGGAACGCCGCGCATTTCCATGCCGAAGGCGATGTTGCCGGCAACCGTCATGTTCGGATAGAGCGCATAGCTCTGGAACACCATGGCGATATCGCGTTTCGACGGGTGCAGGTCGGCGATGGAGTGATCATCGACCCGGATGTCGCCCTCGGTGATGGATTCCAGCCCGGCGATGGTGTTGAGCAGCGTCGACTTGCCGCAGCCGGAYGGGCCGACGAGCACGAGGAAGCCGCCCTGTTCGAGGTCGAGGTCGATGCCCTTGAGGATYTCCAGCGAGCCGTAACGCTTTCTCAGACCGGATATTTGAAGGAAGGCCATGGGATTATCCTTTGACTGCGCCAGCCATCAGACCGCGGACGAAATAGCGGCCGGCGACGATGTAGACGAGGAGGGTSGGCAGCGCGGCGATCATGGCGGCGGCCATGTTGACATTGTATTCGACCACGCCGGTCGAGGTGTTGACGACGTTGTTGAGCGCCACCGTCATCGGCATGGAATCGCCGGTGCCGGCATAGGCGGAGGCAAACAGGAAGTCGTTCCAGATGTTGGTGAACTGGTAGATCACCGTGACGACGATGATCGGCAGCGAGTTCGGCAGCATGATGCGGCGGAAGATCTGGAAGAAGCTGGCGCCATCGATCTGCGCGGCCTTCACCAGCTCGTTCGGAAACGCCTCGTAGAAATTGCGGAAGAACAGGGTGGTGAAGCCGAGACCGTAGATGACGTGGACGATGACCAGGTTGACGGTCGAGTTGCCAAAGCCGAGCGAGACGCCGATCGTGTCCTGCAGCAGCGTGCCGAAGCGGCCGAGGCTGCCAAGGATGGTGGCCATCGGCAGCAGCACCGACTGGAACGGAATGAAGCAGGCAAACAGCATCATGCCGAAGACGAGCGTATGGCCGGGGAAGCGCCACTTGGTCAGCACATAGCCGTTGAGGGCGCCGAGGATGGTCGAGATGACGACCGCCGGCACGACCATCTTGATCGAGTTCCAGAAGTATCCCTTGATGCCGTTGCAGGTGAGCCCGACGCAGGTTTCGCCCCAGGCCTTGGCCCAGGGTTCGAGCGTCGGCGCCTGCGGCAGCGCCAGCATGTTGCSGTTCTGGATCTCGTCCATCGTCTTCAGCGAGGTGACGATCATGACGAACAGTGGCATCAGGTAGATGACCGCAAAGATCGCCAGCAGGCCGTAGATGACGGCCCGGTTGATAAGGCGGCCTCTGTTGCTGCTTGTATGGCTGCTTGTCTTGCTGCCTGGGGTGCGTGTCGGTGTCGAGTAGGCCGCGGTGCTCATCGAGCCTTCTCCTTCAGTTCGGAATAGAGGTAGGGGACGATGATGGCGGAGATGGTCATCAGCATGATGATGGCGCTGGCCGAACCGACGGCCATCTCGTTGCGCTTGAAGGTGTATTCGTACATGAAATTCGACGGCAGCCATGCCGAGCCGCCGGGCCCGCCCGAGGTCAGCGCCACGACGAGGTCGTAGGATTTGATCGCCATATGGGCAAGCACGATGAAGGCCGACAGGAAGATCGGCCGCAGAAGCGGGATGATGATCCGCCGATAGAGCTGGACGGCCGAGGCGCCGTCGATCTGGGCGGCCTTCATGATCTCGCTGTCTATGCCGCGCAGTCCGGCCAGGAACATCGCCATGACGAAGCCGGAGGCCTGCCAGACGCCGGCGATGACGACGGTGTAGATGACGAAATCCTTGTTCTTGATCCAGTCGAAGTGGAAGCTGGTCCAGCCRAGCTGATGCAATGTCTGYTCSAGRCCRAGACCCGGATCGAGGAACCACTTCCAGGCAACGCCGGTGACGATGAAGGACAGCGCCATCGGATAGAGGAAGATYGGCCGCAGCACGCCCTCGCCGCGGATCTTCTGGTCGAGCAGGATCGCCAGCAGCAGGCCGAGCGCCAGGCAGATGCCGACATAGAGAACSCCGAAGATGCCCATATTGGTGATCGAGGTRTACCACGACGACGGCGGATCGCTCTCGAACGTCCAGTTCCAAAGCCGCTGATAGGCACGGGCGCCGGTCAGCCCATAGGAGGGAAAGGTYTTGGAATTGGTAAAGGACAGATAGCCGGTCCAGATGATGAAGCCGTAGACGAAGATGATCGTCAGCAGGAAGCTGGGGGCAAGGACGATCTGCGGCAGCGCGTTTTGCAGGCGCGTGCGCATCGCGGTGCGCCGGGCKGGACGCGTGAGAATGGGATCCGTGGTGACGACGGTGCTCATGATGGTCATCCCTTCAAGGGCCTTCAAGGGGCATGGTGCTGGTCATGATCCTCCCCGCTTAYCGGCGGGGAGGAGGAACGGCCGAGGACMGGCCCGCGCTTAGCGCGCGTCGTCGATCGCCTGGACGAGCTGCTTGACGGCTTCGTCGGAGGTCTTGATCTGGCCGTGGACGAACTTGGACACGACGTCCTTATAGGCATTGGCGATCGCCGGCGCGGCGCCATAGCCCTGGGCGAGCGAGCCGACGAGCTTGCCGTCGGCATTGGCGGCCTTGAGGTCGGCCATGCCCTTCTTGCCGCAGGCGTCGAAGGCGGTATCCGGCACGTCGGTGCGGGCYGGGACCGAGCCCTTGACGACGTTGAAGGCCGACTGGAAGCTCTTCGACAGCGTCGCYGCCGCCAGCGCACCCTGGGCCGCCTTGCGGTCCGCCGGAACGTTGAACATGCCGAACATGTCGGAGTTGTAGATCACGCTGCCTTCGGTGCCGGGGAAGCGGTAGCACAGATAGTCCTTGTCCGGGGTCTTCTTGGCGGCGACGAACTCGCCCTTGGCCCAGTCACCCATGACCTGSACGAGCGCATCGCCCTTGATGACCATCGCCGTTGCCAGGTTCCAGTCGCGGCCGGAGAAGTTCGGGTCGACATACTTGACGATCTTGGCCAGGTTGTCGAAGGACTTCTTCATGGTGTCGGACTTCAAAGAGGCTTCGTCGAGATCGTTGAAGGCCTTCTTGTAGAACTCCGGSCCGCCGGTCGACATGACGATGGAATCGAACATCGTCGCTTCCTGCCAGTTCTGGCCGCCAAGCGCCAGCGGCACGACGCCGGCCGCCTTGGCCTTGTCGAGCAGCGCGATCAGATCGTCRAAGGTCTTCGGCTGCTTGCCGCCGATCTTGTCCATSACCGCCTTGTTGATCCACAGCCAGTTGACCGAGTGGACGTTGACCGGAACGGCGACCCACTTGCCGTTATAGACCGAGAACTTCTGCAGCGCCTGCGGCACCGCCTTGTCCCAGCCTTCCTTCTTCGCCGTCTCCGTCAGGTCGCCCATGACGCCGGCCTGGGCGTAGTCGAGCACGGTATAGCCGAGCATCTGCGACGCGGTCGGATAGTTGCCGGCCGCCACCATCGCCTTCAGCGCCGTCATCGCCGCATCGCCGCCGCCGCCGGCCACCGGAACGTCCTTCCAGGCATAGCCCTCCTTCGACAGGTCCTGCTTCAGGACATTCAGCGCCGCTGCCTCGCCGCCCGATGTCCACCAGTGCAGCATCTGCACTTCCTTCACATCCGCAGCCCGAGCCGATACGCCCAAACCACCAACCGCCAGCGCCAATACCGCCGTCGTCGTCAGAAACTTTATCATTCTAACCTCCCAATTGTGCAAATCGTCCGAGCGAAGGTTGTCCTCCGCTCCCCTAAAGGCCTCCGTCCTCAGGCGGATGCCATCTGCTTGCGGCCTCACTCGCCGCAAAAGCATTTAAAACGTTACAAATAAGCTCAAGTCAAGATCTCGCTTCGGATTTCTGAAATTGGCATAAATAGCTGAATAGTCTTACTTTTAGCGATGAAATCCACCATGTCTTCAGGCATACTTACTCAGATATCGGCCCGGAAAACGTTTTCGTTAACGCATTTGCACTTCGTGCCGAAACAGCGTACAAGACGCCGACTCCGATGCAGGCTGAGTATTCTCTTGAAAGATATTCCCGGAAGATCCGCGTCCCTAGCGACGCCCGTGGGCAAAAGCGGAAAGCCGACTCTCCGCACAATTTCCGAGATGACCGGCTTTGCCGTCACAACCGTGTCCCGCGCACTGGGCAATGCGCCGCAGATTTCGGTCGAGACGCGCGAGCGCGTCCACGCGGTCGCTGCTCAAATCGGATATCTACCTGATCGCGCGGCGCAGCGTCTGAAGACGGGCAAGACGAACGTCATTGGCGTCCTGCTTGATCCGCATGAAGAGATCCTGGGCTACGGCATTTCCATAATGCACGGCCTGGCCAAGGCGTTGAAGAATACCGCCTACCACCTGATCGTGACACCGAATTTCATCAACGGAAGCAATATCGAGGCGGTGCAATATCTGGTGCGCAATCGAATGGTTGACGGGCTGATTTTCTCCCGAACCGAACCTTTCGATCCCCGTGTTCGCCTTCTGCTCGAAAATAATTTTCCCTTTGTCACGCATGGGCGGACGGAATTCACTGTTGATCATCCATTCGTCGACTACGATAACTTCAGTTTCGCCTATGAGGCGACCAAGCGGCTGGTCGAACGCGGCCGACGAAAGCTCTTGATCATCCTTCCGCCAAGGCGACTGACCTTTTCGCAGCATCTGCTGCATGGTTTCATGACGGCCGTTCGCGAAGCGGGGGTCGATTACGAGATCCCGAAGGAGATCGACCTGGACTGTCCGGTGGAACAAATCCGCGACTATGTGAGCCGTCGCGCATCTGAGCCCGGCTTTCCCGATGGTTTTGCCTGCGGTGGTGAGGTTTCGGCCCTGGCGACGATCACGGGCATGGGTGACAACGGCCTTACGCTCGGTGTCGAATATGATGTGGTGGCAAAGCGCACCTCGAAGTTGCTCAGTCAGATCCAGCCCAAGGTCGAGACCATCTATGAAGACCTGACAGACACGGGCGAGCGCATGGGACACGTCTTGCTCGCCAGTATTGCCGGCGATCATACGGTTGAAAGGCAGGTTTTGCTGAAACCTGAAATCAGTTTTCCGATGCTTGTGGGTGTCAAAGAGGGTGGACTTCGATGACGGCCCAATGCCCGAACTAGGGCGATGCTGTTTGTCAGACGGGGCTCCGGCTTCTCCGGATATCGACCGCCATCGCTCTCCGTGAAGGCCGCTGGCGGGCGGATCAGAGCGTTGGGACACTTTGGAAAATCATAGGGCCGGCGGTTCGGATCCCATGAGAGCATTTCCGCTTTTCTTCGAATCGCGAAAACGCTCTATCTTCTTGTTTCTTTACGCATTCCGGACGGAAAACCGCAGCGTACTTTTCCTGGAAATGCCCTAAGAGCGACCACCTTGATTTGTTCGCATACGTATGCACGCTGTTCACCAGCCCGCAAACTGCGAGATGACTGCGTCTGAAATGGTGGAAAGTTCGGTGAAGGCCTGGTCGAGCAAGTTCACCGCCTGGCTGATTTCGCCTTCTGTCATGGTCAACGGCGGGGTCATTTCCAGGACGTTGCCATTCATGCCGACGTAGTAGAGGACGAGGCCGAGTTCATAGGCGCGGTAGATGAGTTTCGCCGTCTCGGCCCTTGCCGGTTCACGGCTCTGCCTGTTGCGGACCAGTTCTACGCCGCAGGTAAGGCCGCGGCCGCGGATATCGCCGATCAGGGCATGCCGCTCTGCCAGTCGGGCCAATTCCTCGCGCAGCAGTTTGCCCTTGTGCTCGGCTGCCGCCGCGAGGTCTTCCGCTTCGATCGTTTCCAGAACGGCAAGGCCGGCGGCGGCGCAAACCGGATTGCCGTGCAGGGTCTGCATGGCGAACGCGCTGGCACAGTCGAGGATTTCGGCCGGCGCGATGACGGCCGAGAGCGGCAGCCCGCCGCCGAGCCCCTTGCCGAGCACCAGGATATCAGGCACGAAGCCCTCATGCTCGAAGCAATGCAGACGGCCGCTGCGGGCAAGCCCCACCTTCACCTCGTCGCAGACGACGAGGATGCCGTGCGCGCGGCAGATATCGGCGAATTTCTGCAGGAAGCCATCGGGCGGCACGATCAGCCCGCCGTCCGACTGGATCGGCTCGATGAAGGCGGCGGCGATGGAACCGGCCGGGACGGCCGCCAGCCTCTCCTTCAGAAGCGCGAGGACCGCATCGCCAGTCGGGTCGCCCGGATAAGGTCTGTAGGGATCGGGATAGGGGAGCAAGATCAGCCCGTCGGCCTTTGCGGCATCGGCCTGGACGCTATGGCCGGAAAAGGCCATCGAGCCGACGGTGCAGCCATGATAGGCGCCGATGAAGGCGATGACGCCAGTGCGGCCGGTCGCCCGGGTGATCGCCCGGTAGGCCGCTTCGTTGGCATCGGATCCGGAATGACCGAACCAGACCTTATGCGTGCCCCGGCCGGGAAAGGTTGCCAGCAGCCTTTCGGCAAGCGCCACAGCCGGTGCATTGGAGGCGGAAAGGATGCTCGCGCCGGCCGGATTGGCAACGGCGCGGGAGACGGCTTCGACGATGGCAGGGTGGCCGTAGCCAAGGCTGGCCGCACCCCACGCGCCGGAGAGATCGATGAGCTCCCGCCCGTCTTGCTCCACGAGCCGCGCGCCCCTGCCGCCGGCGACGGCGAGCGGGAAGAACCGCAGTTTCTGCAGGTTGCCGATCGTCGCGCCGTCGCGCCCGTAGAGATTTCCGGCCATCAGCCATGCTCCTTGAGGGCTGCCTCGAAACAGCGGGTGAGGCGCTCGCCCCATTCGCTAACGCCTGAGAATGTGTCGATCAGGTCGTGCCGCACCTCGATCAGCGCGCCGGGAAGTCCGCGGTCGTCCGCATGGACGGGTACTGTGTAGTCCTCGTCGGGATGAATGTTGTAGGGCTCATTGTCGCCGATGGTGAGGGCGGCTTCGCTTTGCAGTTCGCGGATCAGCGTCTGGCCGAAACCGGCCGCTTCGCCATAGAGGATGCCCGCATGCCAGGGGCGCTGCTTGCCAAAATAGACAGGCGTGAAGGAGTGGACGCCGACCACGAACGGGCGCTTGCCCTCTTCCTGCAGGTGGTCGAGCCGGCGCGCGACTGCGTCGGCAAAGGGCGTGAACAATGTGTCGACGCGCTGCTGTCTTTCGGCGTCCGTCAGGTCGAGATTGCCGGGGATTTCCGTCGTCTCGCTCATTTCCGGAATCGCCGAGGGCACGCCGAGCGGCCGATTGCAGTCGATGACGAGGCGCGAATAGTTGGTCATGAACAGCGGCGCGTCGAGCGCGCGGCTGAGATGCTGGGAAAGCGCACTGACGCCGATGTCCCAGGCGATGTGGCGCTGGCGCTCGGCCTCGGGCAGGCCGAGTTCGCCAAGCGCGCGGGGAATGCGGTTGGAAGCGTGCTCGCAGAGAAGCAGATAGGGTGACGCCCCGTCCGGATTGATCACGGCATAGGACGGCGGCTCGTCGATGGCGAGCAGCGGCTGGCTGGGGTCGTGCCGCAATCGGTTCCCGGACCGCATGATGACCTTGGTCGACGTCATGATCTGTCCATCGCTCAGTAGACGGTCGCGTAGCGCGCGCAGAGGTCTTCGGGCGAAAGCGCGTCGACGATCTCGATCTCCTTGCGCTTCATGGCGAAGTAGCAATCGAGGAAGTCCTTCGGGAACCAGCCGGTCACTACCTCGTCGGCTGCCAGTGTATCGAGCGCTTCGGCAAGGCTCGACGGCAGGCGGCGGATGCCGAGCTTCCTCTGCTCTTCCGGGGAGAATTCGGAAGGGTCGGAGTTGATCAGCGGCGGCTGCTCAAGTCCTGCGCGGATGCCCTCAAGCCCGGCGCGAAGCACGACCGCCAGTGACAGGTGTGGGCTCGCACAAGCATCGGCGGCGCGGTATTCCATGTTGAACTGCTTTGCCGGGCTGCTGCCGGGCAGATCCAGCGTCGGGCAGATGCGTAGCGTCGCCTCGCGGTTCTTTTCTCCGAGGCACGTATAGGCCGCACTCCAGTGGTGCGGCACAAGGCGCATGTAAGAGAGTACGGAGGGTGCCGTGAAGGAGACGAGCGCCGGCAGGTGCTTGATGACGCCGGCCGCGAAGGAGCCGGCGACCTTGGAAAGCCGGCCGGGGCGGGAGGCGTCGAAGGTGACGGGATTGCCGTCGAGGTCGGTGAAGCTGACATGCAGGTGCACGCCGTTGCCGACACCGTTCGGATCGGTCTTCGGCGCGAAACTGGCATTCCAGCCGAAAAGGGCGGCGACTTCCCTGGTGACGGCGCGGATCGTTGCGCCGCGGTCGGCGGCGACAAGCGCTGGGGCCGGACGGCAGGTGACTTCGAACTGGTCCTTGCCATATTCCGGCAGGAACATTTCCGGCTCGGCACCGGCTTCCTGGAGCGCGGTCATCAGCAGCGAGCCGAAGGGCTCGGCGCGGCGCTGGGCGCGCAGGCCGAAGGCGGGAGCAGCAGGCCAGTCGGCGCCGAGCACCTGGAATTCCTGCTCGACCGCACCGATGACCTTCAGGCCTGCTTCCTTCTCGAAGTCGGCAAGCGTCGCCTTGAGGAAGCTGCGCACGCAGCAATCCCAAGGCTCGCCCTTCAGGTCGGTAATATCCGAGTGGTAGAAATGCAGGGGCGTGACATCCGGCAGGCAGGTTACGCGCGCCTTGCTGGCGGGGTCGGCCATCAGGCGCAGGTCGCCGGCCGAACCCCACGGATTCGGATCGGCGATAAGGTCGAAGGGCGTCAAAGCGAGGTTCGCCGGCACCCAGCCGACACCCTTGCGCAGGTAGTCCTCGATATCGGAGGCTGCGAAGCTGCGGCCGCGGGTGATGCCGGCAATGTCTGTCGTGACGAAGGTCGCAAGTTCCGTCAGGTCGGAGAGCGCCTTGCCGTTGCTGCTGTCGTTCATGCTGTTCCCCTTTTTGAAACGATCAGGCCTGGCCGAGCGCGGTAAGGCGGCGGACGACGGTCTCGGTGTTTGTCGTCCAGCAGTAGCCGGAATAGGCACGAAGGGCGGCCTCGTGGCGTTCCTGGCTGTAGGTGGCGCAAGCATCCTCGACCACGGTGACCATATATCCGCGATCGGCGGCATCACGGACAGCCATGTCGACACACTGGTCCGTCACGACGCCGGCAATGATAAGATAGCGCGTATTGAGATTGCGCAGCACGTAATCGATGTTGGTCGAATTGAAGACGCCGGAGGATGTTTTCGGCAGAATGATCTCGTTATCGATCGGCTTCAGCGCGTCGATCACCTGTCCTTCCGGCGAACCCTTCGGCACATGCATGTCGGAAAGCTTGTGGTCGAGCGAACGGTCGCGGCCGTCGAGTGTCAGGCTTTCGATGATCGTGTGCAGCACGTTGCAGCCGGCCTTGCGGGCCGCGTCGAGGATACGAACCTGGTTCGGGACCACCGTATCGCGCAGGCGACGGTGATAGTAGCTGTCGGCATCCTGTGGATGCGTCGGATCAAGGTTCGGCTCGCACCAGATGCGCTGCATATCGACAAAAAGCACGCTGGTCATGCCGGGTTCGTAGGCGCTTTCGCGCCGCAGCAGATCCTTGCCGTATTGTACTTCAATCATGCCCATGTCTGTCCTCCAGAGGAAATCTCGTTTCGTCGTTGTCGCGGGATCTCACGTCCCGTTGCCGACTGCTGTCGTGTAGGCGTCCTCGGTGATGGCGTAGCTGCGACGCAGCTCTTCCATGCGTTCGATCCGTTGACGCGATTGCGTTGCAAGCCGGGCCGTAAGGCCGGCAATCAGGGCTTCGGTCTGTGCGATGGCCGGGACCATCGTGTCGTAGGGCGACACCGTATCGACGGTTGCCGTCAGGGTGACGGAGGCGAACTGCGCAATCGGCGAAAGCCAACGATCGGTAAAAAGCACGATCCGCGCACCCTGCTTTGCCACCTGGCTGGCAAAGCGGATGGTGTCGATCTGATACCGTCGATAGTCGTAGACGAAGAGGACGTCGCGCTTGCCGAAATCGACCAGGTGATCGACCTGATCGGCCTGCGAGCCGTTGATCCAGCGGGTGTCGGGGCGCAACTGCTTCATATGGGCCCAGAGAAGKCCGGCCATGAAGCCGCTGAAGCGCCCACCCAGGCAATGAACCTTCAGGTTCAGGTCGGCTGCTGCCTCGATCGCGGCTTCGAAATCGTCGGGCGGCAGCATATGCATCGACGATTCGAGCGCGTGAATGCTGGCGCGCATGAAGTACTGATAGAAGTTTTCCTGCTCGAGCGAAGGTTTACGGGTGTCGAGCATCGACAGCGGCGAGCTCATTCGTTCCTGCACTTCGCCCAGCAGCGCGGCCTGCAGCTCTGCATAGCCCTCGTATCCCAGCTTGTTGGCGAAGCGCACGACCGTCGGGTTGCTGACGCCGGCCGCCGAGGCGAGGTTGGCAACAGTGTTGAGGGCCGCCGCCGGATAGTTCGACAGCAACTGCCTGACAATCTTGAGTTCGGCGCGGGTAAAATCGATGCCCCCTTCCGTGAGGCGATCTCGAATGGTCACTTCCTATCTCCCCCTGTGATCGGCGTTGGTCCGCTGATATTCATTTTGTTACATTCTTGCTATCAGTCAACAGAAATTGAAACAAGATTGACATATTGATTTTCTCGATTAACGTTTGTTGCGGGAACGGCCCAAAAAACCTGGGCCTAAAAAATCGGGAGAATTCTGATGGTGCGCATAAGGCGTGGGACCGTCGTCGGGATCGTTGCGACGGTGCTCCCCCTGGTCATTGCGACCCTCGTGGCGGCAGGCCTCTTTCCGGGAGGCGGCGAACGGCTAGTGACGCTGTTCCTGATCTACGTCGTCGCCGTCATTGGTACCTCCGTCTATAGCGGCAATTCCGGTATCATTTCGTTCGGCAACACCGGCTTCATGGCGATCGGCGCCTATGCCGCCGGGCTGCTGACCATCAGCCCGATCATACAAAAGACGGCCCTGCCGCATCTGCCGGCGTGGCTGACGGGATGGGACATGCCTTTCATTCCAGCGCTTCTCGTCGCGTTGGTCGTTGTGGCGCTGGTGGCGATTGCAATCGGTATTCCGGTGGCACGGCTTGCCGGATCGTCGGCCTCGATCTGCACGCTCGGCTTTCTGGTGATCGTCCATGTCGTGCTTGTCGCATCGAGCGATTTCACCCGCGGCAGCCAGACCTTCTTCGGGATACCGCGTGCGGTGAACATCTGGATGGCCTTGCCGTTCGCGATCCTTGCAGTGGCAATTGCGCGCATCTACCGCGATTCAAGCGCGGGGATGAAGCTGCGCGCCTCGCGTGAAGATGAAATCGCCTCCACCGCCGTCGGCGTGAATGTGCGGCTGCATCGTTTCCTCGCCTGGGTTCTCGGCGCTGTTCTGTCCGGGGCGGCCGGGGTGCTGCTCGGTCATTTCATCGGTGCCTTCTCGCCGAAGGATTTCTATTTCAACCTGACCTTCCTGTTGCTCGCCATGCTGATCCTCGGTGGCATCACCACCGTTTCGGGCGCGGTCATCGGCACGGCGGTCATCATGGTAATCGTCGAGCTGCTCAGAAAACTCGAAGGCGGCGTCGATCTTGGCTTCTTTTCCCTGCCGACCGTCTTCGGTCTGACCGATATCGGCATCGGATTGGCGATCCTGCTTGTGATGTATCGCCTCCAGGACGGCCTTCTCGGCGTGCGCGAGATCGACGAGCAGCTGCCGTTCCTGAGACGTCTGGCTGCCGGGAAGGTGCGGCCTGCCGTCAAGCCCGCCACAACGGAAGCATCCGGCATTGAAGGCGACGTGCTGCGCGTGGAAAATGTCGGCAAGCGGTTTTCCGGGCTCGTCGCGCTCGAGGATGCCAACTTCGAAGTCCGCCCGGGCCTCGTCACCGGCCTGATCGGCCCGAACGGCGCCGGCAAATCGACCCTGATCAACAGTATCTCGGGCGTCGTGCCGCCTTCGACGGGGCGGGTGACCATCGGTGGCATGGATGTCGCTTCGCTGCCGGTTCACCGCGTGCCGATTGCCGGCCTTGCGCGCACTTTCCAGAATATCCGTCTCTTCAAGAACCTGACTGCGCTGGAAAACGTCACAGTCGCCGCAAGCGCGATAGTGCGCGATGGCGCGGATCCCGTCGATCTTGCCCGCGAAGCGCTTCTTGAGGTTGGCCTTGGCGACGTTGCCGACCAGCTGGCGGGGACACTCTCCTACGGTGCGCAACGGCGTCTCGAAATCGCCCGCGCCCTGGCGCTGAAGCCCCGCTATCTGTTGCTCGACGAGCCGGCAGCCGGCATGAACCCGGCAGAGACGATGGAGTTGATGGCCGTGCTGGACCGGATCCGCACGAAGTACCGCCTCGGCCTCCTCGTGGTCGAGCACGATCTCAAGCTCATCATGCGCCTGTGCGATGTCGTCGTGGTTCTGAACAAGGGTCAGCAGATCGCCATCGGTACGCCGGCCGAGATCCAGTCGAATCCTGCCGTGATCGAGGCCTATATCGGCCGCCGCCGCTCGGCTGCAAAGCACGAGCCATCCAAGACCGAGGCGCCCTTACTCAATCTCGATCCGCACACCAGCGGCAAGACAGCATAACAATCCAGAGGAGAATAATAATGAAGTCGACATTGAAGGTTCTGTTCCTGTCAAGCGTGTTTGGCACCATGGCTCTACCGGCCCTGGCTGACGATCTCGTGATCGGGCTGGCCACGGCCCAGACCGGCACTCTCGCGCCTTATGACCAGCCGTCGCTCAAAGGTCTGCAGATGGCGGTCGACGAGATCAACGCTGCCGGCGGCGTTGCGGGCAAGTTCCCGATCAAGCTCGTTGCGAAGGATACCCGCTCCGATGCGGGGCAGACCGCTCTCGTCGCGCAGGAACTTGTCGATCAGGGCATCAGCATCCTGATCACGCCCTGCGATGCTGATCCTTCGATTGCAGCCGGCCAGATCACGCAGGCGGCGCATATTCCGGCCTTCTCGTTCTGCGCGACGACACCGACCATGCCGCTGGCTGTCGGCGACTATATGTTCGGAAACTATCCCGCCGACAACGTGCAGGCCGCCGTCCTGGCAGGCTATGCCACGGATAAGGGCTTCAAGAAAGCCTATATCCTGAAGTCTCCGGATACTGCCTATACGCTGAAGCTGCCGGAATATTTTGCCTCGAGCTTCAAGGCTAAGGGCGGCGAACTCCTCGGCGAGGGCACCTTCAGCATGGGCCAACAGGACTTCAGCGCCGAGGTGACGAAGATCAAGGCTCTGAACCCCGCGCCCGACGTCATCATGACGGCTGCCTATGAGCCTGATTTCCCGGCCTTCATACGCCAGCTGCGCGGCGCAGGCGTCAACACGCCGATCCTCGGCAGCGACGGCATCGACTCGCCCACCACCTTTGGTCTTGGCCCGCTCGTTGACGGCGTCGTCTTCACCACCGCCGGCTTTGCCGTCGAGGGCAGCCCGCTTGCGGCTTTCAATGCGAAATTCAAGGCCAAGTCCGGGCAGGATCCGGATACGGTCTACATCGCGAATGGCTATGATCTCGGTAAGGTCATCGAGGCAGCCGTCACCAAGGCCGGCAGCATTGAACCGACCGCTATCCGCGATGCCGTCGCCTCTCTCGAAGGTGTAAAGGGTGTGACCGGCGCCATTACCTATGCCGGCACCAAAGGGATGCCCTTGCGTTCGGTCTCGCTGGTCCGCATTGACGGCGGCAAGCGCTCGCTGGTCAGCCAGGGCGTGCCGAACGCCGCGGATGTTCCTTCTCCGTGATCTGAACGACATGCCCCCGGCGCTTTGCCGGTGGCATGTCGCCGGAATGAATTCGTTCTATGGCTCAGGCGCAGAGGCTGCGGCAAGGATTTGCCCGATGATGATGAGTAGAATTTCCGACCAGGACCCCTTGCTTGATGTTAGCGGGCTAAAGGTTGCCTATGGCCCGGTCGAGGCTCTGAAGAGCGTCGATCTCCAGGTTCGCAAAGGGCAGATCGTGACGTTGCTTGGCGCCAATGGCGCCGGCAAGAGTTCGACGCTCAACGCGCTTGTCGGCCTCGCGCCGAAGAAGGCCGGCAAAGTGACTTTCGGCGGCAAGGATATTTCAGCGCTTCCGCCGGAGACGATCGTACGCATGGGCATGACGCTGACGCCGGAAGGGCGCCGCATCTTTCCGAGCCTCAGCGTCGACGAGCATCTCCTCCTCGGCGGCGCGATGCATAAGGGGAGAGGGGCCATCGATGCCGTGCGCGAAGACATGTTGTCGCGCTTCCCGATCCTGAAGGAGCGTTTGCATCAAAAGGCGGGATCGCTGTCCGGCGGCGAGCAGCAGATGCTGGCGATTGCCCGCTCGATGATGTCTTCGCCGGATCTGCTTCTGCTCGATGAACCGTCGCTCGGTCTTGCACCGCAGATCGTCGACCAGATCTTCGAACTCATTTCGGGCCTGCGCGAGCGCGGGCTGACGATCCTGCTCGTGGAGCAGAACGTCTCTCTTTCGCTCGAGATCGCCGATGCCGGCTATGTGATGGCCAATGGCAGGGTCGTGCTCTCCGGCACTGCGGCCGACCTTCGCAATTCCACCGAAATCCAGGGCGCCTATCTGGGCGCTTGACCGGCAAAAGGGAATTCATCTCATGGACATGTTTCTGCAGCAGCTGGTCAACGCGCTCAGCCTTGGTGGCACCTACGCGCTTCTGGCGCTTGGTCTTGCCGTCGTCTTTTCGATCATGGGCCTGATCAATTTCGCCCACGGCGAGCTCATGACGGCGGCCGGATACGGCCTCTGCTTTGCGCTGATCGTCGGCCTGCCTTTCGGGGTGGCAATTGTCGTGGCATTGGCGGTCGCGATCGTGCTGGTACTTATGATGGAGCGCACGGCCTTCCGGCCGGTTCGCGGCGCCAGCGGCACCACCTTGCTTCTGACCAGCTTTGCCGTCAGCGCCATCCTGCGCGTGCTCTTCCAGAATTTCGTTTCGGCGCGCCCGAAGCCCGTCCCGATGCCGATGAGCCTTTCCGGCACGATCGAGATCGCAGGACTGCATATCGGCATCATCCAGGGGATCTCGATCCTGGTGACCTTCATCATGCTGGCGGGATTGAACCTTTTCCTGCGAACCACCGTGCTTGGCCGGGCCATGCGCGCGGCCTCCGAGGATTTCGCCATCGTGCGCCTCATGGGCATTCGCGCCAATGCCGTCGTCGCCACGGCCTTTGCGATCTCGGGCCTTCTGGCAGGCGTTGCGGGCATTCTCTGGGTGGCTCAGCGCGGCAGCGTCGATCCGCTGATGGGTTTCCTGCCTGTTCTCAAGGCCTTCATCGCCGCGATCATCGGCGGCCTCGGCAGCCTGTCGGGGGCGGTCGCGGGTGGCTTCCTACTGGGCTTCATAGAGGTCTTTCTGCAGGCATATCTGCCGGAAAGCCTGCTCAGCTACCGCGACGCCTTCACCATCCTACTCGTCATCGCCGTGTTGCTCTTTGCTCCGCAAGGCCTGATCGCACGCAAGACGGTAGTCAAGCTTTGAAGCACCGTTTGTGTGGTTCGCTGGCCATTAGCGCTGATGCCGATAGAGGGGATCTTGCGCGCATCTGGTTATATCGCAGATGCCGCATTTGGATCGATGCTCGCTAGATTTTTGCTGTGCGTCCTCGGCTCGTGGCGGCCTTCCCGCATGCAGATTCAGTTCGCGTGGTTGGAACTAATGAGGGCGCTAAACTGTTCTATGGTAAGTTTGATCCGACGCTGACGTGCCCGGCCGACCCTGGGTAAGCGGCGCTCTTAAGGAGTTCGCATCATGAAGATTTCGTCCAGATTTCGTTCAGTCGCGTTTGCCGTCATCGCGGCCACGGGAGTAAGCCTCGCCGGCGCAGCGCATGCCGATAGCGGTACGATCCGCTTCGCCGTCTACAAGGCGGCCTTCTTCGTCGGTGGCTCCGGAGGCGAGGGCACGCTGACCTTTCATGGCCGTCACTATCCCGTCTCGATCGGCGGCATCTCTGGCGGCCTCGCCTTCGGGGCTTCCAAGACCTATTTCCAAGGCGCCGTTCGCCACATTCGCCGCGCCGGAGATGTAACGGGGGTCTACGGAGCCGCGGGCGGTGGCGGCGCCGTCGGCAAAGGAGCCCAGGTCATCGTCATGACCAATGAGAAGGGAGCCCAGCTCGAACTCTCAGGCAGGCAGGTAGGCCTGCAAATCAACGCCGATATCAGCGGCATGAGCATCACGGTGAAGTGACGGCAGCGCGCCGTTCATCATTCCTCGGATGGGCCCGATTTGGCGATTGAGCCCTTCCAGGGACTATCCGCTCCACACTTATTGCTCAAATTCCCCAGATCACGGCCTCTTCATGGCGCTTGATGAGATGGCGAAGGTCCTGGAAACCGGTGCGCACGAATTCCGCGAATTGATCGACGGCGGGCGCACGCGGGGCGTCGATGCGCTTGAGGATCGCTAGCGCGCGCTCCGGGTGAGGAATCGTGATCGGCAGTGCGGTGATCGTCTTTTCCTTGCGCTGCGCAAATACGACGCTATGCGGCATGATCGTCAAGGCATCCGCGGCTTTCAGATAGTTGATCACGCTCATGAGCGACCCGCCTGAGAAGCGGATCTTGATTTCGGTTGCGCCGAATGAGAGCAGCAGGGCGCGCAGATCCGCAAGCAGCGGGCTGCCTGGCGGCGGCGCGATCCAGGGATAGTCGAGAAGGTGGCTCGGCTGCGGCCGGCGCTTGAGAAGCAGCGGATGCGTGATCCGGCAGGCGACGACATTGCGTCCGGGAAGAATCTGTTGAAATTCGAGCCCGGATCCTTCGTCGAGAATGTCGATCGGGCAGATCGCAAGATCGATCTGGTCAGCCTTGAGCGCCGCGCGCAGGTCCGGAAAATAGCCATAGCTCTGGTCGATGCGCACATCCGGATGGCTCGCCTGGAATTCGGCGCACAGTCCGGTGATCAGCGCATCCATGAAGAAGGGCGTGCCGCCGATCCGCACGACACCGCTTTTGCCCACCCTGAAACTTTCGACGAGATCGGATGCCTTGCGCGAAGCCGCCAGCATGACCAAGCCGTGCTCGGCCAAGGACAGGCCGAGCGGCGTCGGCTGCAGCGGGCGGCGACCCTTGATGAAGAGCGGCTCGCCGACGCGTTTTTCCAGCATCGAAAGGGTACGCGAAACGGCCGGTTGCGCCAATCCCAGCAGGGCGGCACCCTCCGTCACGCCGCCCGTCTTCACGACCGCAGCAAGTTGAATAAGGTGGCGTTCGTCGAATTTCATAACGATCCGTTATACTGATGCGCAACAAAATCATCAATCCATGTTCTTTCTGCTGCTAATGTGCCTTCAACCTGCACAGCGGATTTTGGAGGATGAGCATGGCGGGGCATGCCAAGGCGCTCACATTCAGCGAGGCGACGTCGTCGGAGGTCTTCTCCGACCGGCTTTCCGCAAATGGCGACGGCAATCTGCCGCGACTGCTCGCTGCCGTCGTGACCCACGTGCATGATCTCATCAAGCAGTTCCGCCCGACCCAGGACGAGTGGCGTCAGGTCATCGCATTTCTGACCGAGGTGGGACACGCTTCGGATGAGAGGCGCCAGGAATGGGTGCTTCTGTCTGATCTTATCGGTGCGTCGGCATTGGTGGAGGAGATCAATTCGAGGCGTCCAAAGGCAGCAACGCCCAATACCATTCGCGGGCCATTCTTTCGTAACGATGCGCCGGAGCGGAGTTCCGGCTCCTCGATCTCGCTCGACGGCGTCGGCGAGCCGCTGATGGTCTCCGCGCGGGTAGAGGATCTGGACGGTCTGCCGATTGCCGGTGCGGAAATCGTCACCTGGCAGGCCAATGGTGAGGGCTTCTATGAAAACCAGCAGCCCGATCTCCAGCCGGAACATAATCTCCGCGGCCTTTTCCGCGCGGATGCTGACGGACGCTTCCATTATCGCTCGGTAATGCCGTCAGGCTATGGCGTGCCGGACGATGGACCTGTCGGGCGGCTGCTGGCCGAAGCTGGCTATCCGCTGCGCCGTCCTGTGAATTTGCACTTCGTCATTCGGGCGAGGGGTTTCGAGACGATCACGACCCATATCTACGATGCGAGCGACCCGCATCTTGGCGAAGACGCGCTCTTTGGCGTGCGGCCCGAACTCGTCGCCCGCTTCGAGCCTGTCGATATCGACGGAAAGCGTGCCAAGGCGGTCAACCTCACCTTCGTCATGGTGCGGACAAAGCCGGGGAGAGTAGGATGACCCAAGATTTTTCTTTTGCAGGTAGCTCAGCCCAGATCGTCTTCGGCGTCGGCAGCCGCAACAAGGTGGCGGAATGGATAGCGAAAGTCGGCTGCAAGCGGGCTTTGGTGCTCGCGACGCCGCATCAGAAGGCGGATGCGGAGGCATTGGCCTCTGAGATCGGCTCGCTGGCTTGCGGTGTCTTCTCAGGTGCGACCATGCACACGCCCGTCGAGGTTACCGAGGCGGCGATGAAGGTGGTGGCGGAAACAGGGGCGGACTGCGTCATTTCCCTCGGTGGCGGATCGACCACCGGGCTCGGCAAAGCGATTGCCTACCGCACCGATCTTCTCCAGATCGTCATTCCGACGACCTATGCCGGATCGGAGGTCACGCCGATCCTTGGGCAGACTGAAGGCGGCCGGAAGACGACGGTGCGCGATGCCAGGATTCTGCCAGAAATCGTCATCTACGACCCCTCGCTGACGCTCGGGCTGCCGGTCGCGATGAGCGTGACGAGTGGCCTTAATGCCATGGCGCATGCCGTCGAAGGGCTCTATGCGCGGGATCGCAATCCGATTTCGAGTCTGATGGCGCTGGAAGGCCTGAGGGCCTTTGCGCGAAGCCTGCCTGTTATCGTGAATGATCCGAAAAATGCGGAGGCTCGCAGCGATGCGCTTTATGGCGCCTGGCTCTGCGGCTCTGTGCTCGGCACCGTCGGCATGGCACTGCATCACAAGATTTGCCACACGCTTGGCGGCTCCTTCGATACGCCGCACGCCGAAACCCATGCGGTGATGCTGCCGCACACGGCTGCATTCAACGCAGATGCCGCAGCGCCGGAACTGGCGGAAGCAGCCGGTATTTTCGGTGGTTCGATTGGCGGCGGGCTCTGGGATTTCGCCAAGGCGATCGGTGCGCCGCTGTCGCTCAAGGAATTCGGGCTGACGGAGGCCGATCTCGATCGTGCTGCTTCGGTCGCCGTCGAGAATCCCTACTGGAACCCGCGACCGATCGACCGGGAGTCGATCCGCACGCTTCTGCAGGACGCATGGGAGGGCCGGCGGCCGAAGGACTGAGACATAGGCGCCCGTGGGCGCACTCTTTGGGAGGAGAGACAATGAGGGGAGGAAGCATGTTCACGAGACGCGACTTTCTGAAGACGACGGCTGCCGGCGGTGCGCTGCTCGCAACCTCGGGCCTGGCCATGCCTGCGATCGCCAAGAATACGGCGATCAAGCTCGGCTATGTCAGCCCGCAGACGGGGCCGCTCGCCGCCTTCGGCGAAGCCGACAAGTTCGTCATCGATGCCTTCCTGGCGACCACGAAGGCAAAGGGCTTCAACTACGAGGTCGTGGTCAAGGACAGCCAGTCGAACCCGAACCGGGCCGCAGAAGTGGCAAAGCAACTGATCGTCGACGATCAGATCAACCTGATGCTGGTTTCCTCGACACCGGAAACGACCAATCCGGTCTCCACCACATGCGAGGGCGAGGAGATGCCTTGCATTTCGACGGTCGCGCCGTGGCAACCCTGGTTCATCGGCCAGCAGGGCAATCCGGGCGACCCCGCCTCGTGGAAGCCGTTCAACTATGCCTATCACTTCTTCTGGGGTCTGGAAGACATTATCGCGGTCTTCACCGGCATGTGGGGCCAGATTGAGACGAACAAGAAGGTGGGCGGTCTGTTTCCAAACGATGGCGACGGCAATGCCTGGGGCGACAAGGTCGTCGGTTTCCCGCCAGTCCTCGAAAAGCTTGGCTACGGGCTGACGGATACCGGCCGCTACCAGAATCTCACGGATGATTTTTCCGCGCAGATCAACGCCTTCAAGCAGGCCGGCACCGATATTCTGACCGGGGTGATGATTCCGCCCGACCTCACGACGTTCTGGAACCAGGCCAAGCAGCAGGGCCTCAAGCCGAAGGTCGCCTCGATCGGCAAGGCGCTTCTCTTCCCGCAGACCGTCGAAGCGCTGGGAAATGCCGGGCACAATCTTTCGACCGAAGTCTGGTGGACCCCGACGCATCCATTCACGTCGTCGTTGACCGGCGAGACCGCATCGGCGGTCGCGGCTGCCTTTACGAAGGCGACCGGCCGCCCGTGGACGCAGCCGATCGGCTTTGCCCACGCACTGTTCGAACTCGCCGTCGACGTCATGAAGCGGACGGAAGATGTAGGCGATGCCAAGGCGGTCGCCAAGGCGATCGGTGAAACGAAGCTCGATACGCTCGTCGGCCCGATTGCCTGGGGCAGCGAAAAGCTTCCGCCATTTGCCCAGAAGAATGTCGCCAGGACGCCTCTGGTCGGCGGCCAATGGCGGCTGAAATCGGGCGGCGGCTACGATCTCGTCGTTGTCGAAAACGGGCTGGCGCCGAATGTGCCGCTCGGCGGCAAGCTCGAAGCTCTGGCGTGAGAGGAGAGCTGCCCGGCATTTGGTCGGGCAGTCTCCAGGGAGAACGACAATGCCCATACTGGAACTGAACGGAGTCTCGAAATCCTTCGGCGCGCTCGTTGTCGCCGAGGATATCGGCTTCTCGGTCGAGCCGGGGGAAGCACTTGGGATCATCGGGCCGAACGGCGCCGGCAAATCGACGCTGTTCAACCTGATCAACGGCAACCTCTCCGTGGCGCGCGGGTCGATCCGCTTTGACGGGCGTGATGTCACCCACACGCCGCCGATGCAGCGCTGCTTTGCGGGCATGGGCCGCACCTTCCAGATCCCGCAGCCCTTCGAACGTTTGACTGCTTATGAAAATCTGCTGGTCGCCGGCGCATTTGGGGCACAGGCGACCGAGAGGAACGTCTCGGATCTTTGCGCAGACATTCTCGTCGAGACCGGCTTGATCGCCAAGGCGAACATGCCTGCTGGATCGCTGACACTCCTGGAACGCAAGCGCCTGGAATTGGCCCGGGCCTTGGCGACCCAGCCGAAGCTGCTGCTGCTCGACGAGATTGCAGGCGGCCTGACGGAAGGCGAATGCCGTCAGCTCGTCGCCACCATCAAGCGGGTTCACCAACGCGGCGTTGCGATCATCTGGATCGAGCATGTGCTGCATGCGCTGACGGCGGTGGTTCAGCGCATTCTCGTGCTGAATTTCGGCCGGGTGATCGGCATCGGCGAGCCCGACGCGATCATGGCCTCAAGTGAGGTGCGCGAGATCTACCTGGGGATGGAAGTCTGATGGCAAGCCTCATCGAAACCTGCGGCCTCATGGCTTCCTATGGAGATTTCCAGGCTGTGCTTGGCGTTGATCTCCATCTGGAGGCCGGCGAGACCATTGCCGTCATCGGGGCCAATGGCGCGGGAAAATCGACCCTCATGCGCTCGATTGCCGGCGTGATCGCCAACAGGCCCGACATGGTCCTGCATCGCGGCGAACCGATCGGGGCGATTGCCGCTTCCGATGTGGTCCGCCGAGGCATCGCGCTTGTGCCGGAGGGACGGAAACTGTTCCCGTCGCTGACGGTCGAGGAAAATCTCCAGATCGGCCGCTATGGCCGCCGGATCGCCGGACCTTGGACGCTCGACAGCATCTATTCACTGTTTCCGGTTTTGAAGGAGAGACGCCGCAATCCGGCAACCGCGCTTTCCGGCGGACAGCAGCAGATGGTCGCGATCGGCCGGGCGCTGATGTCCAATCCCGAAGTACTGCTCTGCGATGAGCTGAGCCTCGGTCTAGCCCCCGTGATCATCAAGGACATCTACGCCGCCTTCTCCCAGATCCGGGCCGCAGGTGCGGCCATCGTCATCGTCGAGCAGGATATCGCCCAGGCGCTGAAGGTTGCCGACCGTGTCTATTGCATGATGGAGGGTCGCATCACCTTGACCGGGCGCCCGGCCGAACTCGATCGCGCTGACATCCATGCGGCCTATTTTGGAGCGGACACCCATGAACTGGCTTGATACGCTTCTGCAAGGTGTTCTACTCGGTGGCCTTTACGCGCTGTTTGCAGCAGGCTTGAGCCTCGTCTTCGGCATCATGCGACTCGTCAATCTCGCTCATGGCGATCTCATCGTGCTGGCGGCCTTCCTGATCCTGGTGCTTGTCTCCTTCCTCGGGCTTAATCCCTTCCTGGCTGCGCTGATCGCCGCACCGCTGATGTTCGCCGTCGGTTGGCTGCTGCAATATCACCTGCTGAATCGAACGCTCGGCAAGGACATTCTGCCGCCGCTGCTCGTCACTTTCGGTCTGTCGATCGTGATCCAGAACGGACTTCTGGAAGGCTTCACAGCCGACAGCCGGCGTATCTCTGCAGGTGCTTTGGAGACGGCCTCGCTGCAATTTGGCGGCGTCAGTGCCGGCCTGATGCCGCTCCTCACCTTTGCTTCGGCCGTCCTCGTCATCGTCGGACTCAACCAGCTCATCTACCGCACCGAGCTCGGTCGCGCCTTCCGCGCCACCTCGGATGATGTTGTCACGGCGAGCCTGATGGGCATCCGGCCCAATTCCATTTTCGCCATTGCCACAGGGCTTGCGATGATGATCGTAACTGTCGCGGCGCTCTATCTCGGCATGCGCGCGAATTTCGATCCGACGGCAGGGCCGGCACGACTGATCTATGCCTTCGAGGCTGTCATCATCGGCGGTCTCGGCTCGCTTTGGGGTACGCTTGCCGGCGGTATCATCCTGGGAGTTGCCCAGACGATGGGAGCGGCGATCAATCCCGAATGGCAGATCCTTGCCGGGCATATCGCCTTCCTGCTCGTGCTGCTCTTCCGGCCGCGCGGTCTTTTCCCTCGGGCAGTGGATTGAGGCGGCCATGACTCCAGGTTTCGAAACAATGTCGACCCAAATGGAAGCGCCTACAGGCTGGCGAGTGGAAACACGAACGCGGCTTTCCAGCCTCTTCGCTATCCTTTCGCTCGTCGCAGTGGCCGTGCTGGCGGCTGCCCCCTTTGTCATGTCGCGCGGCGTCGTGCAGGATCTCTTCTTCATCCTGACCATGCTGGCATTGGCGCAAAGCTGGAACCTGCTCGCCGGCTATGCCGGATTGATCTCTGTGGGACAGCAGCTCTTCGTCGGCTGCGGCGCCTATGCGCTGTTCGGCTTCGTCATTCTCGCCGGTGTCGACCCGATCCTTGCCATTCCACTGGCCGGGCTCTTCGCAATGCTGATCGCCGCGCCGGCCGCTTTCTTCTCCTTCCGGCTTTACGGCCCCTATTTCGCGATCGGCACCTGGGTCATCGCCGAAGTCGGACGGCTGCTTTTCGCCCAGTGGAAGATGCTCGGCGGCGGAACGGGCACGTCGCTGCCGCGCGAAGCCACCAAGGACATGCTGGGTATTTCATTGCTGCAAAACTGGTTCGGCATGCGCTCCGCCGCCGCGGCCGATGCGCTTGCCTATTGGCTGGCATTAGCACTTACGGCGCTGACGATCGGTTTCATCTACAGGCTGCTGCGCAGCAAACAGGGGCTTGGCCTTGCCGCCGTGCGCGATAACGAGACGGCGGCACGCGCGCTCGGCGTCGACGCGCGCCGGCTTAAGATCGTCGTCTATCTGGCAACCGCCTTCGTGACGGGCATGGTCGGCGCGCTCATCTACCTGCAAAAGGCGCGCATTTCCCCCGATGCTGCTTTCTCGCTCACCGACTGGACCGCCTACGTCGTCTTCATCGTCGTCATTGGCGGTATCGGCACCATCGAAGGGCCGCTCGTCGGCGTGCTTGTCTTCTTCCTGCTGCAGAATGCCTTTTCGAGCTACGGCTCCTGGTATCTGCTGGCTCTGGGCGCATTGGCCATCGTCGCGATGCTGTTTGCACCACGGGGCCTCTGGGGTCTCATCTCCAGCCGTACCGGCTGGGAACTTTTTCCGGTCCGCCGCCTGCTGAAGGGCGGACCTGTCCTGCATGATGAAAAGGGAGGGCCAAATGGCTGACATCACCACCGACGTTCTGATCATTGGCACGGGACCCGCCGGCTCGGCGACGGCAGCGCTGCTTGCTAGCTACGGTCTCGAGCCGATGGTGATCAACCGCTATCGCTGGCTGGCGAGCACGCCACGCGCGCACATTACCAACCAGCGCACGATGGAGGTTCTGCGCGATCTCGGTCGCGACGTGGAGGAGGAGGCCTATCTCTTCGCGGTCGAGCAGGATCTGATGGGACAGAACGTTTTCTGCACGGCGGTCGCCGGTGAGGAGATCGGCCGCATGCAGAGCTGGGGCAACCATCCACTCTCGCGCGCCGAGCACCTTCTTTCATCGCCTGCCCATATGAATGACCTGCCGCAGACTTACATGGAGCCGCTGCTGTTCAAGACGGCTTGCTCGCGCGGGGCGCAGGCTCGCATGTCGACGGAGTATGTGCGCCATGTCCAGGATGCGGAAGGCGTCACCACGACCTGTCTCGATCGGCTGACCGGCAAGGAATTGACCATCCGCTCGAAATTCCTGATCGGCGCGGATGGCGGCAATTCCAAGGTGGCTGAACATGCGGGCCTGACCTTCGAAGGCAAGATGGGCGTCGCCGGCTCGATGAACATCCTGTTCGAGGCCGATCTCTCGCGCTATGTCGCCCATCGGCCGTCGGTGCTCTATTGGGTGCTGCAGCCCGGTGCCGATGTCGGCGGCATCGGCATGGGCCTGGTGCGTATGGTGCGGCCGTGGAACGAATGGCTGATTGTCTGGGGCTATGACATCAACCAGCCGGCGCCACAGGTCGACGACGCTTTCGCCACCAAGGTCGTGCGCGAACTGGTGGGCGTTGCCGATCTCAAGCCGAAGATCAAATCCGTCTCCACCTGGACTGTCAACAACATGTACGCGACCACCATGTCGAACGGCCGGGTGTTCTGCACGGGTGATGCCGCCCATCGCCATCCGCCCTCTAACGGCCTCGGCTCCAACACTTCGATCCAGGACGGTTTCAACCTTGCCTGGAAGCTTGCCATGGTCCTTAGAGGTCAGGCCGGCATTGGCCTGCTCGATAGCTACCAGGCCGAACGCGCGCCGATCGCCAAGCAGATCGTCACCCGCGCCAACAAATCGATCGAGGAGTTCGGTCCGATCTTCAAGTCGCTGGGTCTGCTTGATTCCGTCGATCCGGTGAAGATGCAGCAGAACATGGATGCGCGCTGCGACGACACGGCCGATGCCGAGCGTCAGCGTACGGCAATCCGCGAGGCGATCGCTTATAAGGTCTACGAGTTCGACGCACATGGTGTGGAAATGAACCATCGCTACACCTCGAATGCCGTGGTCAAGGACGGACAGCCGGAACCGGCCTTCGAGAGGGATGCGGAACTGCATTTTCAGCCGACCACTTGGCCGGGCGCACGGCTGCCGCATGCCTGGTTGTTCAGCGATAGCGGCGAAAAGGTATCAAGCCTCGATCTCACCGGTCACGGTGTTTTCACGGTGCTGACCGGTATCGGTGGCGACGGCTGGATCGCGGCGGCAAAGGCGTTGTCGAAGGAATTGAAGCTGCCAATCGCCGCCCACAAGATCGGTCCGCGACAGGAATGGCAAGACCTGACCGGAGACTGGGCGCGGGCGCGGGACATAAGAGATTCCGGCGTGCTGCTCGTGCGTCCGGACCATCATGTCGCCTGGCGTTCCGATGCGGCGGTTGACGACCCTGAGCGCGAACTTCGCCGCGTGCTGACGACAATTCTGGATCTGTGAGGCAACAATGAGTGTGCAAGAAAAAGGCTATTTCACCGAGGAAAACTCCGTCGAGGTTGTTACCGGCCGCAACGCCAACGCCAGGGATGCGCGGCTGAAACAGGTGATGGAGGTCGTCACCCGCAAGCTGCATGAGGCGGTGAAGGAGCTGGAGCCGGCCCAGGACGAATGGATGGAGGCTATCTTCTTCCTCACCCGCACCGGCCATACCTGCACCGACTGGCGGCAGGAATTCATCCTGCTGTCGGACGTGCTCGGTGTGTCGATGCTGGTCGACGCGATCAACAATCGCAAACCGTCAGGTGCATCGGAAAGCACAGTTCTCGGGCCTTTCCATGTCGCGGATGCGCCGGAGCTTCCCATGGGCGCCAATATCTGCCTCGATCAGAAGGGCGAGGAGATGGTGATCAGCGGCCGCATCCTTGATACCGAAGGCAAGCCGATCGAAAACGCGGTGCTTGATGTCTGGCAAGCGAATGATGAAGGCTTCTACGATGTCCAGCAGAAGGGCATTCAGCCCGATTTCAATCTGCGCGGTATATTCCGTACCGGCAAGGACGGACATTACTGGTTCCGGGCGGTGAAGCCGAAATACTATCCGATTCCCGACGATGGGCCTGTTGGAAAGTTGCTCGATGCACTCGGCCGTCATCCCTATCGGCCCGCCCACCTGCATTACATCATCAAGGCTGATGGCTTCGAGACGCTGACGACCCATATCTTCGATCCCGACGATCCTTACATCCATTCCGATGCGGTGTTCGGCGTCAAGGAGAGCCTGCTTGCCGAATTCAAGCTCGTGGACGATCAGGCCCGCGCCAAAGAGCTTGGCTTTGACGGCAAGTTCTGGAAAGTCGACCACGATTTTGTGCTGGCACCATCCCGCTAGGTGTTTAGGCGGTTGCTTGGCAGATAAATAGGTCTTCCTCAATGCCGCCTATACACTCATGGCATCGGCGGCTGACTTTTGGGGAGGAGCGTAGTGAGCCGGATAACGCCGGTCGTGCAACAGCGCGGGTAAGGCTGAGAGCGAATGGCTGCCCGGCAATGGCGCCGATCGGCCGTCCGACGCGCTGCGTGCAGATTGGTTTGCTCCCTTACCTGTGACACCTAACCGGCCTTCGTTTGCCGACGACGGCTCGCCTTGCCGGTCGGCTTGATGTCACCAGCGCCGACGAGGTGGCTCTCCGTCTCTTGTCCAACCACGTGTGAGAGGATCCGGCGCGCATTGGTTGCGCAGTCGACGTCATCCGGCTTTGCCTCGATGTCTGCGATAAGCGACACAAGCTGCGCCTTGTTTTCGGCAAGCCGTGCCTCCAGCGCCTCGATATCCGCCACCTTGCGGCGGAGCGCTTCCAGCAGTCCGTCGTGTTGCCATCGCTCCAGATCGGAGGGTAGCAGCCTGCGGATTTCCTCCAGGCTGAAGCCCGCATTCTGTGCGGTCGTTATCAGCGTGAGCATGAGCACGGCCTGCGGCGAATAGGTGCGATAGCCGTTCGGCCTGCGATCGACCGTCGTCAGGAGACCAGCCCGCTCATAGAAGCGGATGCGTGAACTGCTGAGGCCGGTGCGTTTGGCCAGTTCCCCGATATTCATGGTCGACAATCCTCAACGGAAACCCGCTTGACCTTAAACTTAACTCAAAGGTTATGGTGCCTTCAAATCAATCTTTGGAGACCCCTCATGTCCCTGTTTTCTCAGCTCACGCTACCCAATGGCGCCGTCATCCCCAACCGCATCGCCAAGGCTGCGATGGAAGAGAACATGGCCGATAACGACCATGCACCCTCCGGAGAGTTGCTCCGCCTCTATCAGGCATGGGCCGATGGCGAATCCGGATTGATCATCACCGGCAACGTGATGGTCGATGCGCGTGCAATGACTGGCCCCGGCGGCGTGGTGCTGGAGGATGATCGGTATCTCGATCGCTTCAAGGCTTGGGCTGCGGTTGGACGTTCGCATGGTGCGCAGGTGTGGATGCAGATCAATCATCCCGGCCGGCAGATGCCGGCTGCGCTCGGTCAGCAGACGCTGGCGCCCTCGGTGGTTGCGGTGGATATCGGCGCGCTATCGAAGCAGTTTCCGGTGCCGCGCCAGATGAGGGTTGCCGATATCGCAGAGGTCGAGCGCCGTTTCGTGGAGACGGCGATGCTTGCGGAGCGCGCGGGTTTTACCGGCGTCGAGGTCCATGCGGCACATGGCTATCTTCTCAGCCAGTTCCTCTCGCCGCTGACGAACCGTCGGCAAGACCGCTGGGGTGGAAGCCTTGAGAACCGCGCACGCCTGCTGCTCGACATCGTGCAGGCCATCCGGGCCGCGGTCACGCCCGGTTTTGCGGTGGCCGTCAAGCTCAACTCGGCCGATTTCCAGCGCGGCGGCTTTTCGCCAGAGGATGCGCAGGCTGTAGTGACCACGCTCGGCACCCTTGGCGTCGATCTCGTCGAGCTTTCTGGCGGCAGCTACGAGGCGCCTGCGATGATGGGCTCGGCGCGCGACGAACGCACCCTCGCCCGTGAGGCTTATTTCCTCGACTTCGCCCGCGATATCGCGAAGGTAGCGACCATGCCGCTCATGGTGACGGGAGGCATCCGCAGGCGAGAGATTGCCGAGAAGGTCGTCGACAGCGGCGTCGCGATGGCCGGGATTGCCACGGCACTTGCGATCGAGCCGGGCTTGCCACGCAACTGGCGCAGTGGCCGGGCGGATGTTCCGGCGTTGAGGCCCATCGCCTGGAAGAACAAGCAGCTCGCCTCGACGGCGCATATGGCGGCCGTCAAGTACCAACTGACCCGCCTCAGCCGGCGGCAGGGCACGACCCCGAACGTGTCGCCCACATGGGCGCTGGTCCTCTCGCAGGTGGGAACGCGTTGCCGCGCCCGGCGCTATCGCCGTTGGATCGAAACGCGCACAGCGGCGGCTTGAAGGTCAGGGCCGCCTTGAAGGATGCTATCGGTGGATAGCTGCAGCACTACCAGCATTCGCAGCTAAGGGCGGAGATGGTGGGACAAGTGCATAGTTCCTAGGGATGCCTCTGCGACTGCTGTTTCTATCCTGCAGATCTCCTTCGATGTGAAACCCATTGCGGAGCTGCCCTACTACCGCAGCGAGCGATCAACGGCACCGGCGCGAGGTTGGATCGACGCAGCCTCATTGTCTTGATCCGACTCAAGACCTTCGAGGATCGGGCAATGCGGGCGGTGGTCGCCCCGGCAGGAGTTGATGAGGACAGTCAGCGTGTGAACCATGTCCTGAAGATCTTTGATCTTCCTCTCCAACTCATGGACATGACCTTGCGCTAGGCGCTTGACCTCGGCGCTCTGCCGGGTTTCGTCGCGCCAAAGCCCGAGCAGATCACTGATCTCGGCGACCGAAAAGCCGAGATCGCGTGCCCGGCGGATGAAGCGCAGCATATGAACATCCGTACCGGAATAGTCGCGATAGCCCGAATTGGTTCGGCCGGCCGCGGGAATGAGGCCGGTTTGTTCGTAATAGCGGATCATCTTGGCCGAAACGCCCGATGCCTTCGCTGCTTCTCCGATATTCATGCATAGTCTCCTTGGGTAGAGCAGCCGGCCCGTTAAGGACCGGCTGTATCTGATTGTCAGTTGGCGATCTTGAAGCGGCGGAGCCGAAGCGCATTGCCCAGCACAAAGACGCTCGACAGGGCCATGGCACCGGCAGCAAAGACCGGCGAGAGCAGGATGCCCAAGGTCGGGTAGAGCGCGCCCGCCGCAACCGGGATCAAAGCCGTGTTGTAGGCGAAGGCCCAGAACAGGTTCTGCCGGATATTGCCGATCGTCGCCTTGGACAAGGCAATGGCGTTCGGCACACCCTGCAAGCTTCCCGACATCAGGACGACATCGGCCGCCTCGATGGCGATATCCGTGCCTGTGCCGATGGCGAGACCCACATCAGCTTCAGCAAGCGCCGGCGCATCGTTGATGCCGTCGCCGACGAAGGCGATCTTGCCATACTGGCCCTTGAGGCGGCGAACCGCATCGACCTTTCCGTCCGGCAGCACCTCGGCCACGACCTCGTCGATGCCCAACCGTATTGCGATAGCCTTGGCGGTGCGGGCGTTGTCGCCGGTGATCATCGCCACCTTCAGGCCGAGATCGTGCATCGCCTTGATCGCGGCAGGCGTCGTCTCCTTGATCGGATCCGCGACCGCGATGATCGCTGCGAGCGTGCCATCTATTGCCGCGTAAAGCGGGGACTTGCCCTCGTTGCCCAGGCGCTCGGCGACCGCGGCGAATCCGGCCACATCATGCCCAAGCTCGGCCATATAGCGGTCCGCGCCGATTTCGATGCGCTTGCCGTCTGCCTTCGCCTTCGCGCCGAAGCCTGTCACCGACTCGAAGTCGGACACGGTCGGCAGCGCCACGCCTTCCAAAGCCGCCGCCTCCGCGATCGCACGAGCGACCGGATGCTCCGACTTGGCTTCGACGGCCGCAACCAGGCCCAGCACGCTTGTCCGGTCGAAGCCGACAGCCACTTCCAGATCAGTCAGTGTTGGCTTACCTTCCGTCAAGGTACCCGTCTTGTCCAAAGCCACGACCTTGGCATCCTTGAGCAGTTGCAGGGCTTCACCCTTGCGGAAGAGCACGCCGAGTTCCGCACCTCGGCCAGTGCCCACCATGATCGAGGTCGGGGTAGCAAGGCCCATGGCGCATGGGCAGGCGATGATCAGGACTGCGACGGCGTTGACCAGCGCGAAGGTGAGGGCAGGCGACGGACCGAAGTAGAGCCAGACCGCAAAAGTCAGTACCGCCGCGGCGAAGACCGCCGGCACGAACCACATCGTCACCTTGTCGACCATGGCCTGGATCGGCAGCTTCGAACCCTGTGCCTCTTCGACCATGCGGATGATCCGCGCCAGCACCGTGTTGCCGCCTACGGCGGTCGCGCGGAATGCGAAGGCGCCCTTCTGGTTGACCGTGCCGCCGACCAGCTCGCTGCCGACCGTCTTGGACACCGGAATAGGCTCGCCGGTGATCATCGATTCATCGACATAGCTCTCGCCTTCGACCAGTTCACCGTCGACGGGAACCCGCTCGCCGGGGCGAACCTCGACGATGTCGCCGGCAACGACCGAGCCGATCGGCAGATCGACCGTCTTGCCGTCGCGACGAACGCGCGCGGTCTTGGCCTGAAGGCCGACCAGGCGCTTGATCGCCTCGGATGTCCGCCCCTTGGCGCGAGCTTCGAGCAGGCGGCCGAGCAGGATGAGCGTCACGATAACAGCTGCGGCTTCATAATAGACATTGATCGTGCCGGGCGGCAGGAAGCCTGGCGCGAAGGTCGCTACCAGCGAATAGCCGTAAGCCGCAAGCGAACCGACCGCGACCAGCGAGTTCATATCGGGGGCAAGACGCCACAGCGCCGGAAGCCCCTTGTCATAGAAGCGGATGCCGGGAACGAAGAGCACGAGCGTCGTCAGCGCGAGCTGGATATACCAGCTCCACTGCATGCCGATCGAAGCTTCGATGAGGCCATGCACTGCTGGAATGAGGTGAGCTCCCATCTCTATGAGGAACACTGGCGCGGTCAGCACCGCGGCGATGGTGAAATCGCGGGTGAGTTCGCGGCGTTCGGCTTCCTTCTTCTCGGCGCGTTCGGCATTTTCGTCTTCGGTCTCGCCAACTGCGGCGACGACCACCTTCGCCTCATAGCCGACATCTTCGATCGCCGCGATCAGGGTTGCCACATCGGCCGATCCCTGGATCGTCGCGCGTTCGGTTGCCAGATTGACCACCGCCTGCGTGACAGCGGGAACGGCTTTCAAGGCACGTTCGACGCGGCCCACGCAGGACGCGCATGTCATTCCTTCCACCGAGAGTTCAATGGAGCCGGCGGCTGCGGCGAATCTTGCGGGCACAAAATAGCCAACGTTCTCGACGGTCGCGACGAGCGTGGCGCGGTCGACGGCGGCGCTTGTCGTGATGCTGGCCCGTTCGGTGGCGAGGTTGACCGATACGGTCTCGACGCCGGGAACTGTCTTCAGGGCCCTTTCGACACGGCCTACGCAGGATGCGCAGGTCATGCCCTCGATCGGGAGTGATATTGCAGCGGATGTGCCTGTCGCTCGAATGAGAGCATTCATAGCCGCCTCCTTTCTCGTTCCAAAATTTGAGTTGAGTGGAGGATCAGGCTTCCAACGATGGGAAGGTCAATAGCATTTTTTTGTTTGACGCCACTTGACCTTCCCATCGTTGGAAGCCCCACCTTGAGTGGCGTGAGATCAAAAACAAGGAGATTTTTCATGGAACTCAAAATCGAAGGCATGACCTGCGGTGGCTGTGCCAGGTCCGTCACCAAGGCGATTCAGTCAGTCGATCCGAATGCCAAGGTTGAGGCCAATCCTGATGCGCGTGCGGTCAAGGTCGTAACGACGGCAACACAGAACGCTATTTTGCAGGTTCTCGCAGAAGCTGGCTACCCGGCGGCGAACTGATCGGGAGCGGGATCATGAACAAGCGCACCCCGATCTTCATTGCAGGCGCGATCGCCGTCAGTGCGGGCCTCGCGATTGCGCAGAGCCAGTTGAACAAGAACGATTCCTTGTTGGGTCACGATATGTCGGGAATGAACATGTCTGGCCACGGGATGTCGGCGGCGGACAATCCGTCCACCAAGGCTTTCGCCGAAGCCAACGACCGCATGCATAAGGGCATGATGATCGACTATAGCGGCGATGCCGATGCCGACTTCATGCGAGGCATGATCCCGCATCACCAGGGTGCGATCGACATGGCGAAAGTGGCACTGCAATATGGCAAGGACCCTGCGGTCCGCAAACTGGCCGAAGAGGTGATCAGGGCCCAGGAGGGTGAGATCGCCGCGATGAGGAAATGGCTCGCCGAACACGGCAAGTAACATCCGGGGGCCGGCTCTTCGGGGTCGCGTCCGCGGAAGCGCGAAATTCGAGACGGACCTGAGCAACCTTGTCGCCAGCAGTCCGTCATCAGCGAGAGGAAGATAATCGATGCATCGGCGGACTTTTCTGGCAAGCCTCGCAGGCCTCGCAATTGCCAAGCCCACTGCGGCCCGGATGAAACATGATATGAGCGGCCACGACATGGGCGCGATGGGCGGCCATGGCAATCACAACATGCCGCAGGGCGGGGGCAAACCCGTTCTACCTGAGGGACTGCCGCTGCGGGATCTGCCGCGCCTGGAGAATCAATCCGGTGTCGCGGGGACGTTCAAGGCAAAGCTGACTGCAGGTCCGAGTACGGTACGGTTCTCCGAGGGGCTCGATACGCCGATGCTTGCCTATAACGGCGCCAATCCGGTGATCGAAGCACGCGAGGGCGACAGGATCGAGATTGCGTTCAGGAACGAGATTCCGAACGAGCCGACAACGGTCCATTGGCATGGCATGCCGGTTCCGGCCGATCAGGATGGCAATCCGGCCGACCCGGTGGCCTCTGGTCGTGAGCGGGTGTACGCATTCGATCTGCCGGAAGGCAGCGCCGCCTCCTACTGGTTCCACCCCCATCCGCATGGCCTGACCGCTCAGCAGGTCTATCGCGGCTTGGCCGGCATCTTCCTGGTAAAGCCAAAGGAAGATTCGATCCCGGCGGGATATGGCGACACGGTCCTGATGTTCACGGACTTGAGGCTCGCTGCCGACGGAACGATGCCGGATAGCTCGATGGTGGATCTGATGAATGGGCGGGTTGGCGACCATGTGCTCGTCAACGGCCAGAAGAATCCAGCCATGACCGCGGCGCGCGGCGAGAAGCGGCGTCTACGGCTCTTCAATGCGACGAACGCGCGATTCCTGCGCCTCAAGTTCGAAAACGCCGGCCTGACCGTCATTGGAACGGACGGCGGATTGATCGAGGCCCCGGTTGCCGTCGAGGAGTTGCTGCTGACGCCGGCCGAGCGGGTCGAACTTATCGTGTCCTTCGATCAGCCGGGGGTAGCGAAGCTGATTGCGCTCGACTATGAGCGCGGATGGATGGGACCTGGCAAGCCGAACGAAGCTGGCATGACGCTTCTGACCGCCAATGTTTCAGCGGAGACAGCGCCTTCCGCACCGCCGTTGCCGGCAAGCTGCGCTCCATAGCGCCGCTTGACGAGCCAACGATCACGCGCCGCTTCGTGCTGACGGAATCCATGGGCGAGATGGATCAGGGCAGTATGTCAATGTCTTCCGATATGGGGATGAAGTTCCTGATCAACGGCGCCAGCTTCGATATGGATCGCATCGACGAAGTATCGAAAGTGGGGCAGGTTGAGCTGTGGGAAATCGTCAACCAGGCGGACATGGACCACCCATTCCATGTACACGGGACGCAGTTCCAGGTTGTCGAGCATGAGAAAGACGGCGAGGTGACAAAACCCGCCTACCGGGCGTGGAAGGACACCGTGAACGTCCCAGCCGGCGAAACAGTGCGCTTCCTTCTGCGCCAGGATCTGCCCGGTCCGCGCATGTACCATTGCCATATCCTCGAACACGAGCAGCTCGGCATGATGGGCACGATCGACGTTCGGGCCTAGTCTGGGCGCAGCGCATGCAATTCGTTGGTCGGGAAGGTTATGGAGAAAGGGCTCTGCCTCGCTGGCATGAGGCAGAGCTGGAGCCTTATGGGGCGCCGCGTGCAAATGCTCGATTGGGGGCGTGAGCATTTGCACAAACTAATAATATAACGGGATGCTGAAACACAGCTGAAAGGCTGGCAAGCACCGGACTTTGGTAAAGCGAACTCGCCATTGGCATAGCCAAGGCCCGCAGCACAATATGCCAGACGCTCGACGCTGCGCGATCAAGGCTGCGATCGCCTTAGGCACTGTCCAACCGCTCTGCAGCGAAAACCGTAGCAAATGCGATCCGTTTGAAGCGGTCGAGCGGTTCTGGACCCCGTTCCACTTTCATTCGCAGAATTGCGCCTTCCCAGGAGGTGAGCAGAAAATCCGCGAGATCGCTCGCCGAAAACTGCGCGCTGATTTCGCCGGCCTGCTGCCCTTCGGCGACGCATTGTTCGAACGGCTTGCACCATTCCTTATAGATCTCAGCAAGCCGTTCGCGCAGCAGTTCGCTAACCTGTGAAACCTCGATACTGAAATCGCCGATCAGGCAGCCGCGAAGGTAGTCGTCGTTTGCGAGGCGTTTCGTGATGATGTCGAGGTAGCGCAACAAGCGTTCGCGAGGTCGCAGGGAGCGATCGTTGAGCGCGTCGCCGACGAGCTTTCGCGTGTGCGCAAAATAGTGGTCGAGGACTTCTGCGGCGAAGACTTCCTTGGAGCGGAAGTGATTGGTGAAGGAGCCTTGGGGCACGCCCGCTTCGGCAACGACATCTCTTACTCCCGCGCCGTGATATCCCTTGCGGAACATGACATGCAGCCCGGCGGCTATAATTTCGTTTTTGTTCGATGGCTTTGGCATGACTTGACAATACGTACGTCTGTATTAAAAATCAAGAGGCGAAGGAGGAGACCCTCCTGCAAGGTTGAATGCCATTTCCCATCGTCTGCGGCCTTTCTTGTTAGGCACCGGATGGGCCGATACATCGTCGCCACTGCACATCAAATCAATACGGACATCCGTATTGAAGAAGGGAAGCTCCAATGACCCACCATCTGGAACTGCCTCGCGTCGAGGTTCTGAACTCTCATATGGCCTATCGAGAAGCGGGGCCAAAGAATGCGCCTATCGTTCTCTTTCTGCATGGGAACCCAACGTCATCCTATATCTGGCGGCACATCATCGCGGATGTTTCACAGGAAGCCCGTTGCATCGCGCCCGATCTCATCGGCTTTGGGCAATCGGGCAAGCCGGACATCGACTATCGCATCGTGGATCATATTCGCTACCTCGATGCGTTCATCGATGCTCTGGAGATTCCATCGGCTTTTATCGTCGCTCAGGATTGGGGCACCGCATTCGCGTTCGAGCGTGCGGCACGCCGGCCCGAGTTCGTGCGTGGCCTCGCGTTCATGGAGTTCATCCGGCCGATAGAAAGCTGGAACGAGTTCCATCAGGTTCCGGCGGCACGAGAACTGTTTCAGAAATTTCGCACGCCTGGAATCGGCGAGAAACTCATTATGGAAGACCATGTCTTCGTGGAACGGGTCCTTCCCGGCTCGATCAAGCGCCAGCTCACGGGGGAGGAAATGTCCGCGTATCGAGCGCCGTTCCCTACGCCGGAAACGCGCCGTCCGGTATGGCGTTTTCCAAATGAAATGCCGATAGCCGGCCAACCTGACGATGTGTGGGCGCTTCTCGAAAATGCCCATGCCGCGCTGCGAGAAAGCACCTATCCGAAAGTGCTGTTTGTAGGAGAGCCCGGGGCCCTGGTATCTCCCGAATTTGCCAGACATTTCGCGCCCACGCTCCATAACTGCGAGGTCGTTTCGCTCGGAGCCGGTGCCCACTATCTGCAGGAAGATCATCCTCAGGCTATTGCGGCAGGGGTTCGGCGCCTGATTGCCGGCGCCGTGTAAGATCAAGTCCGAGCTCAATCAGTTCCAGCAGATGACTATTGCTCGCGCGGGTAAGCGCACGATCCTCCCCAATTCCATGAGAGGGAGAGGGGGGAGGTCACGGCGCTGACCCATTCTGTAATTCCAACGGATTTCAATGGAGGCCTTCAATTTCCCGTATCGATGCCTGGTCGTTGCGACGCGGCGCTCGCCGATGTGACCAGCCAAACGAGGGATGCCATCTGTCGCGCGCTGCACTATTATCATACTTCGGCCCACGGACAGAACTGACAATGATTCTCGCAAAATCTTTAGGAATTACAGGATGCTAAAGAAAATCACCATCACCGCAGCGATTGCTTTGACCGCCTGCCAGTATGCGTCTGCATCGAGCAATGCCGCATGGAATGCGCTGTTCGCGAAGGTGAATGGCACATGTATCGGCCAATCCGGCATCGATACGCCTGAAGCATCGGCGCCTGTGGTCTTCGATGACGCGACCGGCAAGATTGCCGTGCTGCTGCGCGGCCGTCTTGGCAAAGGTGCGGCGAAGAAGAACGTCAGCCTGATTTGTCTTTACGACAAGAAGACAGGCCGCGCGTCGATTGCCGAATATCACTGGCTGGGCACGTGATCGCGGACACGGCACATCCAGCAAAGCGGTGGCCGCTCACTCGATCTGAGCTTCAAACGTCTTGGCGAGCGTCTCGTAGAATTGTGCGGATGTGTCCTTGTGCTCCGCCTTGTATTTTAAACTTACGAGCCGAGCGGCTTCGATAGCCGCTCGAAAAGCATCGATCCGAACTTGCGGGTTCGATTCCGCTTGGGCGCCAATGTCACCGCGATCGAAATTGCCGGCCCGGTATCCGTCCACGAGGTCAACAACGCCTATATGGGGGACTCCACCCTTCATTTTCCCAAAGAAGGCCGCACCGACGCGATCACCGTCCCGGCGGCGCAGCATGCCGGTTCCGGAGGCCTTGCCATCCGGGCAAGCTCCTATCCAGAAAGTTGGCCCGGCTGTCAGGGAGGCTGGGGCAACGAATCTGCAGTGGCTCGCGGGATCCTCCAGCCACGCGTTTTCGGATCCGGCTCGAACACAAGTACTCGTTCCAAGCAATCCCAAGGCGGTAAAGGATGCCGCCCGAACCCACGAAAAGCGTTTTTTCATATCAGGCACCTGCCATTGGCGTGTAAGACTATGGCCGTTTCGATCCATTTTGAACTTTGTATTCGAAATCGAATTAGCTGAATTCACAGTTCAAACGCAATCAGCGCGATCCAACGTTGATGTGCTGACGGCGCTTTTCAACTATTTCACGAATTCTCGGCGGCTTGCACTCCGGCTTGGATCGCAAGGAAAGATGAAGGTCCATCAGTCCAAGAAGGCGCAGGGTAGCCAGTGGACCCGAATCCCGAACCCGGTTTACAATCAACCCAAGGGCGATATTCAAGGGAGGCCTCACGCCTCCTTTCCTTTGTGAGAGGAACCACATGACCAGACGATTTCTGCTATCGACCGCTGCGGCAATTGCCATGCTCTCCCCCGTACCCTCTCTTGCCGAGGAGGGTACAAACTCCCCGGTGAAGTCGATCACCCTATCCTCGGGCGGCCTTGCCGAAATCAGGCGGACTGCATTGCTTGATGGCAATGGCGAAATTAGAATCGAGGTGCCTCTCGATCAGGTAAACGACATCCTCAAGTCGCTCGTGGTGTTCGATCCGACGGGAACCGTCAAGGATCTGTCCCTGGCCGGGCCGAACCCTCTTGATGAAACCTTCAAGAACCTCCCGTTTACGCCGGATGATCTTGCTTCCCTTCCCAAGCTCCTGATGTCCCTCAAGGGATCTAGGGTCGCGATCGGGGGAAAAAACACCGGGGCCGGCACGATCCTCGGTGTCGAGACCGAAAAGAGGGCCAACGGGGAAGAGGCCTTGCTCCTCAACCTGATGAACGATGATGGCCAGATCTCCAGATATGAGCTCGACAGTTCCTCATTGGTGAAATTCGATGATCCGGCGGTTCGGGCGAAAATTGCATCCGCCATAGGTGTTGTCGGGAATAACGTTACGGACACGACGCGCAGCATCGCGGTCAAGATCGACGGGAAAGGCAAACGCGCCGTCGACTTTTCATATGTCGTCGCGGCACCCGTCTGGAAGACGTCCTACCGTGTCGTTGTCGGAAACGAGGGGAAGGCCAGGCTGCAGGCATGGGCGGTACTTGAGAATGCAACCGGCGAGGACTGGAAGGACGTCAGTCTGGTCCTCACCTCAAGCTCCCCCGTCACGCTGACCCAGCGCCTGCATGACCGCTATTGGAAAAACCGCGACGAGCTGCCAATCAGCGTGGACAATGTAGGAATTCCCAAAGCCGATTCCGGAAACGGAGCCGCCTTCGCCAAAATGGAAGAGCCCGAGGGCGCTGCCATGGAAGCGATGAAGAGTGATGGTGCTGCCAGACGAAGGAACATGCCGGTCGCAGCGGCGGTCGCCCCATCGCCGGCAATGTCCTATGCACAGTCTGCGACCTCCTCCGAGGGGGACATCTCGGCCACGTTCAAGCTCGACGACACCTACGACATCCGGAACGGTGACACGGTATCGGTTCCGATCGTCGACAAGGAAGTGTCGGCCGAACTCGTCTCGCTTTATCGCCCGGACCGTGGCGACAGCCATCCGATCTCGGCAGTTTCGCTCGAAAATTCCACGGGAGTGAGCCTGCCCGGCGGCATCCTCACCGTATACGACAACAAGGGCGGCTATATCGGAGACTCGAGCCTCATCGGCTTGCCGAACGGCGACACCCGAATGTCGAGCTTTGCACTGGACAAGAAGGTTACCGTCGAGACCAGATCCGATAACGGCGTCAAGACCGTGGAAATCAAGGTCGTGGACGGAGTTCTCGTTACGAAGAACATCATGCGCGAGGAAACGGTCTATGTGGTTCGCGGTGCCGCCGATGCCGAGCGTACGATCCTGATCGAACACCCCAAGCGCGATGGATGGGAGTTCACCTCGCCCGACCTTAAGAGCGAGAGCGCCACCGATTATCGCCTCAAGGTCAAAATCGGGAAGGGTGAGACGCGGGAGGTCAAGGCGGTGCTTACCCGTTCCGGCGGGGAATCGTTTCAGCTCGCCGATTTGAACGCGGTCGACCTCGCGCAATGGTCTTCCACCTCGCTTGATCCTGTGATCAAGGACAAGCTCGGCGAGCTTTCGAAAGCCAAAAAGGACGAGTTCGAGACGAGACGCCAGCTGGACCGCGCGGCCGAGGAACATGAAGCTCTGCAGGCGAGCCAGGAGCGTACCCGAGAGAACCTCAAGGTGATGCCGACAGGCAGCGATCAGCAAAAGGGCTATGTCGAAAAGCTCTCCGAAATCGAGAAGAAGATCGACCAGAATGAAGGTGCGCAAACCAAGATGCGCGAAACGCTCTCCAAATTTACGTCGAGGGTCGAGGACATAATCAAGACGTTCTAGAACCGGACGCGTTGCCGGAGAGAAAGTCACTCGTGCGCCGACCAGCTCCGTCTGAAGTCGGCGTGCCAGTTCCGCAAGGCGCGATATTCGCTTCACCGGTATCGTCTCGCTTCGAACGGAAACTTCACCAGGAAACAAGACCAGGATCGTGCGCTGGGATCGGCGATCTGCTGCCTGCGCTGGATCGTCATGGCGACATGAAACCAGTCGATGATGTGGGCTGGACTGCGCGGGCCCGACAAACCGTTTCCAACTCCGGGAATCTACCGCTATTCCTTAATGTCGATCGTGAAAGCTCACTTCTGTTCGGCTGAGAAAACGTTTTCTCTTATTGACAATAAATTTGGGAAAGGCTTTTCTCTTGTGCGAGGAGGAACTGGATTTGGTGGGCAGGAGCAGTCGCGTAACGATCCACGACGTCGCCAAGGCGGCAGGCGTCAGCGTCTCGACGGTGTCGAAGGCGTTGAACGATACCGGGCGGATGACCGCTGAGACGCGTGACAAGATCAAGTCGATAGCAACAGGCGTGGGCTTCCGTCCGAATGCGCTTGCGAGGAGCCTGCTCTTCAATAGAAGCTTCACAGTCGGGCTTCTGACCAACGACACCTATGGCCGTTTCACGCTTCCGTTGATGTCGGGCATTTCGGAGGCGTTGGTCGATCAGGGCGTATCGGTTTTCCTGTGCGCTATAGAAGACGACCCGAAACTGGCCAAGATCCATGTCGACGCCATGCTGGACAAGCAGGTGGATGGCATCATCGCGACAGGCAAGCGGATCGACAGGTCTCTCCCGGTCGATCTCGCTGGCCTGCCGGTGCCGGTCGTATACGCCTACAGTCAGGGGACGGAGGGGAGCGTCATTCTAACCGCTGATGACGCGCAAGGTGCGCAACTTGCAATTTCCCGGCTTCGTTCTACTGGCCGCCGCAGGCTGGTTCACATTACCGGACCGGAGAGCTTCGCGTCGGCGCTGGAGCGAGCAAACGCGTTTCAGAGGACGGTCGGACCCGATGCGAAAGTCCTCTTCGGAGAATGGACCGAAGCCTGGGGGCACCAGTCGATCGCCGCCTTGTTCGACGCGGAGGGGGAGCGTCCGGACGGCATATTCTGTGGCAACGATCAGATCGCCCGTGGGGTCGTAGATGCCCTGCGGGAAAGGGGCCTTCGCGTCCCGGAAGATGTTGCAGTCGTGGGATTCGACAATTGGGAGATTGTCGCGGCCCAGACCAGGCCGGCCCTGACGACAATCGACATGAACTTGAAGGAACTCGGCCGGATCGCCGGCCTGACGATATTGGATCTTGCCGAGGGTCGGCCGGTGGCGCCGGGTCTGCGCAAGCTTCCATGCAGTTTGGTCGTTCGACAGTCCTGCGGGAGCAGCGATCAGGGAAATTGACGGGAGGCGGGGCGAAAATCGTCCCTTCATATGGAGGATGTAATGCTCAAGAGAATGCTTGCAGCAACGGCGTTGCTGTCGATATGTCTGTCGTCGGCCGCGTCCGCCGAAACCGTTTCGATGTGGGTCAGATCGGGCAGCGGGGGCGGAGCCTTCAAGGCGGTCATCGACGCCTTCAATGCGGCGAATTCCGACAAGGTCGAACTCACCGAAATTCCATCGGACCAGATGGTTCAGAAATACGCTACCGCAGTGGCTGGCGGACAGGCGCCCGACGCGATCGCCCTCGATCTGATCTATACGCCCTCGTTCGCCTCGGCGGGGCAGCTCGAGGACCTGACGGATTTCGCGAAGTCGCTGCCGTACTTCAACGCTCTCGCTCCCGCACACGTCAAGCAGGGGACCTACGAGGGGAAAGTATATGGGCTGCCCTTGCTGGTCGAAACGTCGGTGTTCGCCTGGAACAAGGGGCTCTACAAGCAGGCCGGTCTCGACCCTGACAAGGCACCGAAATCCTGGGAGGAGATCGCTTCCAACGCCGAGAGGATCCGCAAGCTCGGCCAAGACGATTATGGCTTCTATTTCTCGGGCGGCGGCTGCGGCGGCTGTATGATCTTCACCTTCACTCCGCTCGTATGGGGCGCCGGTGCGGATATCCTGTCGGCGGATGCGAAGACTGCGACATTGGATTCTCCGCAGATGCGCAAAGCCGTGGAAGATTATCGCAAGATGATCAAATCCGGTGTGGTGCCTGCCAGTGCCGCGACCGATAACGGCGTGGACTTTCTGAAGTTCCTCGGAGGCAAGGTTGGTCAGCAGAGCCTTGGCGCATTCGCCATCGGCACGTTGATCACCCAGCATCCCGAGGTCGACTTCGGCGTTACGCTTATCCCGAGCGTTGACGGCAAGGCGTCGTCCTTTGCCGGCGGCGACAACATCGTCGTGACGAAGGGCGCACCCCATGTCACGCAGATCCAGAAATTCCTCAAATACGTCTACTCTGAGGAAGGCCAGACCATCATGGCCAAGAACGGGAGCCTGCCGACCCGGACGGACATTGCCGACAAGGTGCTGCAAGGCCAGGATCCAAGGCTGCTCGTCGCCGCCGAGGCGATCAAGATCGCCAAGACGCCGTACACGCTGCAGTTCAACGACCTGATCAACAGTCCGAACAGCCCATGGTCGAACTTCATCAACGCCGTAATGTTCGGCGACGACGTCGATGGCGCGTTCCAGAGCGGCCAGGCGGGCATGCAGTCGATTATCGACAGCGCTCAATAAGCGTCGGGCCGGAGGTGCGCCGTGCTTCCGGTCCTCAATTCCCTGACAATACGACGAGATCAAAGATGACGACGCAAATCATCTCCGTCTCTCCGAAGCGCAAACGCCGGAGGAGAGGGGGCTGGCGCGGCCTCGCCTACATCGCCCCCGCCATCGCCTTGGTGACGGTGTTCTTCGTGATGCCTCTTCTGCTCACGGCGTGGATGAGCCTTCATCGATGGCCGCTGATGGGTGTGCCACGATGGACCGGTCTCGACAACTATACCCGCATGTTCGGCGATCCGCGGTTCTGGACGTCGCTCGGCTTTACCGCGCAGTATACGTTGGTCGTGACGATCGCCATCTTCGCCGTCGCATTCCCGCTGGCGTTTTTCGTGGACAAGCCGCGCAAAGGTGTGTCCGCCTATCGCACGATTATCTTCCTGCCGGTCGTCATTGGTCTCGCCTCGGCCTCGCTGCTGTGGGTGTGGCTGGCCAATGTTGACAGCGGCCTCTTCTCGCCAGTGCTCGAAATGCTGGGTCTCACCCAGGGCCGCCGAAATCTGCTGGCAACCTTCGATACCGCGTTCCTGACGATCATCGTCATGGTGGTCTGGAAGGTTGCGGGCTTTACCATGATCATCCTGCTGACGGGTCTTCAGGGAATTCCATCCGAGCTGATCGAGGCTGCGCGCATCGACGGCGCGAGTTCGTGGCAGCGCTTTCGCCATCTGACGCTCCCCTTGATGCGCCGGACGATGGCTCTTGCGCTTATCCTGTCCGTGACCGGCTCGATCCTGGCGTTCGACCAGTTCTACATCATGACGAGCGGCGGTCCGCAAAACCGCATGATTTCCATCGTCTATTACATCTTCAATCAGTCGTTCGTGTCGTTCAATCTCGGATATGGCGCGGCGCTTTCGATCGCGCTGCTCGTCATCCTGGTGGCGCTGAGCATCGTGCAGCTCTGGCTGCTGAGGGTCGGGGAGGATCGCCCATGACCGCCCGCCGCACCATCCGCAGCCGCCGAAATGCGCGCCGGAACACGGCCTTCCACGCTGCCGGGGCAGCCGTCGTCCTCTTCTTCCTCGCGCCTTTCGCAATTATGCTGATGGCGTCGTTTCGGCCGCGCAGCGAGACCGCCCTGCCGCCGCTGCCACCATGGCCGCTGTCCGGCGTGAGCGTCGATGCCTACCGTACCTTGAACGGGTTCGGCTCCGGCATCTGGCATCACATGTTCAACTCGCTGTTCGTGGCGATCGCCACGGTCATCATGACCGTCGGCATCAGTCTCCTGGCGGGCTACGGCTTTTCTCGCTACCGGTTTCCATTCAAGAACGCGCTGTTCATTCTGATCATCGCCACTTTGATGATCCCGTTCCAGTCGATCCTGACGCCGCTGTTTATCATTCTGTCACGGCTTGGGCTGAACAACTCCCTGATCGGGCTGACGCTCGTCTATGTCACCCTGCAGCTTCCCTTCTCCGTGTTCATGATGCGCAATGCGTTCGACGCGGTGCCGAAGGAGATCGAGGAGGCCGCCCGTATCGATGGAGCGCGCGATCTCCGGCTGCTGGCTCGCGTGCTCTTTCCGCTCGTCCTGCCGGGTGTGGTGACAGTGGCGATCTTCGCCTTTCTCAACGCCTGGAACGAGTTTTTCGCGGCACTTGTGCTGCTGTCGAGCAACGACAAGTTCACGCTTCCCGTCTTGATGACCGCCGTCCGTGCCTCGCGCATGGGGGCCATCGATTGGGGCGCCGTTCAGGCGGGTGTCGTCGTCATGGTCATCCCATGTCTCATCGTCTTCCTGCTTCTTCAACGCTTCTACATGCGCGGGCTCATGGCCGGCGCGGTCAAGTAATTCAAAGGAGAGTTTCAAAATGACAGCCAAAAACAAAAGCCAATTCCGCCCCGTTGCGGTTCCCGACGTCACGCTCGACGGATTTTGGGGGAAGTGGCAGGACGCAGTCTGTGACTCCACTGCGGCAATTCTGCTCGACCGCTGCGAAAAGGCCGGGATGATCCAGGCGATCGACGTCGATCGGCCGAGCCCGGGCATCGTGATCCCGATCGATGAAAAGTGGACGGGCTCGACCCAGATGTTCTGGGATTCCGACCTTGGCAAGTCGATCGAAACCATCGCCTACTCCCTGTATCGAAAGCCGAACCCGGAACTCGAGGCGCGTGCCGACGCCATCATCGAGATGTATGAAAAGCTGCAGCAGGAAGACGGCTATGTGAACGCCTGGTTCCAGCGCGTGCAGCCCGGCAAGCGTTGGACGAACCTTCGCGACCATCACGAGCTCTATTGCGCAGGACATCTGATGGAAGCCGCCGTGGCCTATTATCAGGCGACGGGCAAGCGCAAATTGCTTGATATCATGTGCCGATACGCCGACCATTTGATCAAGGTTTTTGGTCACGGCGAGGGGCAGATCCCCGGCTATTGCGGCCATCAGGAAGTAGAACTGGCGCTCGTCAAGCTGGCGCGCGTCACAGGAGAACAGAAGTATCTCGATCTCTCCAAATTCTTTATCGACGAGCGTGGCAGCCAGCCTCATTTCTTCACTGCCGAAGCTCTTCGCGGGGGGCGCGATCCAAAGAATTACGTACACAAGACGTATGAGTACAGCCAAGCCCATCTTCCCGTGCGCGAGCAGGGCAAGGTCGTCGGTCACGCGGTACGCGCCATGTATCAGTACTCCGGCATGGCCGACATCGCGACCGAGTATCAGGATGATACGCTGACAAGCACGCTGGAGACGCTCTGGGATGACCTTACCGTCAAGCAGATGTATGTCACGGGCGGCATCGGTCCCGCCGCTAGCAACGAAGGCTTCACTGACTATTACGACCTGCCGAACGACACGGCTTACGCCGAGACCTGTGCCTCCGTCGGTCTCGTCTTTTGGGCAAGCCGCATGCTCGGCCGCGGCCCCAATCGCCGCTACGCCGACATCATGGAGCAAGCGCTCTATAACGGCGCGCTTACGGGGCTTTCCATTGATGGCAAGACCTTTTTCTACGACAATCCGCTGGAGAGCACGGGCAAGCACCATCGCTGGGTCTGGCATCGTTGCCCGTGCTGCCCCCCGAATGTCGCACGGCTCGTCGCTTCGATCGGTTCGTACATGTATGCGGTGGCGGACAACGAGATCGCCGTGCATCTCTACGGCGAAAGCAGCGTGAAGGCGGAAATGGCTGGCGCAGGAGTAAAGCTCGCCCAGCGCACCAACTATCCATGGAACGGCGATATCCGCATCGAGGTGGAGACGACGGTGCCGTCGACGTTCGCAATCGCTTTGCGCATACCGGAATGGGCTGACGGTGCGGCCTTACAGATCAACGGAAGCCCGGTCGACCTCAGTTCGTCGGTCGTTGACGGATATGCGCGTCTCGAACGAGCCTGGAACACGGGCGATGTCATCGAGCTTAAACTCCCGCTCGAACTGCGTCCGCAATACGCTTCTCCGAAGGTTCGCCACGACGTCGGCCGCGTCGCGCTCGCCCGCGGCCCGCTGATCTACTGCGTCGAGGAGACGGATAATGGTGGTGATCTCAACGCTTTCGTGGTTCCGCAGGATCTGAAGGGCTATCGGATCAAGGAAATCGAGAGGCTGAACGGCGCCGTTGCCGTCGAGCTGGACGTGTCGAAGGAGGACACCAACGGCTGGAACGGATCGCTCTACCGTACCCGTCCTCCCGAGCAGGTGGCGGCAACGATGACACTCGTGCCCTATCATCTCTGGGACAATCGTGATCCGGGCGCCATGCTGGTGTGGCTCCAGTCCGAAAAGTGATCGGGATGAATTCCATGGATAGAGCAAGCGTGTCCCTAAAGGCCGTCCAGAAGTCCTACGGAAGTCTCGCGGTGGTGCACGGCATCGATCTTGACATCAATGAGGGGGACTTCGTCGTGTTTGTCGGCCCTTCTGGATGTGGGAAGTCGACGCTTCTGCGGATGATCGCCGGGCTCGAGGAGGTGACCGAAGGCGAGATCAGCATCAAGGGGCGGGATGTCACCGACCTCGATCCGTCCGATCGAGGCATCGCGATGGTTTTCCAGTCCTATGCACTCTACCCGCACATGTCGGTGCGGGAGAACCTCGCATTCGGGCTGAGGATGGCCCGCACGGACGCAGCCGAGATCAGCCGCAGGGTGGATCAGGCCGCGTCCATCCTCAAGATTGACCATCTCTTCGAGCGTCGTCCGGGTCAGCTCAGCGGCGGCCAGCGTCAGCGCGTCGCCATCGGCCGTGCCATCGTGCGCAAGCCCGACGTCTTCCTTTTCGACGAGCCTTTGTCGAATCTCGATGCCGAGTTGCGCGTGTCGATGCGCATCGAGATTGCGCGGCTGCACAGGGAACTCGGCAACACGATGATCTATGTCACGCACGACCAGACCGAGGCGATGACGCTTGCCGATAAGATCGTTGTGCTGCGCAGCGGACGTATCGAACAGTTCGGCACGCCGAGAGAGGTCTATGAAAACCCTTCCAACATGTTTGTTGCCGGTTTCATCGGCTCTCCGCGGATGAATTTCCTCAAGGCGACCAGTGAGGGAGCTGGGCGTTTCCAGATCGCGGGCAAGATATTCGAGGCGCAGGAAGTGCCAGCAATGCCGTCCGTTGGCGCCGATTTCGTTGTGGGCATCCGGCCCGAGCATATTGTGCTCGGCGAACCGCATGACCTGTCGATACCGGCGAAGGTAGAGTTTTCCGAGTATCTTGGCGGCACCAGATATATCTATTGTGCGCTGGACGACGGCCAAAACCTGGTGGTGGAGCAGAGGGCCGGGCCCGATGTCGAGCCGGGAAGTTCGATCAACCTGGATCACTCCTCCAGAAACCGTCTTTTCTTCAGCACCGAGGGCGAGCGCCTGATTGCCTAGCCGGGCGGCTCGCTTATCGGTGGATGGTATCTATTCAACGAGCGATGCGTGCGGCACAGGGGCGAGCAGCGTCGGCGTGCGCCGTGATGTCAGGGAACGCTTCATTTTATATCCTCGAATTGAGGCTATCCCGTTCCAGCGCCGGGTAGATCATCGGCATTCATGCGAGCTTCAAGCGGGACGCTCGGCTCCGGCGCTTTACTGCAGATACGATGCCTTGACATGGTTCGTCCAAGGTGGCCGTGAGTGTCAAGATTGTATCTGTTTGCATGACTGTTCCACGCCCTATGACATTGGATTGGGGTGCCAGATAAGCCGGCCCCACGGCATCTCTTGTAAAATCAAAAATCTTGATATAAATGAAACCTATTGATGAGGTGTCTGGGATTCAATGAAGCGCGGCTTTCTGACAATTTATGCGGGTGAGAATGCTGCCGTTTTTAGGGCTCTTTCGGCGCCGGCGCGCGTCGATATGCTGAAGCTGCTCTGCGCCAAGGGCTCGATGAATGTCAACGAGATCGCCCGGGAACTGGATTTGCCGCAATCCACAGTCGCAACGGCGATCATGATCCTTGAGGAAGCCGGTCTTGTCGAGACCAAGGCTGCGAAAGCGCGCAAGGGCTACCAGAAGATCTGCACCGCGCTTTACGACGAAATCCTGCTCAGTTTCGAGGATCAGGCCTTCAAGCACGATGAAGACGTGATCGAAGTCGCCATGCCGATCGGCCTCTATACGAGCTGCGAGACGCACGCGCCATGCGGGCTGTGTTCAACCGACGGCGTGATCGGTCTGCTCGATGTTCCCGACTATTTCCTTGACCCGCAGCGCATGCAGGCCGGCCTCCTATGGTTCGGCCGCGGCCATGTCGAATATAAATTCCCGAACAATGCCAAGATCTTGAATAGGAATGTCAACGCCATCGAATTCTCGATGGAGCTTTCGTCCGAGGTGCCGGGCACCAATCCGGATTGGCCGTCGGACATTACCGTCTGGATCAACGGTGTCGCCGTCGGGACATGGACGTCCCCCGGCGATTACGGCGACAAGCGCGGAGCCTTCACGCCAAGCTGGTGGAAGCTGGAAGGCTCCCAGTACGGTAAGCTGAAGACCTGGCGAATCTCGAAAAAAGGCACTTTTATCGACGGCGTTGCCGCTTCCGATGTGACGATCGATGATCTCGCCATCAGCCAGCATTCCTCGATCCGCTTGCGGGTCGGGATTGCCGACGATGCACGCAACACTGGCGGCATCAATATTTTCGGTCGCGGCTTCGGCAACTACGGCCGCGACATCCTGATGCGCATCGACTTGGCGTAAATCTATATCATATATTGTGATATATAGCCAATAACCCGCATAAATTTCCGATAAGTCATATTTTTTATAATCATTTGTTTTTATAGGCTATTTTCCCGATTTCGGCTGTCTTTATCATGAATCTCGCGGTATTTTCCCTTTGGTACGCGTTGACGACCTTCTAAAAGTGTATCAAGATCAAGGTATAAGAACGAAATATCTGATACATATGGGAGGAAGGCCGTGAAGGCGCATGTGATCGTCCATCGTGATTTCCGAATTGCCGACATTGACGATCGGCTTTACAGCGCTTTTTTGGAACATCTGGGCAGGGCGATCTACGGCGGCATCTACGAGCCCGGTCACCCGACTGCCGACGAGCATGGCTTCCGTAAGGATGTGATCGAGTTGGTGCGCGAGCTCAACGCGCCCTATACCCGCTATCCCGGCGGCAATTTCGTTTCCGCCTATAATTGGGAAGACGGGGTGGGCCCCCGCTCCGAGCGTCCGGTGCGCCTGGACCTTGCCTGGCGGACGCGTGAGAGCAACCAGATCGGCGTCAACGAATTCGTCGATTGGTGTAAAAAAGCCAAGACCAAGCCGATGCTTGCCGTCAACCTCGGCTCGCGTGGGCTGGATGCGGCGAGAAACTTCCTCGAATATTGCAATCATCCGGGCGGCACCTATTGGTCGGATCTCCGGCGCAAGCATGGCTGGGCCGATCCGCATGGGGTGAAGCTCTGGTGCCTCGGCAATGAAATGGACGGCCCCTGGCAGGTTGGGCACAAGTCTGCCTACGAATACGGACGCCTAGCCGACGAGACCGCCAAGGCCATGCGCGGCTTCGACAAATCGCTCGAACTGGTCGTCTGCGGCTCATCCAATTCCGACATGAAGACCTATCCGGATTGGGAAGCGCAGGTTCTGGAGCAGTGCTATGACAGCGCCGATCATATCTCGCTGCACATGTATTTCGCCAATCGCGAAAGGAATACGCTGAACTATCTGGCAAAGGCCGAGAAGCTTGACCGCTACATCGTTACCATCGGCGGCGTAATCGACTATATCAAAGCGAAGAAGCGGTCGAAGAAGACGATCGGCATTTCCTTTGACGAGTGGAATGTCTGGTACCACTCCAATCAGCAGGACAAGGAGATCCTTGCCCGCGACGAATGGCCGGATGCGCCGCATCTGCTCGAGGATGTCTATAATTTCGAAGACGTGCTGCAGGTCGGAGGTATTCTCAACACCTTCATTCGCCGCTCCGATCGTGTGCGCATTGCCTGCATAGCCCAGCTGGTCAACGTGATCGCGCCGATCATGACGGAAGATGGCGGCCCGGCATGGCGGCAGACCATCTACTATCCGCTCTATTTCGCCTCGAAATATGGTCGTGGCTACGCGCTGTGTCTCATCACCGACGGTCCGACCTATGACAGCGACGAAGCCGACGATGTGCCCTATCTCGATGTGTCAGCCGTCCATGACGAACTGGGCAAAATGGTCACGCTGTTTGCCGTCAACCGCCATCCGGACAGCGCTCTTGATCTCGACACCCGTCTCGAAGGCTTCACCGGCGCCCGTGTCGTCGAACAGCATGAGATGGTCCACAGCGATCTGCAGGCGGTCAACACTGCAACGCGACCGAACGCCGTCGTCCCGACCAATACCGGCGATGCCAAAGTCGAGGATGGCCGGCTGCGTGCGACGTTGAAGCCGCTGTCTTACACGGTGATCCGGCTGGCGGTGTGACGCCTTGCCGCCGGGGCCGATGCGCCCCGGCACTGAAAATGGTCGAACGGTCGCGAGGAGGCGACCGCCGATCTTTTGCGAACCCGAACCGCCGCACAAGGTTTGCTGCCAGTCGGGAAAGAGGGTGAAAGTCGTGGTCTGCTCCCTTTTGTCCGGGCGCGCCGCGTAATCGATAAAAGTGGGAGGAGTTCATGCAGCAGTGGAAGAAGCTTGCCTTCGGTGTCGCGCTGGCCACGTTCGGCCTCGTCGCGGCGGCCAAGGCTCAGGATTATACGTCCTTGCCTCGCAAGGAGACCTTGATCGTCGAGAATCCGGAAGGAACGATCAAGAATCCGGGCTGGTTCAATATCTGGGTCAATGGCGGCGGCGGCGTTTCGACCGGCCTCCAGCAATTGACCATGGATACGCTCTGGTACATCGATCCGGAGAAGGGTCTGGGTGGCGCAGCCTGGGACAATTCGCTGGCTGCCGACAAGCCGCAATATAATGATGATTTCACCCAGATGACGGTGAAACTGCGCAAGGGTCTTTACTGGAGCGACGGCGTCGAATTTACCGCTGACGACGTGGTCTATACGGTCAAGACGCAGATGGATCATCCCGGCATGGTCTGGAGTGCCGCCTTTTCGGTCCAGGTCGCCAGCGTCGAGGCGACGGATCCCTATACCGTTGTCTTCAAGCTGAAAAAGCCGAATTCGCGCTTTCACGCTATCTTCACGGTTCGCTGGAACGGCGCCTGGATCATGCCGAAGCATGTCTTCGAGAAGGTCGCCGATCCCGTACGATATGACAATGCCAATCCCGTCTCGCTCGGCGCTTACAAGCTGAAGGCCTATGATCCGCAGGGCAAATGGTATACCTGGGAGAAACGTGACGACTGGCAGCGCACCTCGCTCGCGCGCTTTGGCGAGCCGGCTCCGAAATATGTCTCCTATGTCGATCCAGGCCCGCCGGACAAGCGTACCATCGCACAGCTCGAACACAATCTGGATATCATTCACGACAACACGCCCGAAGGCATGTTCACGCTGAAGGAGAAATCGAAAACGGCCGAAAGCTGGTTCCCCGGCTTCCCCTTCGCGCATCCAGACCCGACCCTGCCAGCGGTGATCTTTAACACCCAGGATCCCGTATTCCAGAATCCGGACGTACGCTGGGCACTGGCGCTGCTGATCGACATCAAGGCCGTCGACATGGCAAGTTATCGCGGCACAGCGACGCTTTCCGCGCTCGGCGTTCCGCCAACGGCGATCGCCATGACGGATTATCAGGCTCCGCTGCAGGATTGGTTGAAGAATTTCGAGATCGACACCGGCAAGCGCAAGATCAAGCCATACGATCCGACGATCGGCCAGCAGATCGCCGATATCCTGCGCAAGCAGCCGAAGTACAAAGATCAGATCCCGACCGATCCGGCCGCGATCGGCAATGCCTTCGGCTATGGCTGGTGGAAGCCCGATCCGCAGGCCGCCGCCGAACTTCTGCAGAAGGCCGGCTTCAAGAAGATCGATGGCAAATGGATGACACCCGACGGTCAGCCCTTCAAGATCCGCCTGACGGTCGAGGGTGATACTCGCTCGGTCTTCACCCGCGCCGGAACGCTGATTGCCCAGCAATGGGCAGCTTTCGGGATCGACTCCAAGGCGGCACCCACGACAAATCTCTGGCAAGTGGGGCTACAGCCCGGCAGCTATCAGGTTGCCATCGCCTGGAGCGTCGAGACCTGGGGCGGCGATCCGGATCTATCGTTCTTCCTCGACAGCTGGCACTCCGAGTTCGTCGCGAAGAAGGGTGAAAACCAGGCGCCGCGCAACTGGCAGCGCTGGTCCAATCCCGAACTCGACAAGATCATCGAAAACATCCGTCGCATCAGCGCCGATGATCCGAAGGGTATCGAACTCGGCAAGGACTATCTGAAGCTCGTTGCGCAGCAGATGCCGACCATTCCGCTGATGTCCTACAACGTGTTCACCTCGATGGACACGACCTACTGGAAGGGTTATCCGACCATAGCTGACCCCTATACCGACCCGGTTCCCAATTGGGCGAACTCCCGGTTGATGATGGTGAAGCTCAAGCCGGCGCAACCTTAGCTCTCCCGACCCTGACGCGGCGAACGCGCCGCGTCAGGCACCTGTCGCCGGGCACGAAAAGAGGTCCGGCGATCTTTTCGATCAGAGATGAAGTGCGGGCAGCAAGGAAAACGACGGCATGACGTCCTATCCAGTTTTCGTGTTGAAACGATTTGGCCAGTTTCTGCTCGTCGTCTTTCTCGGCATATCAGCGACTTTCTTCATCACGCATCTGACACCGATCGATCCGGTCGAGGAAAGCATTGGCGCAATCCAGCAAATGGGCCAATCGGATCCCCGCGCCGTCGAACTGATGCGCCAGTCGCTCAGGGAACTCTACGGTCTCGAGGGCTCCATCTGGCAGCAGTATCTGCATTTCTGGGGCCGCCTCGCGACCGGTGATCTCGGGCCGTCGCTCTCGGCATTTCCAACGCCCGTTTCCGCCATCATCGCAAGGGCGCTGCCCTGGACCATCGGCCTGATGACCGTTTCCGTCATCATCACATTCCTGCTCGGAAGTATGATCGGCGCGCTCACCGGCTACTATCGCAATAGCATGATACTGAAGGCCGTGAGCCTCGTTTTCATCGCCATGCAGCCGATACCCTATTACATCCTCGCCTTCGTGCTGATCATCTTGTTCGGCTACATCTGGCCGATCCTGCCGATCAACGGCGGCTATGAGATGAACACCAGTCTGGAGCTGTCCTTCACACTGGTGCTCGACATTCTCCGACATTCCATCCTACCGGCGCTATCCTTGATCCTCGTCGGGACCGGCAGCTGGCTCATCGGCATGCGTGCGCTCGTCTCCAATATCATCACCGAGGACTACGTTGTTTTTGCCGAGCTTGGCGGCGTGCCGAAGCGCAGGATTTTAAGGTCTTATATCGCACGCAATGCCATGGTGCCGCAGTTTACCGGCCTTGCCATGTCGCTCGGCGCTGTTTTCAACGGCACCGTCATCACGGAGATCGTCTTCGGCTATCCCGGCATCGGCAATCTTCTGATTTCGGCCGTCCATGCCGGCGATTACAGCCTTGTCCTGGGGCTGAGTGCGCTATCGATCGCCGGCGTCGCCGCGGCAGTCTTCATCGTCGACATATTGGGTCCGCTGATCGACCCGCGCATCAAGGTGGAGTAGGCCATGCTGACGATCGTTCGCGACCTCGCTCGCCAGAATGCCGAATTCCTTTGCGGTTTGCTTTTGTTTGCCGTTATCGTCGGAATGGTGATCCTGTCCTATTTCTCACCCTACGGCCCTTCCGATCTTTATCTGCTGCCGCCGGACATGCCGCCGGATGGGCAATACTGGCTTGGCACGACATCGCGTGGCCAGGATGTTTTCTGGCAACTCGCGGTAGCGCTCCGCAACACCCTCTATTTCGGCATCGGTGTCGCCTTCCTGTCCCGCATTATCTCGCTTGTCGTGGGACTGGTGGCTGGCTATGCCGGCGGCGCCCTCGATCGCGTGCTGATGGCGATCAATGACAGCATCATGGTCATTCCGCAGTTTCCGCTGCTGATCCTGTTCTACTTCGTACTCAAGGACGAAATGACCTGGACGGTGCTTATCGTCGTCATGGCGTCGCTGGGCTGGTCCTATGACGCGCGCTTGATCCGCTCGGTGGCGATCAGCCTCAAGACGCGGCCTTTCACCACGCAGAGCATCTATTCCGGCATGAGCATGCGTAAGATCCTCGTCGAGGAGCATCTGCCCTATGTACTGCCGATCGTCTTCGCCACAACGATGAACAATATGATCTGGTCGATCGGCATGGAGATCACGCTTTCGGTGCTCGGCTTTACCGATATCGAGACGCCGACCATGGGCATGATGATCTATTGGGCCAATGCCCATTCGGCATTGATCGCCGGAAACTGGTGGTGGGTCGGAGCACCCGTGGCTGCCATCGTCGTTCTGTTCATGGCGCTCTTCCTGCTGTCGATGTCGATGAATGAATACAACGACCCGCGCAGTCGTTTGAACCGGATGGGAGGCTAGGTATGGAGGCTGTCGTCGAGGTCAGCAACCTCAAGGCCTATTATCGAGCCTTCCTCTATGGCGTCGATCGCGAGGTGCGCGCGGTGGATGATGTCAGCCTGTCGATCGGTCGCGGTGAGATCTACGGTGTTGCCGGTGAATCGAGCAGCGGCAAGACGACGCTGATCAAGACGATCGCGGGTGCCATCCGACCGCCGCTTCGCGTCGTCTCCGGCGCTGTCAAATTTCACTTCAATGGCGGAACGCAGGATATCTACGCGATGACGCCGCAGGAGCGGGCATCGCTTCGCTGGCGGCATTTGTCCTATGTCATGCAGGGATCGATGAACGTGCTCAATCCCGTGCGGCGCATCCGGCATTCATTCACGGATTTTGCTTTCCGCCACATGAAGGTCGATCGCAGCACCTTCTTCGACCGTGTGGGCACCCATCTCCAGCGATTGAAACTCGACGCGCATCTTCTCGATGCCTATCCGCACGAGTTGTCCGGAGGCATGCGTCAACGCATGACCATCGCGCTCGCGACCATTCTGACGCCGGAGTTCATCATCGCCGATGAACCGACGACGGCGCTTGATGTCATCGTCCAGCGCGACGTGCTGTCGATGATCCGCGAGATACAGCACGAGATGGGCTCATCCTTCCTGTTCGTCACCCACGACATGGGCGTTCACGCCGCCGTCTCCGACCGTATCGGCATCGTTTATGCCGGGCGGCTGGTCGAGGAAGCGCCGACGCGCAAGCTTTTTCAACTGCCGCTTCATCCCTATACCCAGCATCTGGTCGCAAGCCTGCCACGGATCGGCGATGCCTCCACGCGGCCCTCGCTGGAGGGCAGACCGCCCAATCTCGCCATGCCGCCGGAGGGATGCCGCTTTCATCCACGTTGTCCCAAGCGCATGGATATCTGCAGTCGCGAAGCGCCGCCGATGGTAGCCATCGAACCTGATCGTCGCGTTGCCTGCTTCGCAGTGACGGGAGGACGGGTTTGAGCGATCTTCTTTCACTCTCGCATGTCAGCAAAATTTATCGGCAGGGCGGTATGCTCAGCCGCCGCCAGATAACCGCTGTGCGCGATGTCAGCCTGACCTTGGGAGAAGAGCCGGAAATCCTGTCTATCGTCGGCGAATCCGGTTCCGGCAAATCCACCATTGCGTCGATGATCCTCGGTCAAACGGCGCCGACATCGGGTGCACTCAATTTTCGCGGTATGCCCGTTGCCATTCATGGGAGATCCGACCGGCGCGCCTTCATGCGCGAGGTTCAGCCCGTCCTTCAGAACCCCTTCGAGGCTTTCAATCCGCTCAAGAGGGTCGATCGATATCTATTCGAAACGGCGAGGAATTTCGCGCCCGATGGCAATCGGCCGAGCCGTACGGAAGTCGAGCGTATGGCGGACAATGCGCTTGCCCATATCGGCCTGACGCTTGCCGAGGTAAAGGGCCGGTTTCCGCATGAACTATCGGGCGGCCAGCTGCAACGCACGGCTATTGCGCGTGCGCTCATACCGCAACCACGCTTGCTGGTAGCCGACGAGCCCGTTTCCATGGTCGACGCCTCCCTCAGAATGGCGATCGTCAACCTCTTCGGCCAGCTGAAGAAAGAACTTGGGCTCTCGATCATCTACATCACCCATGATCTAGCGACCGCCTACTACATCAGTGACCGCATCATCATCATGAAAAAGGGTGAGATCGTCGAGCAAGGCGGTGCGCGCGCTGTGCTTGACAATCCGCAGCATCCCTATTCGCGCGCCCTAAAGGAAGCAGTCCTGTCCGCTAGCCCGGATATGGAACCAGCATCGCTGGCCTAGGCGCTTGCCGGCCTCGCGCTGAGCCAGCTTTGTCGTGGCTTTGGGTGGACCGCATTCTTGCATCCGCTCGGCGTGTGCGCCTGGATCACTTCAGTGCGACTATCGCAATGAGACTGCACGAGCCGGTCTCAGTCTTAAGCTGGAGCGAGGCCGGGTGGGTTTGCAATTCGGCTCTCGGTGCCGCCAATCTTGCGATTTCGCTCATTTCATCAATGGTGAGTCTAAAATTACCGGTCGCATCGATAGATTCGAGCCTCGACTCCTCGGCGGCATTCCGTGTTCTTTGAAACGGAACTCTACGTATCCTAACACTTACCATATCCCAATTGTCACATGGCCGTTTTGGGAGCATGCTGCTCCTCGAGTCCAACGGACTCGGAGACATAGGGGAGAGGGGAAATGACAATACAAAATCCATCGCCTTCACTGTATAACGAAGACTTGGCGCCTGCCGAAGAGAGGAAATGGGGCGCGTTCAGTATCTTCAATGTGTGGACGTCGGACGTTCACAGCCTTTGGGGATATTATCTTGCCGCAAGTCTCTTCCTGCTATGCGGCAGTTTCATCAACTTCGTGATCGCGATCGGTATCGGCTCGCTGGTCATCTTCTTCCTTATGAGCCTGGTCGGCAATGCGGGTGTTAAGACGGGCGTGCCATTCCCTGTTCTTGCCCGCGCTTCCTTTGGAACCTTCGGCGCAAATGTCCCCGCACTGGTGCGGGCTGTCGTCGCCTGCTTCTGGTATGGCGCTCAGACTGCGGCTGCCTCGGGTGCCATCGTCGCTCTTCTCATCCGCAACGAGAGCATTCTAGCGTACCATCAAAACAGCCATTTGCTCGGCCATTCAACGCTCGAGGTCATCTGCTACGTCGTCGTATGGGCGCTGCAGCTTCTGATCATCCAGCGCGGCATGGAGACGGTGCGCAAATTTCAGGATCTGGCTGGTCCCGCCGTCTGGATCATGATGCTGGTGCTTGCGATCTATTTGATCGTCAAGGCAGGCACCTTCTCCTTCGGTAGTGAAATCCCGCGCGACGTATTGCTGGAAAAGACGAAGGACGCGGGTGTACCCGGTGAGCCGGGTTCCTTCCCAGCGCTTGCAGCCGTGGCCGCCACCTGGATCACTTACTTTGCAGCGCTTTATCTGAACTTCTGCGACTTCTCGCGTTATGCCACGGACGTAAAAACTTTGCGGAGGGGTAATCTCTGGGGCCTGCCAATTAACTTGCTTGCCTTCTGCCTCGTCGCTGGTGTGACAACGACCGCTGCCTTCACCGTCTATGGAGAAGTGCTGCTACATCCTGAGGCGATCTCGGCGAAATTCGACAGTTGGTTCTTGGCACTGCTTGCTGCATTGACCTTTGCGGTCGCAACGCTCGGTATCAACGTCGTCGCAAACTTCGTCTCGCCGGCATTCGACTTTTCCAACGTCTTCCCCCGGCAGATCAGCTTCAAGCGGGGCGGTTATATTGCGGCCCTGATCGCGCTGATACTCTATCCCTTCGCGCCGTGGGAGACGAGTGCCGCGCACTTCGTCAACTTCATCGGCTCGAGCATGGGCCCGATCTTCGGGATCATGATGGTGGATTACTATCTGATCCGGAAAGGCGAGCTAAATGTTGCTGCCCTCTACCAGGAAGGTGGCGAGTTTCGGTTCCAGGCCGGCTGGCATAGAAATGCCTTTATCGCCCTCGTGGTTGGAGCGTTGTTCTCGTCGATCCTGCCGACCTTCACGTCGATCCTGCCGGAATGGTGGGCGACCTATGGCTGGTTCTTCGGCGTCGGCATTGGTGGGGCAGTCTACTACGTGCTCCGTGTAAGCACTCGCGGCTCCGCTGTCGGGGCTGCAACGTGATCAGGGCCGTTGCCGGCGGAACATCAAATTGACGCTACTTTAGGGACCGGCACAACGAAATTAGAGAAAGGATGGCGCGCACCGCGCGCCATCCTTTTTTCGGTTTTCACGAGTTGGCAATTGTCTTCTAAAAGGCGAATTCATTTCATGCTGCTTGCATGAGCACCGGGTCCTCGGTTCGATTCCGCTCAATCGCATATATTCACCAGACCGCGGGCCGCATGCGCCGGTTATCCGCTGGCGACTACGTCCAAGACAACGTCATTCCACCCTTGAAAGGAGTCGCCGCCGATTGCTTTTGCGGCATAGAGCGCGTGGTCGGCTTTCGTGAACAGAGCGGTCGGCGTCTCGCCCTCTGCAAAGGCAACCCCAACGGAAGCGCTGACATTGAAAACGGATCCGGAATAGTTCATCGGCGCCTTTGCCGCGTCAGCCAAACGCTGCGCGACGCGTTCGATGGTGTGCCGATCGGTGGCGGGGCCGAAGAGGACCGCAAACTCGTCTCCGCCAATGCGGGCAATCAGATCAGCGCATTGGCATATCGTCGACAGCCGGCGCGTGAATTCGATCAGGCACTCGTCTCCAGCGCCATGCCCGAGCGTATCGTTGATCTCCTTGAATTCGTCCAGGTCAATGAGCATCAGGGCTCCGCCCGATCCGCTTGGCCCGCAGATCTTGGCAAGCTGCACTTGAAATTGAGTGCGGTTGGCAAGGCCCGTCATCACGTCGTGTTCGGCGAGATGCCGCATATGCTCAAAGACGGTTCTTTCTTCCGTGATGTCTTGCTTGATACCAAAGAGCCGGATTGATTCCCCATTTTGGCGTTCGACCGTGGCGAATATTCTGATCCACCGTTTCCCGATATCCGGACCTTGGATTTCCGCATCAAGTTTAAAACCAGAGCCTGTTTCGATGGCATCACTGCGGACTTTCTGCAGACGGGCCAGGGACTCCTCCGAATAGGTTCTCAGGATGTCGCCACGAACAAGTCCATGACTGCGATGAAAGCCGAAAAGGTCATAGGTTCCGCCGCTCCACGTCAATTGCTCGCTCGGCAGTTCGCACCGCCATGTGCCCATGGATGCAGCCGCGGAGGCGCGTTCGAAGATCTCGGCGCCGGCCAGGGCAACGTCGGCCTCGCGGATAAGCGCAGCCTGCTGATTGATCTGACGATGCAGCTGCCAAATGGTCTGCCTGTCAAGAGGACCTGTTAGGACGGCGTGGAGACGCTCCAGCAAGGAGTAGAGTGGAGCCTGCGAGGCGGACGCTAGACGGCAACCGGAGCGATGGAAGCTCAATTCGGTGTCATCTGCTGCATTTTCCATGTTTCACCGGCTTTTGATGGTGCTCCCCTTGGACAATTCCTATCCTAAAATCGTTAATCCGAGATGAGAATCCGGAGGATAACTTTGTGCCTGGCAGATCAGAAGACGCCAATGCAAAACTGGAGGTGGATTACAAAGACCACTGCGGTCCCTCCGTCGAACTAATCGGGCCGACTTCGCCTATGCACAATCGGTCTGCGCTGTTGGGTGATTTGAGTTCGATGTTAGTGTTAGTGCATGCATATATCGAACAATCGCGCCCAAGAAACTCCCGCCTGTCCGTGCGAAAGCTCGGCCGAGCCATGCAGCGGCTTCGGTTGCAAGCGCACCGCAATGTTTCACAATGGCTATTGCGTTCGTTTACCCTGGCTATCGAAGAAATGCAGGGCATTGGATGAGCCCGCGACGGTAAGCTCGCTGTCGATGCCAATCTGCGACCGCCCGGAGACGCGAAACACGATCACCTGGCCATCGGCGAGAACGCCGTAGACATAGCTTTCTGCCCCCACCAGCTCGACACCCTGCACATGGACTCTGGCCTGAAATGCTCCGCCCGTCTGGGCATCGCCAAGATAAAGGTCCTTCGGCCGGATGCCGATCGCGTCGCGGCTGCCGGGGCGGTCAAAATTGCTAGGGTCCAAGCATAGCAATAGAACCCTCCAACCGATAGCCGGGCAATTCAAAGTCGGGCTGACGGAGGTCGGTCAGACCGGTAAGCGGTGGATATTCGAATATCTTTTCTCCTCACCCGTTAATGGCACTTCACAAGCCATGCGGGAACGCTAAACATATCAACAGCGCAATGGGAGGTAGAATGAAAGGGCTCATGATCTTGGCGGCCATCGCAATGGTCGCGCTTCCTTTGTCGGCGAATGCTGGAGCAATCGCCCGCAAGAGTGGGTACGAGAACGATAAGAACGTGCTGAGCGATCCCTCGGCTCTCAACTGGAATATCGAGGAGTGTAGCCATCACGGCATCAATCCGCAGCTGCAGGAAAGACTAGCGAAGCTCATGGGCGTGCCTGAGGCCAATGTTCGTTTTGAATTCTGCCGCCGGGTCCTGACCGCCTTTGCGAGAGGCGCCATTCCCTATGACGACTATGTTCAATTTGCCGGAAGTGGTGTCATGACCCCGAGCATCGCGAGGGCCTTGAGGATTGCCGGTTCGAGACCGTCGAAGCCGCAGGGCAACAGGCAAGCCGACATCGTTCTTCCGGCTTCCGCTAAGATGGACTCCGGCGAGACGTTCAAGGGCTCAACCATAGCATCGGGTAGCAGCGGCCGCTTTTCGGTTCAGTCGTCACGGCGTTCGGCAAAATGCTCAAGCACTTACGACCTGACGGATCGGCGCCCGACAATTGTTCTGCCGGTCAAATGCTCGGATGGCCGCACGGGGCGGATCGAAGTCACGAGAGCGGCGGACCTCATGTCGGCATGGGGAAAGGTAACGCTGTCCGATGGGAGCAGCGGCCGGCTGACCGTTGGCAAGGTTCGGAAATAGCGTGTGCAGCTCGGAACAAGAGCTGCCCTCCAACGGCCAAGGAAGGGCCGTCGCAGGAACATCAGGACTGTAGCGTCGATCGAGCGCGGAACCGACCCTGCCCATCCGGGCAGGTCGCTAAACCTGTGGTAGATGCTAATATTCCAAATGCCGGCCCGGACGCCACCCGCGAGCCGGATAGTGCAGCGTCCGACGACGATAGCATGCCTCAATCATTGTCGTCGGACATGCCACGACACCGGGGCTGCCAGGCGATTGCCGATCAAACCGTTTAAGACGCGAGTTTCGCCGCCGCGCGACATAAGAAACGCTCGGCTCTTGGCATCCTGGCCACGCTGTGGCGTATCGAAGCCCTGCCACGGGAGCGCGTTTTCACAACGGCCAAAAGCGAGACTACATTCGCCCGCTGAAGCGCGCCCGGTAGTCCGAAGGGCCTATGCCGAACTGGCGCTGCATGACGCGCCGCAGATTTTGCTCGTTGCCGAGGCCGACATCGGCGGCAATTGCCTTGAAAGGCCGGCCGGTTTCTTCGAGTGCACGGCACGCCGCCTCCAGTCGCATCAATTCTACGACCCGCGCCGGTGTGCATCCCACCTCGGCGGCATAGAGGCGGGCAAAGTTGCGTGGACTCTTGCCTGCCTTCTCCGCCAGCTTTTCGACACGGAGATCCTCGTGCAGGTGCTCTGCCATCCAGGTATGCAGTGGCGTGAAGGTTGTAGGCGAACGATGCTGCTGCGCAAGCGGCGTCCTGAACTGGTTCTGGCCGCCGGGCCGCTTGACGAAAACTACCAGCTGGCGCGCCGTCGCGGCGGCAATGGCATGGCCCAGGTCGGCCTCGATCAGTGCCAATGCCAGATCGATACCGGCGGTCACACCGCCAGAGGTCCAGACTTGGCCATCATTGACGAAAATGCAGTCGGCCTCCATGCGGATCGCCGGATGGCGCCGGCTCAGTTCTTCCGACCGCGACCAATGCGTGGTGGCACGCTTTCCGTTGAGTAGGCCGGCGTCGCCGAGCAGGAAGGCGCCTGTGCAGACGGAGCAGAGCCGGCGCACGGAAGGACCGGTCGCCGCAAGCCAAGCAACAAGCCGGTCGAGCCCGAAGACGCCGTCGGCGGGAAGTCCCCCCGGGACAATGAGCGTGTCGATGTCGGAGGCGATCAGTTCATCGAGCGGCCGGGTCTCTACCATCAGGCCAGGGGCGGTACGGATGGCACCGCCGCGTTCCGAGGCCGTTACCATCCGATAGCCTGACGCCGTATCCTTCGCTTGCAACGTTGCGGACTCGAAGGCCTGAAGCGGCCCGGCAATATCAATCAGATTGACGCCATCATAAGCGATCATAACAATTAGGCGATCAGGCAAGTCCTTCTCCCACCGTTGAGCGGCTGATGCCGCGCCATCTCAGCACGAGCAGCAGAGCGACGGCAAGCACGGGCAGAGTCAGCAGATTGATTGTCGACCAGCCGTATCTCTCCAGCACCGCGCCCGCCGAAAGGGTGGCGACGGTCGCCGAGAGATTTCCGAGCAATCCGGACAGTGCCTGCGCCTTGCCGCGCTCGGACGGGCGATAGGATTGCGATACCAATGTCGTTCCACAGACCACAAGTACGTTCCAACCAAGGCCGAGGGCGGCGAGCGCGAGATAGAATGCGGTGAGCGTGGTCGAGATGGTGGCGATCGCCACACAGGTTGCCATCAGCGCCATGCCGGCGGATAGCATCGGAGCGACGCCGAAGCGGCTGACAAGGCGGCCCGCGAAAAAAGACGGCGCGAACATGCCGAGCAAGTGCCATTGGATGATGTGCGCGCCATCTTCGATGCTGAAGCCGCATGCGACTGCGGCCAGCGGCGATGCGGTCATGACGAACAGCATGGCCGAGGAACCCGCCATGGTCGTGGCGACGCCGGCGATGAAGATCGGCTGGCTGGCGATCTCGCCAAGGCGCCGCGGTGGAAGCGCGGTCCCCGCCTCCGAGCTACTGACGATGCCGACATCGCGGAAGAAAACCAGGAAAACGATAGCCGAAAGCAGGGAAAGCGCCGCCACAAGAAGATAGGCGCCGGCAAAGGCGATGCCGAAGAGCAGATCCTTTGTCGTCGTCGCCAGCATCGGACCGATCAGCGCCGCCAAGATACCTCCGGCAAGAACGGTGGAAATGGCACGGCTCTTGTAGCTCGCGCCAACCGAGTCTGCGGCGGCGACCGCATAGAACTGAGCGAACCCCTGAAAGGCGCCAACGCCAGCGGTGCCAAGGCAGAACAGCCAGAAATCGGCATGCAGGATCGACCAGACGGAGACAAGGCCGCCGACTGCACCGCAGAGCGCGCCGAGTGCGAAGCCAAAACGCCGTCCCAGCTTCTGCAGGATGAAGGCGGCAAAGACCGTCACAATGGCGGCACCGACGGTGATCAGCGCGAACGGCAACGTAGCGAGAAATTTGTCCGGCGCGAGCTGATAACCAGTGATGCCGGTCAGCGTCAGATCGACGGAAATGGCGCAGATATAGAAGGCCTGGCAGACGGCAAGAATCCAGGCGTTGCGTCTTCCGGTATCCAAAGAGGTCATCAAAGAAACTCCGATTTGCTGTGCGCCGGAGATTATCGATGAGCGCAAGCTGGCAGCAATGACAATTAGCATTCAATTTCTGCCAAATGCCTATCTCTGAGACGTTTGACGTACCTATGAGTGCGCAGCACCCAACCCATGCACATCGCCGCCTGAAGGCTATGGCCATGAATTTTCGATGAACGCGCCCTTCAGCATCCGTTCCAGATCAGAGTTTTATCAAGGAGTCGTTCAACAGCGGTCATATCCGCACAGTAGGAGAGCCAAAATGATCCGCACGTCCATTATCAGCATCCTTGTTGCCACTGCCATCGGCGGCACTGTAATCACTCCGGCCCTGGCAAACGACGTACGTATCGAACAGTACGGCTGGCATAATTCTGCCGGTGGTGCGCAGAACGGCCACAGCAACCGTGTCCGCTTCTACCAGGAGGGGCGCTACAACAATGCCATCGGGCAACAATATGGCCATCGCAACCTGTCGGCCATTGGGCAAGAGGGCAACGATAACTACGGCGCGACCTATCAATATGGCAGCCGCAACGTGGCTGGCATTGGACAATTCGGCTCGAACCACACAGCAATTTTGACGCAGGACGGCAACGACAACATCACGGCAGGCGTCCAGGTCGGCCACGGTTGCAGCGCCAATGTAAGCCAGGGCGGTGGCGGCAATGTCGCCGCATTTGTTCAGACCTGCCCTTAACCTCGGCTTGGCGGGGGCCGGGGTGCCTCATTCCCGGCCGCTCCCCACACTATGACAAGGAGACGATCTATGGTTAGCTCCGACAGACGCATTTCCATCGTCGTGGCGGTTACACTTGCCGGACTGGTCGCCGTCGGCGCGAGCGCTGCCGTGCTCGATGCCGATCGGTCGCAGACCGGGCCGGTTCGCTGCGAAATCCGCGACAGAACTGACGGCGATACGGTATTTCTCGAGCCTCTCGTGCATTCCGACAAGGACGTGAGCGGCACTTACAGTGTCAGCGTCTCCGGCGGCGGCGACGGGGGCTCCTCGAACATTCAGCAGAGCGGTGATTTCTCGGTAGTGGCGGGTCGCACGGCATCGCTCGGCCGAATGAGCGTCAGCGCAGCCCGCGCTTCCTACGATGTAAAGCTTAGGCTGAAGCTGGACGGAACGAATGTGAGCTGCAGCAAGCAGGTGACTGGTACGTTCTGAATGTCATCCCAGGAAAACTGCGCGGCGGCTTTTCCGTCCGAATTGCATACGCCCAAACTTTAGAGCCACTCAGCGTTTCAAGGAACTGCTGGGTGGCTTTCGCTGCTTGGCAACCGCAGCAGCGTGGAAGCTCCCAACCTGTCTGCGAGCCTCCTTTGCCCGGCCAGTTAAATGGCAGGTGAATGGTGTCTTCCGACACGGTTCAGCTTGGTTTTGCGAGAGTGAGACATTGGCTGGTGATGGCCGAACAAGGAGAGACATCCATGAACCGCAAGTTTGCCACTACTCTGGGCACTGCCACGATTGCAGCATTTCTCGGCATCTCGGCGCTGGCCGGTCCTGCCAATGCGGGTGGTTCGATCGGGTTTTATCTCTCACCCCAGAGCGCAGAGGATGCCGACATGATGGACCTCGGCCTGAGAGCCTATTCCTTCTACAAGCATGTGCGGAGCGGTGCCGACATCCGTCAACGCGGACAAGACAATGATGCCGGCGTTGCACAGAATGGACGCGACAACGTCGGCATTGTTAACCAACGGGGCAACGGACATTCCGCCACGCTGCGGCAGAATGGCAACGATAACTCCTACGGGATCTTCCAATTCGGAAGGAACACCGACACGCAGATCGTGCAGGACGGCGATGGACAAACCGGCGCAGCGCTGCTGTTCGGCTGGTAAAAGGTCGGACAAGGGACCCGCGCAGCAATCAACGGCGGGAGATTCGATTTACCACCAAGCTTCGGTTCAACCGATAACCAGATGTCGTTTGGCGCTCAAATGCGAGATGCAGCCAGTTGCGCCTGAGCCTGGATGATGAAGTTGGCTGAAAATCGATGGCGGCGGTATCTCGGATAGGAGCAACGGATTGTGCTCCATCCTACGCAATCGATTTCCGGAGGTCGTTAAGTCAATGACGCCCACGAGGGCTCTGCAGTCTCGAAGCTTGTATTTGCGACCGTATCTGAAGCAGCATTCAGATCTTCAACGATTTCCTCAGCCTCTGTCAGGAGGCGATCCATCTGTTTCCTGCATTCGGCGAAGCGGGTGATCTCGAATGCAAACGGTACATTTCTGCGTGCATCATAGAAGGTCGCGATTGTTTCTCCACACACTCGCCGTTCCTGCTCCAAGACTTCCTTCAGCCTTTTCATCTCACCCTTGAATGCGAAATAAAACTGCATTGTTTGGGTTAGGTGTACCGTTCTGTCTGACATGGGTTTGCTCAACAAGCTATCGTTCATGAATGCATCATTCGAGAAGGTGACTGTATTTTTTCAGCATTGCTCATGGCGCTATTTATGATTGCCAGAAGGATGGACTCGTAGTCCCAACCGGCTTTCAATGCCGCGGTAAACAAGCTCTCGATGGAAGGCTCGATCGCAAACATGCATGCCTCCATATATTTCGTTTTCGGTGTCTCGCCTGCTGGGGGAGTATTTATGGCTGGTTTCAATTTTCTATCCCATCAATTGGTTATTCCGAACCGGAAGATATTCTGATGATTGCGTGTTTCCGTGTTGTTTCTTCTTTTTGCCGCTATTTGCTCTGACCGAGCATGCATCATCATTGTTTACATTGCTGCCAAATCGATCGTTGTCATCGGTCTGGTTATGCATCGCCGTCGGCTAACATAGGGTCGAGGTTGGCAGTCTCAATGACAGAGCGGACATTCTGCGCACCTCCTTCACAAAACATCCGTCACCGCAGCCGCGGTCGTTCCGGCAAATCATCGCGCACTACAATATCGCCGAAATTTCACCTTTCCACAGCCATTGGACCTATGCCTTGGGCATTCAGACCATAGTCTGATTCACAATCACAGATGGCACTTCGGATCGGCACCATCCGGACGAAAAATCACCTCCTCCTCAGCCAGGCGCCGCTTTGATTAAGGATGATGTCATGGCGGGCTGCCGTTATCATAAGCTCGGTCAACCGGCACTTATTTGACAGACAATCCCCGGATCAAGTCACAGGCTGGATGGATTGCCGGGATGCCTGCCCAGCGGCAGATCGTTAAAATGCAGCCGGTTATCTATACCATTGCGCAAGACGCGGGCTGCTACCGGGATTTCGTTGGATCAACAACGAGAAATCCCAAATGCGACAAACACATGATGTGGTTGGCGGCGCACTCAAAGCAATGAACGACCTGGCTGACAGTCTTACGGCTCTGGTCACCGCAAGCTATCCACCGGCAGTCATTCTCTCTACGCTTATGGGCGAGGCCGCTCTGGCTTTCCCGGGCCTGCGGGACACGGATCTCATGAAACTGATCGATGATCTTCTGCGGGCGGCAGAATATAAGTTTACATCCTCCTCAAAGGGCGTTCGATTTCCACAGCCTCACACGAGCAGAGCGGCGACCGTCCTGGCGCGATGATCGGGTAGATTTTCTCGCAAAGTCGGCGTCGAAGACTATCAGGAGTAAATCCGGCTCTTGATTATTTGCCATGAAACAGCGAGAGAAAATTTGACGACACGATTCCCATAATTTTCTGGATACCCCCCATGTTCAAGAGTCTTGCCATAGCGGCGATTGCAGTAGTAACCATCATGTCAGCAACACCATCGTTCTCACAAAGCATTGAGATCGGCCCTGGCGGCGTACGCGTCAATCCCGGCATGGAGCCGCCGCCCGTTGACATGGGTATTAGCGAACGTCAGGCCATTCGTATCGCACGGGGTGAAGGCATGCGGGAGGTGGATAACGTTGCCCGCAGACGAAATGTCTTCATCGTCGAAGGTTCGGACCAAGATGGCGACGACCTGAAGGTTGTGATTGATCGGCGCACGGGCGAAGTTGTTTCGGTTGAATAAGCATCCTGCCGCATACGAATCGGTGAGCAGCAAACACTAGGGCGACGCTCAGTCGCCCGCTTTTCGCGTTGGCTACAGTGTCGGGCCGCCGCGTCGGGGCAACGCGTTGCGCTGCGCGGTCCGGCCAGTCTCTCACCCAGGAACTCATCCTTTTGAGAGGATGACGGCGAGCAACATTGTGTTCGAAAGACATCTCGAAGACAAACCTGCTATTGAGATCGCAATTCGGCTACGCCATGATCGCTAAATGATCCGTGCAGCAATGCCGGCCTTCTGTTTAAATTTCTTAAATTTCGGAGCTGCACGATGCCTGAGGAGATTGAGGTCGATACCGACAAGTTGCGGGAAGCGATCGACGAGGAGATCGAGAAAGAGTCCGCCTCGCTGCTACGCTTGATCGCTTTGACGACGGCGTTCTTCGCTGCCCTTGCGGCTCTTGGTTCGCTTCTGGCGGGGGGGACCATCAACGAGGCGCTGGCCCTTAAGACCGAAGCAACGCAGAAGCAGGCTCAGGCCTCCGACCAGTGGGCCTATTATCAGGCAAAAGGCATCAAGGCAGCGATCGTTGAAACGCAGAAGCAGCTTCTAGCATCTGACGGCAAGTCAGCACCTCCTGATCTTGACAAAACGATCCAACGATATGCGGACGAGCAGAAGGCCGCTGGCGCTCAAGCACAGGAACTTGAGAAAGTGAGAGACCAGAAGGATGATGAAGCCAATGAGCTCATTCATCGTCATCACTTCTACGCATATTCCGTCGCTATGCTGCAAATATCGATCGCCTTAGGGGCGGTGGCCGCGCTCACCCGAAAGCGCCCTGTCTGGTGGGGCTCTTCGGCCCTGGGTCTTCTGGGAGCCCTGCTCTGTCTGGGGACTTGGGCTGCAGGATAAACCGGGCTCGGCGACTCGGGTGAACGATAACGCCTTAACTTTCTGGCATGTCGCATATTAAGTGGCGCCCGATGCAGAGTCGTGAGGCGAAGCTTACGGCTCTACATCGGGCATCATGTACCAGCAAACCCGCCGTCAGGCCGGTTGCGCATCGAGGAATGCCAGGACCTCCTCGTTGAACGCCTGCGCAAACTCGATATTGGAGAAGTGCACGGCAGCAAAGGTTTTCAGCCTCGCCCCGGGGATCGTGCTGGCGATTGCCTTGCCCATGGCATGCGATGTCACGGTATCGAACTGGCCGGCGATCACTAGCGTCGGGCTTTGGATGAGGGCGATGGTGCGGCGCATGTCGGCGTCACGGACGGCGGCAAACAGGCCGGCAAGGCCTGGGCGCGATGTATTCAGCAACATATCCCGGAACTGCTCAATGACAGGTCCATTCGCCGCGATCATCGCCTTCGGGAACCAATTGCCGAGAAAAGTTTCGGCAGCTTCCTTCATGTCCGGCGCGGCCAGCGTCGCGGCTATCGACCAGTCGAAGGTTTCGGCAGGGCCGAGATAGGAGGAGGTATTGCTGAGGATCAGGCGGTCGATGCGTTCCGGTGCGTGGATGGCAAGCCATTGGCCGACCCAGCCGCCAAGGGACAGGCCAAGGAAATGCGCCCTCTCGATCCCGAGCCAGTCCATCAATTCCAAGACGTCGCGGCCGAGCCGCCCGTCCGAATAGGCGCCAGCCGGCACATCCGAGCCGCCATGGCCGCGGTAATCATAGCGGACGACCCGAAAGTGCTCGGCCAATTTCGGGATCTGGAGGTCCCACATATGCAAGGTGGTCGCGATGGAATTGGCGAGGATGAGCGCCGGGCGGTCGTCCGTTCCATCGATCCTGTAGGCGATCCTGACACCGTCGCCGGTGGTGAAGAACGACAAGGCGGCCGGCTCCTCGTGATTGAGCGTGGCGAGCTGGGCGGAATTATTCGTCATGACTGGTCCTTCTCTTGCTGTCGGCGCTTTCCGCCTTGCCGCGGGGATTTGGTCCCGCGGAAGCGGCGTGCATTGTCGAGAACGGTTCGACGCTACTTCCCTCCAGCTTCAATAAAAATTGAAAAGATTGGAAAATCATTGTAGTCATTATCTACAATGCAGCCATTCACACTCCAGGAAATCCAGTGCTTCGACGCGGTCGTCCGCGAAGGCGGCTTTCAAGCCGCCGCTTACGCGCTGAACCGTTCGCATACGGCCGTGTTTGCCGCGATCGCCAAGCTCGAGGCTAACCTCGGCGTCGCCCTGCTCGATCGCAGCGGCTACCGGGTAGACCTCACTGAGGTTGGCCGCTCCTTTTATCGCAAGGCGCAGGCCCTGCTCGGCGAAATGGAGGCGCTGCGGGTGCACGCCCGCCAGCTCGCAATGGGAGAGGAGACGCATTTGCGCGTGATCCTCGGCGATACCTGTCCGTTGCATAACGGCCTGCAATTGCTGGGCGGCTTTTTCGCCCACTGCCCGAATACGCGGCTCGATCTGCATTTCGAGACGATCGGCGGTCCGTCCGAACGGCTTTTCGAAGACGAGGCCGATCTGATCCTCCATTGGATCGACAAGTCCGATCCGCGCCTCGAATGGATCGATCTCGGCACGATCTCCTTCATACCGGTGGTCGCCCCTGACTTTCTGCCGTTTGCCCCCTCGCATCTGATCTCGCCCGAACAGATGCGCGGACTGACCCAGTGCATCATTCGCGACACGGCCCGGGATACGCCGAAAACCAATTTCTACGTGGTGGAGGGCGCACCGCAATGTACGGTCGCCGATCATGCGATGAAGAAGGAGATCGTCCTTCGCGGCATGGCCTGGGGACATCTGCCTCGCTTCATGATCGAGGAGGAATTGCGCGACGGACGCCTGCGCTCCATAGCGGGGCGGCATTTCCCGGGCATGGATATCGCACTCGTGGCGGCGCGACGCCGCGACCGCCCGCGCGGGCCGGTCGCCAACCGTCTTTGGGACTATATCAAAGCGCACGCCCCGATTTGCGGATAGGACGGCCTCGTGCTTCCAGCGGTCAGTTCGATGGCGTGGCCAACTTAATGACCGGTGAAGATCAGTTCACTAGGCTGCCATTTGCGGATGTGAGGGAGCGGGCAAGCGCCGCTCTCGAAAGCATGGGCTCAACGGTTTCCGATGCGCCATCCGGACATGGCCACGCGCCCTCCACGGACAGCGCGCAGGCGCTGCGATTGCGCCAGTCACAATGTCGTCACTGTGACGATCTTGGCCGTAAGCAGATAGGCTTATTGATTGTAGAAGCGGCTACAATGGCTTCCTGCCAATGTTGAGGGTTTCCGATGAGTTCTCTGCAGCGTCCCATGCCGACAGAAGCGGCAATCCTCGAATTCATCGCGATTTGCGATTCCTTCTATCCTCCGGATGCGGTGTCGGCATCCATCGTGCAGCAGCGCCAATGGTATGATGCCCTGTGCGCCCGTTTCGATCGCCCCTTGCCGAAGGGCTTGCACACGCGGGACGATTTCGTCTCGGGGAGCATCCCGGTCAGGCGATACCATCCAGCCAATATCCGCACGGAGACGATCTTGCTCTATCTCCACGGCGGCGGTTTCATCGTCGGCTCGCTCGGGAGCCATCATGCCATCTGCGCCGAGATCGCCGATCATGCCGGAGCCCAGCTGGTTTCCGTCGATTATCGGCTGGCGCCGGAGCATCGCTGGCCGGCACAGACGGACGACTGTTTCTGTGTCCTCAGACAGCTGCTCGCCGAGAAGAAGTCGGTCGTGCTGATCGGTGACAGCGCCGGCGGCAATCTTGCGGCAGGGCTGGCGGTGCGGGCGAAAGTAGAGCGGCTTTCGGGAGTTGTCGGCCAGATTTTGATCTATCCCGCGCTGGGCGGCGATCTCGTCTCCGGCTCCTATGAAGAGATGGCCGATGCGCCGGGGCTGACAACGGCGGATGTCAGCTATTACCGGAGCATCCTGCAGGCGCCCGAAGGTGACCCGGTCTCCGGGCCGCTTGCTTTATCTTCGGTGGCCGGTCTTCCGCCGGCCTTTATTACCGTGGCGCATTTCGATCCGCTGCGCGACGACGGCCGCAATTATGCGGCGCGTCTTGCTCAGGCGGGTGTCGAAGTCTGGTTCCGCGAAGAGCCTCAGATGGTACATGCCTGGCTGCGGGCGCGGCATATGAGTGAGGGCGCGCGTGCCGGCTTTGCCGCCATATGCGCGGCGGCATGCCGATTTGCGGGTTCGAACTGACCTACATCAGGTCGCGCGCGATACGCTTCTCCGCAAATATCTTCCGGAAAATCTCGGTTTCTCCTTCGTAGGCGATGACCGAGGCGCTGACGATCCAGTCCGTTGCCGAGCAAGATATGGACGATGTCGCGACCGTGCGAACGAACCAGCCCGGACGTTGCATGTCGCAGGTCCATGTCGAGATGCCGGTCATCGACAGCGGATCGCCCGTTGCGATCGACCAGACCTCTTCGCGCAGCTGCTGCGTCGAAAGTCCGGTGCCGGGGTGCTCGGAAAGGCCGGTATCCTCATGGATTTCATAGTGGGTACGGCCTGCCGAGAGATCGCGCACCACCTGGCGCTTCGTCGAAGCAGGCGCATGTTCGATATATTTAGGCAACGGCTCGGGATTGTCAGGCTGCTTCACGTCGATAAGCTCATGCGCACCGAGCAGCGGCAGGGCAAGACCGATGGAAGCGATGTCGATCGTCAAGCCGGGGTCTTCCGGGGGCGGCAGGACCATCGGCCAGTAGGCAGTCGATAGCGACAGGCGAATGCGGTGTCCCTTACGGAAACGATAGCCGCAGGCATCCAGCGGCACGGTAATCGTAGTCCGCTCACCCTTGGCCAGCGGCTCGGGCGCGGCATTGCCGTTGCGATGAGCGAGATTGAGCACGCCGAAGGAGACACGCGTCGCCGTGCCGTCCGGATGGATGTCGACAAGCCTTGCGCAGAGATTGGCGGTCTCGGCGTCGCATCGCAGCGTCAATGTGATGACCGGGCGGCCGAGATAGTCGTGATCCTCCGTCAGCGGCGCGGTCTGGAAAGTAAGGGAGCCGGCGTCGTCGACGCGCTGATCGATTGCCATTTCCGCGTCCGGCTTCAGGGTAAACCATTCGCCTGAAGCGGTTCCTGTGTCGAGCGGCGAGCGCAGATAGACGGGATGTTCCGGCGCATGCGGGATCGGCATGCCTTCCATCAACGTGCCGAACTGCTCGACATAGAAGCACTGCATTTCGGGCGGATGCCATTCTCGCTTGGCGATCCAGAAGCCGGGGTCAAAATCACGACGCTTCGCGGGTTTTATCGAATCGAGAATATAGGCGCGCACGGATGGCATGGTCTCCGCACCGTTGCGCTCGCCACGCAGCCAGCGGTTCCACCAGGCGATGGCTTCGCCGTGGAAATCGGCGCGTGGCTTCGGCCAGGCGAAATGCGGATATTTGTGAACCCATGGGCCGATCAGCGCCTTTGCCGTATCCCCGAGCCCTTCCACGGCCAGCAGCGGCGTATTGCGATAGCCGTCCGCCCAGCCGGCGATGACGATGGCGGGAATATCGAAACCTGCGAAATCCTCGCAGATCGATCCGTGGCGCCAGAAGTCGTCGCGGCGCTGGTGCTGAAGCCACTCTTCCATAAAGAAGGGTTCCTGCTCGACGCGCTGCAGCCACATATCCCGCCAGTCGTTTCCGACAATGGCCGGATCGGGTGAACGCGATTGGTAGCCGAGCATGGTCGCCGCCCAGGAAAGCTGCGCGGAGAGATGGCAGCCGTTCTTGTAGTGGATGTCGTCATTGTAGCGATCGACCGTGGAGGCGATCGAAATGACCGCTTTCAGTGCCGGCGGCTTCAGGGCCGCGACCTGCAGGCAGTTGAAGCCGCCCCAGGAAATGCCCATCATGCCCACCGAGCCGTTCGACCAGGGTTGTTCTGCAATCCACGCAATCAGCTCGCAGGCATTGGCAAGCTCGAGCTCGGTATATTCGCCGTCGATGATGCCGCTGGACTCCCCGGAGCCACGGATATCGACGCGCACGCCGGCGATGCCGGCTGCGGCAAAGACCGGATAGGTGGATTCATCTCGGGGGCTCGTTCCGTCGCGCTTGCGATAGGGCAGGAACTCGAAGACCGCCGGTACGGGATCACTCTCCGCGCCATCGGGCATCCAGATGCGTGCGGCGAGGCGCGTGCCGTCCTTGAGGGTGATCCAGTGATTCTCGATGGTGGTGTAGCTGCGCTCAGTCATGGTCATATATCTCGAAGAAGTTTAAGCATTAAACCACACACGGCTGCCGATGTAGCCGTTGGACATGTCGTTGCCGATGTCGTCGACATATCCCTTCAGCGTTTTCGTGGCGGCCATGAGATAGTCGTTGAAGACGGGCAGGATCAGGCCACCCTCATCCCGCACCATCAGGGCCAGATGCCGATAAAGTTCCTTGCGCTTGGTCTCATCGAGTTCGGACCTAGCCTGTAGCACCATCTTGTCGAACTCAGGGCGCTTGAAATGCGTGTCGTTCCATTCGGCGGTCGATAGATAGGATGTGGAATAGCGCGAATCCTGCGTCGGGCGACCGCCCCAGAAGGAGGCGCAGAAGGGCTGCTTGTTCCAGACATTGGTCCAGTAGCCGTCTTCGGGTTCGCGCTTGACGTCGATTGTGATCCCTGCCTTGCGCGCGCTCTGCTGAAACAGGATCGCCGCATCCACGGCACCAGCAAAGGCCGCGTCGGATGTGCGCAACAGAATTGGGTGGTCGACACCCGATTTCTTGAAGTGGAAGGCGGCCTTGTCGGGATCATACGGCCGCTGCTCAATATCGGTCGGTGCGAGAGCGTAATTTGCGTTGACCGGATAGTCGTTGCCGATCGTTCCGTAGCCGCCCAGCACCTTGTCCAGGATCGACTGGCGGTCGACGGCATATTTCAAGGCGAGACGAAGGTCGCTGTTGTCGAAAGGCGCGGTGTCGCAATGCATCAGAAAACTGTAGAAGCCCTTGCCGGCGCTCCGGACGATATCGACATTCGGTGCGCGCTTCAGCATCGCAACGGTCTTTGGGTCGACGTTGTTGACGAAATGGACCTGACCAGATGCCAGGGCGGCGATGCGGGCAGTGTTGTCGTTGATGACGAGTATTTCCACGCCGTCGACAAAGCCGCGGTCGGTACGCCAATCCTTGGGGTTCTTCTCAAACGCCGCGCGAACGCCGGGCTCAAAGTTTTTCAGAATGTAAGGACCGGTGCCGATGGCGGCCGCAGGCTTTTCGACGCCACCCTTCGGTTGGATGATCAGGTGGTAGTCGGTGAGAAGGAGAGGCAGATCCGCATTGCCTTCCGCGAGCGTCAGGACGAGATCGCCGGCCTTTTCTTCGATGCCGGTGATTGAGGCCAATAGCCCGAGAGCACCTGACTGCGAATTCTTGTCTGCATGCCGCTTCAGCGTCGCGACGATGTCGGCGACGGTCATCTTGCTGCCGTCGTGAAACTGCACGTCGTTCCTGATCTTGAAAGTCCAGACGGATGCGTCGGCTGACGGCGTCCAGGAGGAGGCCAGCGACGGCAAGGGCGCGCCGGTCTTGGGATCGGATTCGACAAGCGTATCGCCCCAGAGACGGCCAACGACGAACAGCACGGAGGCACTATATGTTGCCGGATCGAGCGCATCGCTGGTGGCGCCGCCCTTGAGTCCGAGCTTCAGATGGCCGCCATGTTTCCTTTCCTGAGCGCGAGCGTCACGCGGCATCAGCAAGCTTGCGGTAAGGCTCGGCAACGCACCCAAGGTGACGGCACCGCCGAGGAAGTGGCGGCGGCCGATTTTCAGGGGCGAAAGTTGATCCTTTTGACGCGTCATTACAGTTCCCTCTTTTTCAGTTTTCTAAGAGGGAAACGTAGAGGTCAGGCCGGCTCGCGCAATTTCGCGACTTGACGCATGTTTAAGCGAGTTTACGCTGAGTGTCGCCAGACGGAGCCGCCGATGCCTCACCTAGTCGAGAACCTTAAAATTGCCTGTGCCACGCAGCGTTCCATTTCGCATATCTGCCGCGCGGTTGATCTCAATCGGCAGCAATTCAACCGATACATAAATGGCCAGACGAGACCCTCTGCCCATAATCTGGCGCGCATTGCCAAGTATTTCGATCTCGACGCAGCGGACTTTTTCCTCGCTCCGAAGCTCTTTCGCGAACGGCTCCGGAGACCGACGCTCGGTCTCAATGAAAGTTCGGAACTCTTAAAGGCGTTCCCGGGAAATCTGACTGCCTTGAGGCGTCATATCGGCTACTACCAGACCTATCACCGCTCGCCGTCGTGGCCGGGAATGGTCGTGTGTTCATGCAGCCGCCTCGCGGAGCAAGGTGGGTTGGTGCACGTCAAGTCGATGGAGCGTCTCCGTGACCCTGGAAACGGCATTCAACAGTTTTCAAAATATGTGGGTTTAGCGGCGTTTCATAGAAACCGTGTCTTCGTCACGGAGCGTGTCGTCGGCCCGAACTCCATGTTGTCGCAGACGATCCTTTTGCCGTTCGACGAGCACCAGCGCGTCTATTTGCGTGGAACGACAATGGGGGTCTCCTGGCGAAAGGAAAACCTCCCTTATGCATCGCGGATGATCTGGCGGCATGTCGGCGCCGAGCCCGACCTGCGTGAACTTCTGTCGCGCTGCGGACCTCTGCCGCTATCGTCACGCCAGCTGCCACCGACGGTACGCGCGTTTCTCGCCGATCCATCCGCCGAGGTCTATGCGGTGCCGGCAGAATATTGATGACGCCAATTTTCGCAACGAGGTCCTCAAATCCGGCTATGTATCTGGCCCCGGAATGCGATGGTGCAAGTCGATCTGAAAGTGGGCTTGGCGTTGGTCGCGGAAGAGCTCGCCGCCGGCCAGGCCGGGAACAACGCTTGCTGACCCCTCGGTTGCTCGACGGTCAAACCTCTTAAAGCCGGAGAAGAAGCTATGCTTTTACGGGATATATTGATGATTGCTTTATAAGAATGCTATCTATCATAGCGTTTGGTGACGCATACTTTGACATTCGGGGGCGCCTAGATGTTTTTCTCTGCGGGAGCGGGTTTAGATTCCAGCCCGGGTACTTACCTGAGCGATCTGTTTCGCGAAGAGGCGAAGATCAGTTTGAGTCGCGACACAGACATTCCCGATACTGTTTCAGTCAATCGAGCATTGAATTTCATAAAGCGCTTGTGGAGCGAAACCGGAGAGGAGATGGATGTCAATGTATTCTATCGTCATCGCACCCTTGAAGCGCTCAGCTTTGCAATTTCCAATCATAAAGACCTATCAGCCTCACCAAAAATCATAGAACTCCGAGGTGGGGAAGGCGCTGCGCCGTTGCTGGTATTCGCCGGCGGAGCAAGCTGTTTTCTGGAAATGCAGCACCTCATTAAGGCAATCCGCTTTCCCGGGCCGATCCTGGGCATCGCGTTGACGGACTTCAGCCGTGGTCCTCATTATCCGGCAACGGTGCAGGATGAGATTGAAAGCACACTGAGAGCGTTACAAGCAGCAGGGATAGGAGAGCCTTATCGATTGCTGGGCTATTCCTTTGGCGGCGTTTTTGCTTTGGAGCTCGCTCGTGCTTTGAGGACGCAGAAGCAAGAGATTGCATTCCTCGGGATGCTCGATACCCCGCTGGGCGAACAGGAATGGCCGCTGATGATCTGGGGCAAGTTCATGCGGCAACGCTGGAGGAGAGCCCGGAGCAGAAAGAGGAACTTAACGAAAACCGGTCAACGCGCATGCGGCCAAGAGCCGACAAAGCCTAGCCGGCCGGCTATCGAGCTACGAGAATACCTCGCGAAAAAGTTGAAGCCGCTCTCTTTCCGCTACGCCGACCCACGTACAGTCTATTATCCGGAACTGGCGCCGCAATGGATGGGGGAGTATCCCCCGCGCTATGATGCAGCCGCCAGACAACTCCTACACATGAAAGGTCTTTACAAGCCGAGCCGCTACGACGGGGAACTAACTTTCTATCGCAGTCTGCAAGGCTCTCCGGTCGATTGCGATCCGAAATCCATATGGGGGCACCTTCTTGTTCATGCGGATTGGGTGGACGTCTCCGGTAATCACCAGAGTATGGTTGTTGGGCGCAATGCCAGCGCATTGGCTCGCGAACTCAGCGAACGCCTTATCCGCTGAGCTCTCTATTGGCATGAAAGCGAGCAAATACTGAACCGCTAAAGCAATTCCAGGAAAAGCACGCAGCGGTTTTCCGTCCGGAATTGCGTAAAAACAATAGGTTAGAGTGGTCCTCAGATTCCGTGAAAAACTAAACCGCTCTCGTGTTGAAGATGTCGAGCCTTCAATTTCCGGCGCTCTCCATCTTCCGCGTCGTCAGCACGCGCTCCAGCCAGCCGATCTCCATTTCAGGCACGGATTTCAACAGCAGGTCGGTGTAGTCATCGAAAGGCGGCGATAGCGCTTGGGATTTCGGGCCGAAGCGAACAAGCTTACCGCGATGCATGACGGCGACACTGTCGGCGATGGCACGCACGATGGCGATATCATGGGTGATAAAGACGTAGGAGAGATGGGCCTCCTCCTGCAGCTTGAGCAGCAATTTCAGAATGCCTTCGGCAACCAGCGGATCGAGCGCCGATGTCGGCTCATCGCAGAGGATGAGCTCCGGCTTGGCCGCGAGCGCACGGGCGATCGCGACGCGCTGCTTCTGGCCGCCGGAAAGCTCGGCCGGATAGCGGTCGATGAAGCCGTTGCCCATCTCGATCTGATCGAGCAGTTCCTTCACCCGCGCCGTCTTTGCAGCACCATGCAGGCCGTCGTAGAAGGTCAGTGGCCGGCCGATGATATCGCGTACCGTCTGGCGCGGATTCATGGCGGTATCAGCCATCTGGTATATCAGCTGGATGCGCCGCAATTCCTCACGCGAGCGGCTTTTCAAAGCCGGTGTGAGCGGCTTACCGTCGAACGAAATCCGACCGTCGCTCGGCGGCAGCAGGCCGGTGATGACGCGGGCAAGCGTCGATTTTCCGGAGCCGGACTCGCCGACCACGGCCAGCGTCTGCCCCCTGGGAACATGCAGGGAAACATCGTGCAATACTTTGAAGCCATTCGAATATTGCGCGCTGATATTTTCTACTTTCAGAAGCGCACTCGATTGGTCGCTGGCTTCGGCTCTTGCCTCCTGGCGAACGTTGACGAGGGCGCGAGTGTAATCCTGCCTCGGCTCTTCGATGATCTGCTGGACACTGCCATATTCGACCATTTTGCCGTGTCTCAGCACCATGATGTCGTCGGAGATCTGGGCGACGACGGCGAGGTCGTGGGTGATATAAAGCGCCGCCGTATGCGTCTCCTCGATAGCGTGCTTGATCGCCGCCAGCACATCGATCTGCGTCGTCACGTCGAGCGCGGTCGTCGGCTCGTCGAAGACGATCAGTTCGGGATTGGAGCAGAGAGCCATGGCGGTCATGGCGCGCTGCAGCTGGCCGCCCGAAACTTGGTGCGGATAGCGCTCGCCGAATGTTTCTGGATTGGGCAGGCCAAGCACCCGGAAGAGATAGAGCGCCCGCTTCCTGGCCTCCTCCTTGGTCATCAGGCCGTGCTTCACGGTGGCTTCGACCACCTGATCGCCCAGCCGATGCGCCGGATTGAAGGCAGCGGCGGCCGATTGCGCAACGTAGCAGACCCGCGCCCCGCGGATCCTGCGGATGCCGGATTTGCCGAGCGGCAGGATGTCCTTGCCGTCAAGCAGCACCTGGCCGCCGGTAATCTCGGCGCCGCCGCGGCCATAGGCGAGTGCGGACAGGCCGATGGTGGATTTGCCGGCGCCCGACTCGCCGATCAAGCCGAGCACCTTGCCCTTCTGGAGGTCGAAGGAGACCCCATCGACGATGGTGACGCGTTTCGGCGGCTCGCCGGGCGGATAGCTGGTTGCTTCGATCTTCAGATCGCGAACGGAAAGAAGCTCAGGCATCGCCACGCCCTCCCTTGAGGCTGGAGGTGCGCCTTAAAAGCCAGTCGACCACCAGATTGACACAGATCGCCAGCGCCGCGATGGCGGAACCCGGCACGAGTGCGGCGGAAATGCCGAAGATGATGCCGTCCTTGTTGTCCTTGACCATGCCGCCCCAGTCGGCCGACGGCGGCTGGATGCCGAGACCGAGGAACGACAAGGTGGAGAGAAACAGGATCGAGAAGGCAAAGCGCAGCCCGAATTCTGCCAGCAATGGCGACAGCGTATTCGGCAGGATCTCGCGAAAGATGATCCAGATCTTGCCTTCGCCGCGAAGCTTGGCGGCCTCGACGAATTCCATGACCGCGACATCGAGCGCCACGGCGCGGCCGAGGCGATAGACGCGGGTGGAGTCGAGTATGGCCATGACGAGGATCAGCACAATCAGGTTCTGCGGCAGGACGGCGAGCACGACGAGCGCGAAGATCAGCGTCGGGATCGACATCATCAAATCGTTGAAGCGCGAAAAGACAGTGTCTATCAACCCGCGCGAGACGGCGGCGGTAAAGCTCAGGATAATGCCGAGCGAGAAGGAAATGATCGTTGCCGTTAGCGCGACGAACAGAGTCGTGCGGGTGCCGTAGATGAGACGCGACAGGATATCGCGGCCGAGATTGTCGAGGCCGAAGAAGTATTGCGCGTCGGCGGGCTGCCAGACATTGCCGACAACCTCGGTTTCGCCAAAGGGGGCGATCCAGGGGGCGAAGATCGCGCAGATGAAGGCGAGCAGGATGCCGATGATGCCGATCCAGGCGGCGATGGGGATATCTCTTAATCTCATCGTGGATGCCTCAGACGCGGGTTGGCGACGATGGCGAGAATATCGGCCGTCATGTTGAGGAAGATGTAAACGGCGGCGAAGATCAGACCGCAGGCCTGGACGACAGGCATGTCGCGAACCGTTACCGCATCGACCATGTACTGGCCCATGCCGGGATAGACGAAGACCACTTCGACGACGACGACGCCGACGATGAGATAGGCAAGGTTCAGCGCGATGACGTTGATGATCGGCGCCAGCGCATTGGGCGCGGCATGCTTGACGATGGCGCGGAAGGCGGACAGCCCCTTCAGTTCAGCCGTTTCCATATAGGCCGACGACATGACGGAAAGAATGGCCGCCCGCGTCATGCGCATCATATGTGCAAGCACGACCAGAACCAGGGTGGCCGTCGGCAGCGCGATCGCCTTCAACCGATCGAGGAAGCCCATGCCGTCGAAGACCGTCGCGGGAAAGGTCGCGACTCCGAGTTTGACGGAAAAGAACATGATGAGGAGATAACCGATAAAAAATTCCGGCAGGGAGATCGCCGCCAGCGAGATAACGTTGATGATCTTGTCCGGCATGCGGTTCCTGAAATGGACGGCCAGCATGCCCAGGCAGACGGCCAGCGGCACCGAGATCAAGGCGGCAAAGCCGGCCAGAAACAGCGAATTGCCGAGCCGCTTGCCGATCTGCTCGCTGACGGAATTCTTGCTGGCCCACGAGGTGCCGAAATCGCCTTGCACCGCGTGACCGAGCCATTCCACATAGCGGGTGACGACGGGGCGGTTGAGGCCGAGCTCTTGACGGATATTGGCGACCGCCTGTGGAGTGGCCGACTGGCCAAGATAGGTGGTGGCAAAATCGCCGGGCAGGGCCTCGAGCCCGCCGAAGATCAGGATGGAGACTGCAAACAGCAGGACGATGCTGAGCAGGCAACGCTCGATGATCAGGGACAGCAGCGGAAAACGCTGCTTGAACCTCAGCCCGGGCAAAACGGTTCCGGGGGGTGAATTGGACATGGCCGATGCCTCGCGCTTAAACGTCGGGAGGACCGCGAAATTCTTCCGCGGTCCCGGCTTCCTCTGAGATGAGGGCCTATTCGCCCGGTTCGGGCATCAGGCGTCCAGCCAGACGCGGGTCGCGACGTAGCCGTTCGACATGTCGTTGCCGATATCGTGGACGTAGCCCTTCACCTGCTTGGTGGAGGCGTTCACGAAATCGTTGAACATCGGCAGGATGACGCCGCCTTCGTCACGCACCATCATCGCCATGGCGCGGTAGAGCTCCTTGCGCTTGGCTTCGTCCAGTTCGGAGCGGGCTTGTAGCAGAAGCTTGTCGAAGTCCGGGCGCTTGAAGCGCGTGTCGTTCCAGTCCGCCGTCGACAGATAGGCGGTGGAATACATCTGATCCTGCGTCGGCCGCCCGCCCCAGTAGGAGGTGGAGAAGGGCTGAACGTTCCAGACGTTCGTCCAGTAACCATCGCCCGGCTCGCGCTTGACCTCGATGGTGATCCCGGCCTTCTTGCAGCTTTCCTGATAGAGAACGGCAGCATCGACGGCGCCGGGGAAGGCGACTTCGGAGGTGCGAAGCAATACCGATCCGCTATGGCCTGATTTTTTGTAGTGGAAGGAGGCCTTGTCCGGATCGTAGGTGCGCTGCTCGATGCCTTCGGGGAAGAGGGCGTAGGTGCTGTTGATCGGGAAATCGTTGCCGACCTTACCATAGCCGCCGAGGATCTTCTTGACCATGGTCTCGCGGTCCATGGCGTATTTGAGGGCCAGGCGCAGATCATTGTTGTCGAAGGGCGCCTTGTCGCAATGCATGATGAAGACGTAGTGGCCGCGGCCGGCGGTGGACAGAATCTCGACAGTCGGCGCGCGTTTCAGAAGATCGACGGTCTTCGGATCGACGCGGTTGATGTAGTGGACTTGGCCGGACGACAGGGCGGCGATACGAGCCGTCGCATCGTTCATGCAGATGATTTCGACGCTGTCGACAAAGCCGCGATCGGTGCGCCAGTCGTCCTTGTTGCGCTCGAGCGTAGCACGCACGCCCGGCTCGAAGCTGACCATCTTGTAGGGGCCGGTGCCGATCGATGCGAGCGGATCGTCATAGCCGCCATTCGGCTGGATGACGAGGTGATAGTCGGTCAAGAGCAACGGCATGTCGGCGTTGCCTTCGGTCAGCGTCAGGACGAGATTGCCGCCATCAGCCTTGATGTCCTTGATCGACTTCATGACGCCGAGCGCACCGGATTCCGATTTTGTATCTGTGTGGCGCTTGAGCGTGGCGACGACGTCGTCGATCGTCAGCTCCTTGCCGTTGTGGAATTTGACGCCCTTGCGGATCTTGAAGGTCCAGGTGGCGGCATCCTTCGACGGTTCCCAGGATTCGGCCAATGCAGGAACGGCGGCACCGGTCAGCGGATGGGATTCCACCAGCATGTCGCCCCAGCAGCGGCCGATGCAGAACATGACCTGAGACAGGAATTTCGCCGGGTCCTTGGAGTCGGTCGCAGCACCGCCTTCGAGGCCAAGCTTCAGATGCCCGCCGCGCTTCGGCTCGGCCGCCATTGCGCTTTCGGTAAAGAGTTTGTCGGCGAGTGCCAAAGTCACGCCGGCTGCCATTGCGCGTCCCATGAATTCGCGGCGGTTGAGCCCGCCCGAAGTCACACGGCTTGCCAGATATTTCGTGTAGTCGTTCATTCCCCTGTTCCTTCTTTTTTGTCATGTTGACAGAATTCTCGGGCGGCGTGCTTCAAGAAGCGGTTTCCTCTTCCGCCTGAAGCCTGATGCCCGCGACCATGCGGGAAAATGCAGCGGTTGCCGCCGCCTCTCACTTTCCTTTCCAGATTGGGGCACGCTTTTCGGCGAATGCCCGCGCGCCTTCCAATTGATCTTCGCTCGAATAGAGGACATCGACTGTCGCAAACTGCCGTTTGGTGATCTTGTTCATGGCAGTCTGAAACGTCGTTCCCTCCGCTTCCCTGACGATTTCCTTGATGGCAGCGTAGACGAGCGGCGGGCCGCTGGCGAGCAGGCGGGCCAGTTCCCACGCCCTGTCCATCAGCTTGTCGGCCACGACGATCTCGTTGACGAAGCCCCAGCGATGCGCCTCCTCAACATTAAGCCAGCGACCGGTCAGCAGCATGTCCATCGCAATGTGATAGGGGATGCGCTTCGGCAATTTGATCGACGCAGCATCTGCCACCGTACCGGAGCGGATTTCCGGCAGCGCGAAGGTGGCGTGCGGGGCGGCGATAATCAGATCGGTGGAAAGCGCAATCTCCAGGCCGCCACCGCAACAAATGCCGTTGACGGCGCAGATGACAGGCTTGTTGAGATCGCGCAACTCCTGCAGACCGCCAAAGCCGCCAACACCGTAATCGCCGTCAACCGCGTCGCCGGCTGCCGCAGCCTTCAAATCCCAGCCGGCGGAAAAGAATTTCTCGCCCGCACCGGTGATGATGGCGACACGCAGATCCGGGTTGTCGCGGAAGTCGCGAAAGATCAGCCCCATCTTGCGGCTCGTCGCCAAGTCGATGGCATTCGCCTTCGGCCTGTTAATGATGACCTCAAGAATACCGTTGTCGCTTCGAGTGCGAATGGGGTCTTGCAACTTCTGCTACCTCCTTCGCCGAATGAGCGCATCTGCGGCCACGACGCCGCGGGATTCTGGTAGAACCATCAATGGATTAATGTCCAGTTCTTCAAGCCGTGCGGCATTCTTTACGACATATTCTGCCGTTGATACGACGGCATCGGCAACCATTTCAAGACTGCTTCCCGCATTGCCGCGATAACCTTCTATCAGCTTACGGACTTTGAGCCGCGAAATCCGGTCCATGACCTCGGCTTTCGTGACCGGAAGCGGCAAAACGACGGAATCTTCAAGCAATTCCACGAGGATTCCGCCTGCACCGACGGTGAGGGTCAAGCCGACGACCGGATCGCGGACCGCTCCGACGATCAATTCCGCAAGAGGGCGATCGACCATGCGTTCGACGAGAAATCCGCGAGCGACATGGTTCATGCTCTCCGCCGCATCTCGGACGCTATTCCTATCCCACAGGTTGAGTTTGACAGCACCGACATCGGACTTGTGCTCGACACCGAGCGCCTTGAGCGCGACCGGGAAGCCGAGTTGCCCCGCGCAGTCGGCCGCCTCGCTCGCCGTGGCGGCGGTCTTGCCACGCGGGACTATAAGGCCTGCGGCTGCGAGCTCGGCCTTGGCCGCAGCCTCGCTCAGCGTTTCCATTTCGCCCGCTTCGGTCCGCGTGCTGAGGAGCGGCAATGGTTGCGGTCTCTTCCAGGCGTCGGCGATCCCGCTGGCGATGTCAGCCGCCGCCAGTGCCTCGCTGATGCCGCAGAGTGGCACGATGCCGGCTTCGATCAGTTGCTGCGCGATTGTCTCCGGCATGTTTTCGGGCAGTGTCGCCAGAATGCCGGCACGCGCACCGGTTTGCTTCGCGGCTGCGGCAACGGCCGCAACGGTGATCATCCAGTCGGCGCCATCGCAGCGATCTTCGCGCGGAAAGTCGAGAACGAGGAGATTGAGGGCATAGCCGCCGGCGAACATGGCGCTGAAGGCCTCCGTCTGCCGCGCAAGATCGCCCCAGACGAAGGTGTGGTAGTCGAGCGGATTGGAAAGCGTCACCATCTGGCCAAGCGTCGCGCGCAAGGCGGGCAGCTGTTCGGTTTTCAGAGCGCGGAACTCGACATTCCGACCGACTGCGGCGTCTGCCATCAGCGAGGCCTCGCCGCCCGAACAGCTCATCGAAGATATTGCATTGGTTTCGAGCGGACCTGCGACATGCAGGAGTTTCAGCGTTTCGATGAGCTCCGGCAGCGTCGTGACGCGACCTATGCCGAGGCGATCGAGAACGGCGTCTGCAACCGCATCGCTGCCGGCGAGCGAGGCCGTGTGTGAAACGGTCGCTCGCTGCGCCTGTTCGGATTTGCCGACCTTCAGCGCGACGACGGGTTTCTTCAGATCCCGCGCGCGCATTGCGAGAGCTTCCAGCGCCCTGATATCGCCGAAACCTTCGATATGCAGGCCGACCGCTGTGACGCGAGGATCCGCGAGAGCGGCTTGGGCGAGATCCGACAGGCCGGTCTGTGCCTGGTTGCCCGCAGTCATCAGATAGCTGATGGGCAGGCCGCGCCTCTGCATACTGAGATTGATGGCGATGTTGGAGGATTGGGTGAGGATCGCGACGCCGCGCTCTGTGCGCACTATGCCGTGCTGATCGGGCCAGAGCAGGGCGCCATCAAGGCCATTGATCATGCCGTAGCAGTTGGGACCGACGATCGGCATGGCGCCGGCGGCTTCGACGAGAGCCCCTTGCAGCTCAGCGCCGTCTGCAAGCTCCGCCACCGCTTCGCTGAAACCGGAGGCGTAGCAGACCGCACCGCCGGCGCCTCTCGCGGAGAGTTCGCGGACGATATTGACGGTGAGCATCCTGTTGACGCCGACGAAGGCGGCGTCAGGCGCGTCAGGCAGTTCGGCGACCGACCGGTAGCAACGGCGGCCGAGGACACTTTCCTGTGTCGGATGCACCGGCCAGATCTCGCCGGCAAATCCCATGCGATCGCATTGTTCGATGACGCGTCGCGCCTCGCGGCCGCCGAAGACGGCGATCGTTCTGGGTCGGATGAGACGGTCGAGCGAGCGCTGCGTCATGGGCTCATGCTCCGAATGGCCGAAGCAGGTCGCGGCTGATGATATGCCGCTGTATTTCCGAGGTGCCATCCCAGATGCGCTCGACGCGAGCGTCGCGCCAGAAGCGGGCCAGTGGCAGGTCATCCATCAGGCCCATACCGCCGAAAATCTGGATCGCTTCGTCGGTGACGCGGGCAAGCATTTCCGAGGCATAGAGCTTGGCCGACGCAATCTCGCGATTGGCCGGGATGCCGGCATCCAGTTTCCAGGCCGCGGATAGTGTCAGGAGGTCGGCGGCGTCAATCTCGGTGATCATGTCGGCAAGCTTGAACGACACGCCCTGATTGGCACCGATCGGTTTGCCGAATTGCTTGCGCTCGGCGGCATAGGGCAGCGCAAGGTCGAAGACCCTGCGGGCTCGCCCGACGCAGGTCGCAGCGACGGTCAACCGCGTTCCGTAGAGCCATTGATTGGCAAGATCGAAGCCGCGATGCACCTCGCCAAGCACCTGCGACTTCGGCAGGCGGCAATCGGTGAAGTTCAGGATGCAGTTGTGATAGCCGCGATGGGAGACCGAGTCATAGCCCTTCAGGATATCGAACCCCGGCGTGCCGCGATCGACCAGGAAGGCGGTGATCTTCTTCTTGACACCCCTGTGAGTGTCTTCCTCGCCGGTTGCGGCAAAGACGATGACGAAATCGGCGACATCGGCATGCGAGATGAAATGCTTCGCGCCGCTGAGCACGAAGTCATCGCCATCCTGCCGCGCCGCGCATTTCATGCCGCGCATGTCGGAGCCGGCGTCCGGTTCGGTGATGGCAAGCGCGTCGACGCGTTCGCCGCGCACGGCCGGCAGGAGATAACGCTCGCGCTGTTCGCCTTCGCAGGCCATCAGGATGCCCGAGGGGCGGCCGAAGAAAACCGTCAGCGCCATCGAGCCGCGGCCGAGCTCGCGTTCGACAAGCGTGAAGGTCAGATGATCCAGGCCAGCGCCGCCGATCTCCTCAGGAAAGCCGCAGGCATAGAAGCCGAGTTCGATGCATTTGCGCTTGATGTCCTGCCCAAGATCCGGCGGCACAATACCGGTGCGTTCGACCTCGTTCTCGTGCGGATAGATCTCCGTCTCCACGAAGTCCCGGACCGTCTTGACGATCATTTCCTGTTCTTCGCTGAGTCCGAAATTCACGATCGCTTCCCCCTAGCGTTTTTGTCCCACATGACGGCCGGCTCCATCAGGCATTGGCAGAGCTGCATGAGCAGCAACGATCGGCCTTAGTTTGGCCAGCACCTCCTCCGGTGCGGCCGTGGCCTTGCCCGCCTTGGCATCGACATGCAGCAGCATCTGTTCGGCGGTGGCGACGACATCGCCGCTCACTGTGTTGTGCAGCGCATGGAAAACATGCAGCCGCTTTTCATCAGACGCGAGGATCTGCGCAGTCGAATGGATGGCCTGACCAAGCTTGGCCTCGCCGAGATGCCGGATATGGGTCTCCACCGTATAGTAGCTGTGGCCGCGCTCGACATAGTCCATATCGACGCCGATCAGGCGCAGCAGCGCGTCCGAGGTGTCGCCGAACACCTGCAGATAGCGATGCTCGGTCATATGGCCATTGTAGTCGACCCAGGCCGGGCTGACCTTGGTGTCGATCAGACGCAGCGGCTTTGCGATGTCCAAGCCCTGCTTCTCGCCGCCGCCTGCCGACCAAAGATGCTGCTCGAAATCCTTGAGCAGCTTGCCGGCGCCCCAGCCCTTGCCGCCGTGGCTTCCCTTCAGGCTTTGGAGGATGCCAACGAGGTTTTCGTCGCGGATGCGCTCCAGTTCGCGGATCGACAGGCCATCGGCCTGCTCGTCCGACTGCCGGCCGATCTTTTCGACGAGGGCATCGTCGAGATCGACGACGTCCATCAGCTTTGTCCAGTTCCACTGCAATGCGGGGCCGAACTGCGCCAGGAAGTGACGCATGCCCGCTTCGCCGCCGGCGATGCGATAGGTCTGGAACAGCCCCATCTGTGCCCAACGCAGGCCGAAGGAATAGCGGATGACATCGTCCAGCGTCTCGACGGTGCAGATATCGTCCTTGATCAGCCACAACGCCTCGCGCCAGAGCGCTTCCAGCAGGCGGTCGCCGACAAAAGCCTCGATCTCCTTGGCGATATGCACGCCCTTCATGCCGATCGGCGGCAGCCTGTCCATGGCGGCCTGGATTGTCGCAGCACTGGTCTTTTCGCCGCCGACGATCTCGACGAGCGGTAGGAGATAGACCGGATTGTAGGGATGAGCGACGAAGAGCCGTTCGGGATGGCGCATGTCGCGCTGCAGATCGGTCGGCAGCAGCCCGGAAGTGGACGAGCCGATCAAGGCATCCGGCCGTGCGGCCGCATCGATCTGTGTCAACACGTTGCGCTTGAGATCAAGCCGCTCGGGCACGCTTTCCTGGATCCAGTCGGCACCGTCTACGGCCGCTTCCAGCGTGTCCCGGAATGTGAGCTTGCCGCGCGGCGGAAGCGGTGCGCCGGTCAGCATCGCATAGGCTTTTTCAGCATTGGCAAGCACTTCGCCGACGATGCGTTTCGCCTCTGGATGCGGATCGTAGACATCGACATCGATGCCCGCCAGCAGGAAGCGGGCGATCCATCCGCCGCCGATGACGCCGCCGCCGATGCAGGCCGCCTTGTTGATCTTGGTCATGCCGGCCTCAGCGCTTCGTCAGTTTCAGTTTCTTGCGGACATCTTCGGGGCCGATGATGCGCGCGCCCATGCCTTCGACCACCTGCACGGCCTTTTCGACGAGCTGCGCGTTGGTCCCGAGCATGCCCTTTCCGGCATAGAGATTGTCTTCAAGCCCGACGCGGACATTGCCGCCGGCAAGGATTGCAGCCGCCGGATAGGCCATGGCGTTGCGACCGATGGAAAAGGCCGAGAAGGTCCAGCTTTTGGGAACGTTATTGACCATCGCCATGAAGGTGTTCAGGTCGTCGGGCGCCCCCCAGGGGATGCCCATGCAGAGCTGGATGAGAACCGGGTCCTCAATGAGACCCTCCTCGGCAAGCTGCTTGGCAAACCAGAGATGACCGGTATCGAAGGCCTCGATCTCAGGACGAACACCGAGATCGGTCATCTTCTTCGCCATGGCCCTCAGCATCGAGGGCGTATTGGTCATGACATAGTCGCCGAGACTGAAATTCATCGTACCGCAATCGAGCGTGCAGATTTCCGGCAGGCATTCGGCGACATGGCTGACACGCTCGGTGGCGCCCGCCATGTCCGTGCCCCTGGCATTCAACGGCAATGGGCTTTCGACATCGCCGAAAATCAGGTCTCCGCCCATGCCGGCCGTCAGGTTCAGCACGACATCGACATCGGCCGAACGGATGCGGTCCGTGACCTCCTTGTAGAGATCGTTGCGGCGGCTGGCAGCACCCGTCTCCGGATCGCGGACATGGCAGTGAACCACCGCTGCCCCGGCCTTGGCGGCATCGATCGCGGATTCCGCAATCTGCTTGGGAGTGATCGGAACATGGCTGGATTTGGAAACCGTGTCGCCGGCACCGGTCACGGCACAGGTGATGAAGACGTCGCGATTCATCGCAAGAGGCATTTTTGTTCTCCCTCGTATTGAGGACATTACGAGCCATGAGACGCCTTCATGCTTTGCATTATCAGAAGTATTCGATACAGTTTCGGAACGATCAAAGGAATGCTGAATGCTGACATCAGCCAATGAGACGCTCGACATCGACCTTCTGATCCTCCCGGAGACGAACCTGATTTTGATCGCTTCGGTCATCGAGCCATTGCGCGGGGCCAACCGTATTTCCGGGGCGGAGCTTTATCGCTGGCGGCTCTTCACGCCGGATGGTTCGCCGGCGGAAACGACCAGCCAGATCCCTGTGCCCGCATCGTCCGGTTTCCGGTCGACTTCGGATACGGCGCCGCTCTTCGTGCTCGCCAGCTACAATTGGCAGCGCAGCGCGACGCAGGCGTTGAAAATGCAACTGTCGCAAACCGCACGCCACCGTTCGATGGTTGCCGGCATCGAGTCCGGCACCTGGCTGCTTGCCGAAGCGAGCCTGCTCGACAATGTTTCGGCCGCTGTGCACTGGGAGGATTTCGACGATTTCGCGCTTGCCTATCCGCAGGTGAGGGCCGTCAAGGACCGTTTCGTGATCGACGGCAAGCGCATTACCACGGCCGGTTCGTTGCCGACGGTCGATCTCATGCTGGAAATCATCCGCCGGCGGCAGGGCTATTCGCTGGCGCTCGAGGTCAGCCGTTTGTTCATCTACGAGCCGGCATCCGGCCAAAATGCGGTGGAACTCTCACCGTCGACCGCCGGTCTGCGCATGCGCGATCCCCGCGTCGCTCAGGCCATCCGCTTGATGGAAGACCATATCGAACAGCCATTGCTTTTGGCGCGCCTGGCGCGGCGCGTCGGCGTCAGCGCCCGCCACCTGCAGGCGCTCTTTCAAGATAGCATCGGCGCGCCACCGCATGTGCACTATCTGGCACTCCGACTGAATGCCGCACGACGCAAGGTCATCGAAACCAAAGATTCTTTTGCCGATATAGCCGCCGCGACCGGCTTCAATTCCGCCTCGGCATTTTCCCGCAGCTACAGGGCAAGCTTTTCCGAAAGCCCGTCCGGTACGCGCCGCAGGCTGCGTGGCCGCGCTACGGCTGCGGCAGAGCCGACATAGGCTATTGTAAGCTTGGTAGCGAAGGGCTTGAGGACGAGCTGATTGACAGCTCAGTTTGCGTTTTCGCCGTGCTGCGGATCACGAGTATACTACTCGACGCTACCAGCAAAACTAACCTCAGCGGCATTCTTAGGCTCCATTCGGTAATGCAGCCGGACGCAGCTCTTGTCGATCGCTTTGGCGCTTACGAGCTTAGGACTTGCACGAAAACCGGTGAGCGGAAAGAGCGGAAGGCCACCGCCGAGTAGTTCCGGCATTACATAGATTTCGATCTCATCCAGAGCGCCACGCTCCATGAAAGCCATCTGCAGTTGTCCGCCAGCAGGCATCCAGACGTCACCGTCATTGAGTGCACGCAGCTCCGCGATGAGAATATCGACATCGCTACGAACAATGAGAGGTGCCTTTGGATCATCGATCGGTCGGGAGGTGACCACGATGACGCATTGGTCGGCGTAGCCCAAGGCGACGGCGCCTTCGCGATGAAATCATACGTGCCACGCCCCATGACGACGGTGCGAATGCCCTACAGGAAAACGCCGTAATCGTGTTCGCCGAGATCCAGGTCACCATACTGGTACAGCCACTCAAGACCGTCGTGCTCGGAGACGATCATCCCATGCAGGCTGGTTGTGATGGTGTTGAATCAATTTCTACCGACATTGCGCTTGATGAATTGGATTATTTTTCGAGGAAGTTTCGTATCAGGCGTGTGATCAGACTAAGGTCCAATGTTCTAAGCGTTTGATTTGGGTTATTGCCATTTCGCCCCCGGTTGCTGACACTAGCATCGCTCGTGTCGGCGGCCCGCCCTGTCACCTGAGTAACCTCAGGTGACAGGGCTTATCTGCTCGCTTTCCATAGGGCATTCCTTCAGTCGCTAGGGGCTGAATGGGCGGGTTCCATTCCAATGGTACCGTCTTTGTTCGGTGCATTACGATTGATTTTATAGCTTCGTTCGCCACAGTTCATGGTGTTGCCGGCATGTGGCTATATCGCTGTGGATTCATGCCGAGACGCAGCCTTCGGCCCGCCTCAAACCAACCGGCATATCTCCTCAGAGCGAGCAATTTTGCACCTGGCCACTCGCGTTCTCGGCCATGTCTGGCGGTAAGCGCGATACTCAATCTTTGCCAAAACTCGACGCTTCACCTTTGCCGCTGGATCATCACTTCTCGGGCAACCCGGCCTCAACTATGAGTCTCATAATGCGCTCCTGGGCCTTGAGAAAAACAGGGCTTGTGTTGTTGCTGGGCGGCGGTGCATTTAGCGCTGTCGAACCTGGTCTAAGCTCCATCCCTTTTGCAACGGCGACCTTTGCTTCGGCTATTCGGCCCAGTTGCTGATAGGCTGCCGCCATCAGAAAATAGATGCGCCCGCTGGCCGGCGTGATCTTGATCGATCGCTCCAGCCAGGGCAGCGCTTCGTCGGCGCGGCCCATAAGCATGCAAGCCCAGCCCGCTCCGATCCCCCATGTCCAGCGCGCGACTTGGGGCGTATCGAAACGGTCCGCTTGCTTGAACGTCGCAAGCGCATCATCGAAACGCCCCAAAAAGATCTGTGCGAGGCCGGTGAGGTAGAGCGCGCTGCCGTCCCAGGGGTCTAGAGCGAGCGCCTTTCCGCATGCCACCAGGCTCTCGGCGAACCGGTTCGTCGCCGACAGATACCGGCAATGTGTTGCGAGCACCGGGATGTAGTTGGGATGCGTGTGCAATGCGCGCTCCATGATTACGCCGACACCATTGACGACCGCCTGGCGCTCCGTGTCGGGAAACCACGACAACTGAATCCCGCGTAATTTGAAGGCCGCAAGCGCAACTCGCAGATCGACATTGTCGGCGTCGTCCGCAAGAGCCTTTTCCAGCATCGCCTCAGCGGTGCGAAAGCGCTCCAACGTCGTGTGATTGATCGAGGCGGTTGCCTGTTCGATAGTGGCTTTGGCGGTGCCCGTCGGCCCGCCATCCACTGAACCATTGCCTGACGTCAGAAGCGCGTTGATCCGCTGGGCGAGAGCGTCGCCGATAGCGGCGGTCAGGCGCGTTCGCTGGAGCTGAGGATCAATGTCTGTCAGGTTAACCGATAGGGATGTCGACCACTTGACCGCGCCGGTTGCCGGTTCGATCATATGGGCGCGCAGGCTCCATGTCGTTCCGGTCTTTTCCAATTCGCTGTTTAAGACAAGATCGGCTTTCTTTATGGCCGCGCCAGGCGGAACCACCACGCGGATGGTCTCGATTTTTGCCAACCCGTCTGTCAGGTCACTAATGACGCCGGCCGCCATTCGAGCGACCGCCGGATCGCTGCTCGCCATTGCCATGGGCAATATTGCCACATTTGGTGGCGAAGCTGCGAAAATATTGGGAAGCATCATTGCTGGAATTGTCAAAGCCGTCACGCCGACCGCTGCCATAGCGATCAATACGGCGCGGCGCCGCACCTTGCTGCTGCGCCAACCTACCGTCAGCTCGCTTTCGGTTTGAGATCCGATTTTCGAGAGGACTGCTTGCTGTGGGTTGGCGTCGGTCGAACCCGACACCTCGGCCTCAAACAGGTAGCCACGCCCCGCGATCGCGCGTATCAATTCGCGCTTCTCGTCGCCTAGTGCTGCGCGAATTTCCCGAATGCACTGAAACAGATTGTCCTCGCCGACGTGAACGTCCGGCCAGATCGCCGTCATCAATTCGTGCTTGCTGAGGACCCTGCCGGGTCTGGTCGCAAACAGGCGCAGCAAATCGAAAGACTTCGGCCTCAGCTTGATAGTTTCACCATCGAGCCTGCGCAATTCGGAGCGCTTCTCATCGAGTTCAAAGCCGGCAAATTGGAGCACCGATCCCCCTCTCTCCTGCGATAGTTCCATATTCCGGCACAGTGCCACTAATCACGTAAGTCAGCCAAAAACCATGAATATTCGTGGGTTTCAGCGGAATTTCAGCAAAATTTCAGGGCTTCCGCCACGGCCAATCAGGACGTCTCCCGGCTGGTGCTGCCAAAAAGCGCATGGACGACAACAAATACGGAATCACGAGAATGGCAAGCGGCTTCTGATCGCCGTGAACCCGAACTCTGCAATTTCGGGCCGGGGGAATTTATGTCTGCACGAGTGTTCTCGAAATCCGCGCGTGGCTTCAGGAGCGGTCTGTTCCAGGCCGGGCTTCTGGCCTCGACGGCGCTGGTGCATTCGACGGCGGTGCTGGCGCAGTCGCTGCCGACGGGCGGTCAGGTGGCGGCCGGCAGTGCGACCATCGGCACACCGTCGGCAGGGGCGCTGACGATCAACCAGGCGAGCGGCAGCGCCGTCGTCAACTGGCAGAGTTTTGATGTCGGCAAGGGCAACCGGGTCACCTTCGTCCAGCCCGATGCCAATGCTGCCATCCTCAATCGCGTCACCGGTGGGACAAGCTCGACCATCGCTGGTCAGATCAACGCCAATGGCCAGGTCTATCTGATCAATCCGAACGGCATTGCCATCACCAAGACCGGGACAATCAAGGCCGGCGCCTTCGTCGCCTCGACGCTCGGCATCTCCGACGACGACTTCATGGCGGGTAGGCGGAGCTTCACCGGCAATGGCGCCTCGGCGCCGGTGACGAATGCCGGTGCGATCACCATCAATCGCGGCGGCTACATGGCGCTGATCGGCGGCACGGTCGCCAATACCGGTG
>NZ_JARWKZ010000023.1:0-96909 GCF_050577975.1 Rhizobium sp. BR 315 | reverse complement strand
CACCAGAACCGAAATGGCCCTCTCGGTGCTCGCCTACAACATCAGGCGCACCATAAACATAACATCAAAACCCGCATAGACCCAGAAACCAAAAGAGGCCCCGGTCAAACCGGAGCCTCCAAACGTTTCCACACAGGCTGTGAGGGGCCCGTTTCTTTGTCTGGATGCCTGGGATCCGATGCTTAGCCGTTGTTGCGGCGGCGTTCATGCACCGGCTGGTAGGCCATGCGCTGATGATAGGTGCAGTAGGGCGACGAATCCGGGCTATCGTTGCCGCAGAAGTGGAAATCGTCCTTCAGCGGATCGCCGACAGGCCATTTGCAGGTGCGTTCCGTCAGCTCGGTCAGGCCGAGGCGGCGCGAAATCGGAACGACGACATTGCTCGCCGGACGATAGGTAATCTCGCTGACGGCATCGACCTCGATCTCTTCCTTCAGCATGGTCGCGCCCTGCTGACGGGTAACCGTGCGGGTTGCAACGCGCGAGGCGTAGGTCGGAGCCCGTGGCGCCGTGGCGCCGCGCTTCGGCGTGCGGGCGGCGGTCGTCGTGCCGCCCGCCTTCGCTCGGCCGGGAAGGTTCAGGCGATGCACCTTGCCGATGACGGCATTACGGCTAACGCCGCCCAGCTGCGCCGCGATCTGGCTGGCGCTCAACCCCTCGGACCATAGCTTTTTCAGCTTCTCGACGCGTTCGTCTGTCCAATTCATGCCCTGTCTCCGCTGTCGCGTTTCCCATGGCAGAATCCTTCACCATAGCCTCGCATTAGGTCGAGGCGCGAAACGCTTTAAAATTGTGGTGACTAGTTCCGCCGCATGCAGTCTAGCAATTGGTTTTTAACCTAGTGTGAGGCTGACTCCGTGACAAGAGTCGCGGGAATCTTGAGGAATCGATTTCGAGGTTTTCCCCAACTTGCTGCCCCAACGTGGCATTTCTGCAATATGCAACGCCCAACGCATTCCTTTTATGCGCAAGCGCTTTCTCGCACCTGCTAAATCGCCAGTTTTGTTGACATCGCGGTGCAAAACATCAATAGTGCCCAGGCCGCCGCAAGGCGGCATTTTTGATTTTTTCGGGCCTGTTTCATCAAGCGGAAGCGATTGGTCCTTAGAGTTGTGATCGAGGAGATATGGCCATGGCCGAGACCGCGCCGCTTTATGATACCTACATGCGTGCTCCGCTGCGGTTCGAGCGAGGCGAGGGCGTGTGGCTGATCACTGAAAGCGGCGAACGTTACCTCGATTTCGCAGCCGGCGTGGCGGTCAATTCGCTCGGTCATGCTCATCCCCACCTCGTGGCGGAACTGAAGGCGCAGGCAGACAAGGTCTGGCACCTGTCCAACCTCTATGAAGTGCCCGGTCAGGAGAAGCTGTCGAAGCGGCTGACGGAGGTGACGTTCGCCGACAAGGTGTTCTTTACCAACTCCGGTGCCGAAGCGCTGGAATGTGCCATCAAGACGGCGCGGCGCTATCATTTCGCCAAGGGCCATCCCGAGAAGTTCCACGTCATCACCTTCGAGGGCGCCTTCCACGGCCGCACCATCGCGACAGTCGCTGCCGGCGGCCAGGAAAAATATATCGAAGGCTTCGGCCCGAAGGCTCCGGGCTTCGATCAGGTGCCGTTCGGCGACCTCGATGTCGTCCGCGCAGCCATCACCGATGCGACGGCCGCGATCCTGATCGAGCCGGTGCAGGGCGAGGGTGGTATTCGCCCGGCCACCAACGAGTTCCTGCGCGGCCTGCGCCAGATCTGCGATGAGCACGGCTTGCTGCTGATCCTGGACGAAGTCCAGTGCGGTGTCGGCCGCACAGGTAAGCTCTTCGCTTACGAGTGGGCCGGCATCAAGCCTGACATCATGGCCGTGGCCAAGGGTATCGGCGGCGGATTCCCGCTCGGCGCCTGCCTTGCGACGGCTGAGGCCGCCTCCGGCATGAAGGCCGGTACGCACGGCTCGACTTATGGCGGCAATCCGCTTGCCATGGCCGTTGGCAATGCCGTGCTCGACATCGTCCTTGCCGATGGCTTCCTGCAGCATGTTCGCGATGTCGCCCTGGTCTTCCGCCAGGGCCTTGCCTCGCTGAAAGACCGCTTCCCCGATATCATCGAGGATGTACGAGGCGAAGGCTTGATGCTTGGTATCAAGGCGGCCATTCCGCAGGCGGATCTGCTGCAGGCTATCCGAGCCGAGCATCTGCTGGGTGTGCCCGCAGGCGACAACGTCATCCGCCTGCTGCCGCCGCTGGTCGTCACCGCCGAGGAAGCACGCGAGGGCCTCGCCCGCATCGAGCGTGCGGCCGAACGCGCGCGCGCTGCCCGCACCAAGAAATCGGCTTAAGTTTATCGCCCGCAGTCGGGGCGTTCCTGCCCCACGCGGGCGTTATTGTTTTTTCTGGAGTACAGGTAAGGACATGGCTTCTCCGAAACACTTCCTCGATCTCTCGGCTGTCCCGGCTGCCGATCTGCGCAATATCATCGACGATGCGATCGTGCGAAAGAAAGCGCTGAAGGCGGGCGCGGCTGACAAGCCGCTGGACGGCAAGATGCTGGCGATGATTTTCGAGAAGCCGTCCACCCGTACCCGCGTCTCCTTCGATGTCGGCATGCGTCAGCTGGGCGGCGAGACGCTGTTCCTCTCCGGCACAGAAATGCAGCTCGGCCGGGCCGAGACGATCGGCGACACCGCCAAGGTGCTGTCGCGCTATGTCGACGCGATCATGATCCGCACGACAGATCACTCGCGCCTGCTGGAGCTTGCGGAACATGCGACCGTTCCGGTCATCAATGCGCTGACGGACGATACGCATCCCTGCCAGATCATGGCCGATATCATGACCTTCGAGGAGCATCGCGGCCCGGTCAAGGGCAAGACGATTGCCTGGACCGGCGATGGCAACAACGTGCTGCATTCGCTGATCGAAGGTGCTGCGCGTTTCGGTTATCGCATGAACATGGCGGTACCCCTTGGTTCCGAGCCAAAGGATCACTATCTGAACTGGGCCCGCAACGAGGGCGCCGAAATCTTGCTCTCGCATGATGCAGACCGTGCGGTCGCCGGCGCCGATTGCGTGGTAACCGATACCTGGGTTTCCATGAATCAGGAACACCGGGCTCGCGGTCACAACGTCTTCCAGCCCTATCAGGTCAACAAGGCTTTGATGGCACAGGCCGGCAAAGACGCGTTGTTCATGCATTGCCTGCCCGCCCATCGCGGGGAGGAGGTGACGGACGAAGTGATCGATGGTCCGCAATCCGTTGTTTTCGATGAGGCGGAAAACCGCCTTCATGCGCAAAAGTCGATTCTTGCTTGGTGCCTGGGCGCGATCTGAGGATATGAAGCCGCGTCTCAAGGGCGCGGGCGCAGTAGGAGTAAAGCAATGGCTGAAAATGCCGCATCGCTGGGTCAGTTCGATTTTGCCGGTGACGATCACGTCGTCCCCTTCCAGGTGGAGGGTTTGGACGTGCGCGGCCGTGCCGTGCAGCTTGGTCCGCTGCTGGACGCGATCCTCGCCCGGCACGACTATCCGATGCCGGTCGCGCGTCTTCTGGCTGAAGCCGTTGTCCTGACGGTGCTTCTCGGCACGTCGCTGAAGTTCGAAGGCAAGTTCACCGTGCAAACTAAGGGCGATGGTCCCGTCGATCTTCTGGTTGCCGATTTCTCGACGCCGGAGAATGTTCGCGCCTATGCCCGCTTCAATGAAGAGGCGCTGGCAAAGGCTGTGGCTGAAGGCCGGACCGAACCTGAGCAGCTGCTCGGCAAGGGCGTGCTCGCCTTCACCATCGATCAGGGCCGCTTCAGCCAGCCCTATCAGGGCATTGTTGCTCTCGACGGCGCGTCGCTCGAGGAGATTGCCGGCACTTATTTCCGCCAGTCGGAACAGATCCCGACGCGCGTGCGTCTGGGCGCTGCCGAACTTTTCGACCGCGACGAGAATGGCAAGCCGCGTCATCGCTGGCGGGCAGGGGGCTTGATCGCCCAGTTTCTCCCTGAAGCGCCGGAACGCATGCGGCAGCCGGACCTACATGGCGGCGACGGGGATGACGGCGCGCGTCGTCATGTCGAGGATGATGCCTGGGCGGAAGCGCGCAGCCTGGTCGAGACGATCGATGCAGACGAACTGACCGATCCGCTTGTCGGCACTGAGCGGCTGCTATACCGCCTCTTCCACGAGCGCGGCGTGCGCGTCTACGAGCCGAAAGCCGTCTACGATCGCTGTTCATGCTCGCGTGACAAGCTGAAGGGCGTATTGAAGGGCTTTTCCGCCGAGGAGATCGAAGCCAGCGAGGAGAATGGCGAAATCGCCGTGACCTGCGAGTTCTGCTCGACCACCTATCGCTTCGAAGTGTCGGAAATAGAAGCGGCCTGATGCTGCACCAGCGCATTTCCAGTAAAAGTGCGTGTCGCCTTTCCGTCCGGAATGCGTAAAGAAGCAAGAAGATAGAGCGTTCCGCTATTCGAAGAAGCGCGGAACCGTTCTAGTTCAGCGTCCGCAGCAGGTTGGGCGTATCGAGAGAGAAGGCGGGGATCTTGACATGGAATTGCTCCCCGTCATCCGTCTCCATCTGATAATGGCCGAACATCATGCCTGACGGCGTGTCCAACGGGCAGCCGGAGGAGTATTCATAGGTATCGCCAGGCTTCAGATGCGGCTGCTCGCCGACCACGCCTGGCCCCGTCACTTCGTCCACGATGCCGTTCATGTCGGTAATGTGCCAGTAGCGCGTCACCAGCTTGACGGCCATCTTGGAATGATTGGAGATGACGATGCGGTATCCCCATACATAGCGATCGTCGTCCGGATCGGATTGCTCCTCCAGATAAAACGGCTCCACGACCACTTCTATGTCGCGTGTTAAGGCGCGATACATATCTCATACCTTGCCACTGCCCTGAATCGTCGAACGCTTCTTCAAGCCTCATGAACGTTTCAGCATTTCCAATGCTAGCGGCATATTATCCGCTTTCCCTGATCCCTGCAAAGCGCAGGACATCTAGCGGTATCCTATAACCGATCCGTTCCGTCAAGGAACGGCGTAATGAAATCTAGCTCGTAACGGCGAAGTCTTTTGAATTTCAGCTATTAAGACCGATGAAGAAGGTTAGCGGCTTGCTTCAAAAGTATCTCGCTCCATTTGTCATTTGCTCTTGTCTAGCACAATTCCCGGCAGCAGGTGCCGCCGCAGATATATAGGCTTGCCACAATTGCAGGTTCACTTCGACTTTATGCTCGGATTTGCTGATCTCCGATCAAGAACTTGAGTTCGCATAATGCCTGATCTTGCCTTATGTTCCGCCGGCGAGGTGCCTGCTTGAGATTTTCCGGCAATCGGATTTAGGCTATCATCTGATTCTGGCACGGCCCGCGCCTCCCCCCTCCATTCGGGAAAGCATTCTTCATGCGGGGTTTTCGATCTCCAAACCGACTGTTTGAGCGCTAGCATAAGGAGGGGTTGCGATGATTGCTCGCAATAGGAGGTTTAGATGAGGCTTTCCGCCCCTGTTTATCATTTGAAGCGCAAGGCGAGGCTGCTGTCCCGCCAGCAGAACATACCCTTGCATGCCGCGCTGGATCGCATTGCGGCCAGCGAGGGATTTGAAGGCTGGAGCTTGCTTTCGGCCAGAACAAAAACTGACGTCCCCGTCAGCGAGTTGTATTCGCGATTGAATCCGGGCGATCTGGTTCTGGTTGGCGCCCGACCCGGTCACGGCAAGACCTTGATGAGCTTGAGGTTTGCCGTCGAAGCCATGAAATCAGGCAATCGCGGTGCGTTCTTCACCTTGGAAGACACGGAGAAGGCCGTTCTGGATCGCTTCCGGATGATCGAGGCCGATCCCGTAGAATTCGCTGAATTGTTCGAATTCGACAATTCGGATGCCATCAGCGCCGACTATATCGTCAAAAGGCTGGCCGCGGCGCCGCGCGGCACGCTGGCGGTGGTCGATTATCTGCAACTGCTTGATCAGAAGCGGGAAAATCCTGACGTGATGACCCAGGTACAGGCGTTGAAGGCATTCGCGCGCGAAAGAAGCGTGATCATCGTCTTCATCTCGCAGATCGATCGCTCATACGATCCTGAACGGAAGCCCGTCCCCGATCTGGAGGATGTCCGCCTGCCGAACCCCTTGGATCTCAGATTGTTCGACAAGATGTTCTTCCTGCACGACGGTGAAGTTCAGTTCAGGGCCGCAAGCTGACGGAGAGCCGTCTCCTGCGACATTGCCCATAAGCTAGTTCGAGCCGCCCGGAGAAGCTTCCGGGCGGCTCGAGCGATATCAGGCGGAAACCTGCGCCAGCGCGCGGGCGAAATCCTCGACCAGATCCTCGCCGTCCTCGATACCGGCGGAGAAGCGCACGGTGCCGGGCGAAATGCCGAGTTCGGCGCGGGCCTCGTCGGTGAGGTTCTTGTGCGTCGTCGTGGCCGGATGGGTGATCAGGCTCTTGGAGTCGCCGAGATTGTTGGAGATCTTGACGATCTCCAATGCGTTCTGCAGCTTGAAGGCCGCTTCCTTGCCGCCCTTGAGCTCGAAGGCGACCAGGGTCGAGCCGCCGCTCATCTGTTTGGCGATGATATCGGCCTGCGGATGGTCCTTGCGGCCCGGATAGATCACCCGGGCGACCTTGCTGGTCTGCTCGGCGAGGAAATCGGCCACCTTGGCGGCGTTTGTGGTCTGCTGCGCGACGCGCAATGGCAGCGTCTCGATGCCTTTCAGCAGCGTCCATGCGGTGAAGGGAGACATGGCCGGGCCGGTATGGCGGAAATAATCCTGTAGCTTCTCGTCGATCCACTGCTTGTCGGAAAGGATGACGCCGCCGAGCGAACGGCCCTGGCCGTCGATATGCTTGGTGGCGGAGTAGACGACGATATGGGCGCCGAGTTCCAGCGGCTTCTGGAAGAGCGGCGTGGCGAAGACGTTGTCGACCACGACCTTGGCGCCGATCTGGTTGGCGAGCTTGGCAACGGCTGCGATGTCGACCACTTCCAGCGTCGGATTGGTCGGGCTTTCGAGGAAGAAGACCTTGGTGTTCGGGCGGATGGCCTTTCCCCAGTTCTCGACGAAACGTCCGTCGACGAGCGTGCACTCGATGCCGTATTTCGGCGCGAGCGTCTCGACCACCCAACGGCAGGAGCCGAAGAGGGCACGCGCCGCGACGATGTGATCGCCAGCCTGCAGCTGGCAGAGGATGGCGGCGGAAACGGCGGCCATACCCGAGGCGGTGGCTCGGGCGTCTTCAGCGCCTTCCAGCGCGCACATGCGCTTTTCGAACATGTCGTTGGTGGGGCTGCCGTAGCGGGCGTAGATGAAGCCTTCCGTCTCGCCTTTGAAGCGGGCTTCCGCCGCTTCCGAGGTATCGTAGACAAAGCCCTGGGTCAGATAGATTGCTTCGGAGGTCTCGCTGAATTGCGAACGGAGCGTTCCGCCGTGAACGAGCTGGGTTGCGGGGCGCCAAGTCTTGCTCATGCCATCACCACTTTCAAAACAAAAAAACCGGCCGCGAAAGCAGACCGGTTCAACCCCGGTCTTTTTAGCCACTTATTTAACGTGGCTGCAAGCCGACCGGCCAAATCACCACGGGATAAGTTGCAATACTGCCGTTGACGGCTTGCGTCAATTCCCTGAGTTTGGTTTTGTCTGCGGCAAATTACTGCCCGCGCGACCGTCAGGATGCGCAAGGATCGCAGTAATAGTTTGAATCAGCTCATAACCCTGCAAGTTGATTTTCCACTCGCAGGGTTATGGGCTGGGAAAGAGGCATGATGGCTCGCAATACTGGAATTTTGGCCGATCGCGCCATTGCAGCGCTCTTTGAAACGGGGCGGCTGACGAGCGAGAGAGAACTGGATGTCGATCAGATCCAGCCGGCAAGTCTCGACCTGCGGCTCAGTTCGCATGCCTTCCGCGTCCGTGCCAGCTTCATGCCAGGGCCTTCGCATCTCGTATCCGACAAGCTCGACCGACTGAAATTGCATGTGATCGATCTTTCCGAGGGCGCTGTGCTGGAAACCGGCTGCGTCTATATCGTGCCGCTAATGGAGCGGCTGGACCTGCCGGAAGACATGTCGGCATCGGCCAATCCGAAGAGCTCAACGGGTCGCCTCGACATCTTCACCCGCGTCATCACCGACCGCGCGCAGGAGTTCGACAAGATCCCGGCCGGCTATTCCGGGCCGCTCTACCTCGAAATTAGCCCGCGCACCTTCCCGATCGTCGTGCGCCGCGGTTCGCGCCTGTCGCAGATCCGCTTCCGTGTCGGCCAGGCCCTGCTCACCGAGCCGGAACTGCTGGCACTGCACGAGACGGAGACGCTGGTTGCCAGCAAGAAACCGAACATCACCGGCGGCGGCATCGCTCTGTCGATCGACCTTGCCGGCGACAAGGAAGGGCTGATCGGCTATCGCGGCAAGCATCACACCGCCGTCGTCGATGTCGACAAGAAGGCCCAGCACGATATCTTCGATTTCTGGGAGCCGCTCTATAGCCGCGGCCGTACCGAGCTGATCCTCGATCCGGATGAGTTCTACATCCTCGTCTCTCGCGAGGCCGTCCATGTGCCGCCGCATTTTGCCGCCGAAATGACCCCGTTCGATCCACTGGTCGGCGAGTTTCGCGTCCATTATGCCGGCTTCTTCGATCCGGGCTTCGGCCATGCCCCGGCCGGCGGCCGCGGCAGCCGCGCTGTGCTCGAAGTGCGCAGCCATGAAGTGCCCTTCATTCTCGAGGATGGCCAGATCGTCGGTCGCCTGATCTATGAACACATGGTGGAACAGCCGAGCAGCCTCTACGGCTCAGGTGCCGGCTCGAACTATCAGGCGCAGGGCCTCAAGCTCTCGAAGCATTTCCGCCTGTGATCGCATAGCGGCGGCCTTGACAGAGGCCGCCAACTGTTGGACATCTCAGGGGTCAGGCGGGTGTAGCTCAATGGTAGAGCAGCAGCTTCCCAAGCTGAATACGAGGGTTCGATTCCCTTCACCCGCTCCAGTCTCTCTCAGCAATTGGTTTGACCGCTCAACGGTCTCGTTATCTGAAAAACCAAAGGCTTAAAGCGCGGGATGTTGATCCGAAGGATTGCGACGCGCCCTGGCAGGGCTCAGGTCAGAAACGGTCTCTTCGATTTCAGCGTTTCCGCCAGCGCTTCGCCGAAGGTTGCGATCGGGCGGGCGAGCCGGCCCGCCGGCGGCCGGTGCAGCAGCCAGTTGACCACCTTCGGACGGAAATCGGGAGCCTCGATGATCTCGACGTCATTGCGCCAGCGGCTGTCTGCCAGTGCCGCCGGTGTCAGCACACCAATGCCGAGGCCGCGCGCGACGAGCGACATGCGCAAATCGGCGCTCATTGCCTCGACGGCGACGTCGAAAGGCAAGCGCTCCGCTTCGAAGCGATGATGAATGAAGGCGCGGAAGCCGCAACCGCTCTGGTTCAAAATCCAGGGGAAGCGGGAAAGCTCTTCGAGCCGCGGCGCCTTGGGAACGCCCAGCGGCGGCGCGGCAACGAGAATGACGCTGTGGACTCCAAGCACGTCGCCGACGACATTGTCCGGCGGCTGCATGCCTTCCGCCAGGCAGACGGTTGCCGCATCGAGCTGGCTATGCGCGACTTGCTCGATGAGTTGCGGCGACCAGCCTGAGACGATCCGTAAGCTCAATTGCGGAAACTGGCTGCGGAGCGCGTCGAGCGGAGCAGAGAGCGCAGCCTCGGAGAGATAGGGCATGATGCCGAGGCGGAATTCGCCGCCGATCGCTCCGCCGGGCGAAACGCCGGTCTTGAGGTCGTCCAGCGAGCGCAGCACGCGGCGTCCATGTTCATAGGCCTCGCGCCCTGCCGCCGTCGGCTTGAGCGGTTTGGACTGCCGGTCGAGCAGCGCAATGCCGAGACTGTCCTCCAGATTCTGGATGCGCCTGGTAATGCCTGGCTGCGTCAGGTTGATCCGCGCTGAGGCAGCGACGATCGACCCCGTTTCCACCACCGCGACAAAAGCTTCCAGATCATGAATGTTCATGCAAGACTCGCATAATCATTATTACTTCATTTCAATTGTCGCATTATGCATCAAGGCGATAAACATGGCCATCTTTATTATCACAAATTATTGGAGAGCCCATGTCCCAAGTTCCCGAATGTATGGTGAGCGAGCCGGAGGACGATGTTTCCGTCGCGGGCGCTGCCCCTTCGACGCTATTGTTTGCCGTTGCCACCGGCGTCATCATCCTCAATCTCTTTGCCCCGCAGACACTGGTCGGCATCATCGGCCCGTCGCTGGGTTTTTCCGAAAGCGGCGCGGGCCTAGTGGCCATGGCCTCCTTGCTTGGCTATGCCACCGGCCTCTTCTTCCTAGTGCCGCTGGCGGACCTCATGGAGAATCGGCAGCTGGTGTTGCGTATGCTGATATCGGCCCTGGTGATGGCCGTTGCGGCCGCCTTCGCACCGACAGGCTGGAGCCTGTTGATCTTCCTCTTCCTGCTGGGCGCCGCTTGTTCCGCAATCCAGATTCTCGTGCCCATCGCTGCAGTCATGACGCCACCCGAACATCGTGGCCGCGTGATCGGCAATGTCATGAGCGGCGTCATGGTCGGCATCTTGGTCTCCCGCCCGCTGGCGAGCATGATTGCCGATCTATGGGGTTGGAGAAGCTTCTACGTCGTCAGCGCTGCGGCGCTGGCGCTTCTGACTGCCGTGCTTGCGCTCAGGCTTCCTGAGCGGCGCCCCCTGGTGAGCGCCAGCTACGGAGCGCTGATCGGCTCGCTCTTCCAGCTCCTGCGGGAAGAGCCGGTACTGCGGGTGCGTGCATTCACTGCCGCTTTGATGATGGCGAGCTTCAGCCTGTTCTGGACGTCCGTCGCTCTGCTCCTGGCGCAGCCACCGTTCTCCCTCGGTCAGTCCGGCATCGCATTGTTTGCGCTGGTCGGAGCCGGCGGTGCGGCCGCCACCTCTCCGTTCGGCCGCATGGGCGACAGGGGCTGGACGCGGACGGCGACCTTGGTGTCGCACCTGATCGTGCTTGGCGCCACGGCCTTGGCAGCCTGGGTGGGCGGGGTACGATCCGGCCAGCCGCTCATCCTGCTGATCCTTCTCGGCGTCAGCGCCGTGATGCTCGATGTTGGCATTACCGGCGATCAAACTTTGGGGCGGCGGGCCGTCAACCTCCTGAAGCCGGAAGCCCGAGGACGCATCAACGGTCTCTTTGTCGGCATCTTCTTTCTCGGTGGGGCGCTGGGCTCCGCCCTTGCCGGCACGGCATGGGACTTTGGCGGCTGGGTCGCGGTCTGCTCGGCCGCCGCGGGCTTCGGCGTGATTGCCCTTGTTACCGGCGTTGCCACACGGACCTGAATGAAACGGGGCGAGCAGCATAGGCCGCTCGCCCCGACATCATGAAATCGCCCATCGAGACACGTCGCTGCCGTCCCATTGATGACGCGATACGGGCGAACTCAGAACTCCGTCCAGTCCGCATCCTTGCTTGTCGATGCGGTCGTCTGGCCGACGCCGAATGCGCTCATCAACTTCTGACCGAGCGCGCGTGCCGGCGAGGGAGAAGGGCGGACCTTGGCTCCATCGACGGCCCGAATGGCCAGTGCAGCGACAGGTCGAGGCGAGGGGCGAGCCGCTGGGCGCGACGTGGTATTGGCGACAGGCGCCACGGACAGATGAGCGGCATCATCGCCCGTACGGAACTGACCGAGCAACGTCGCCAGAGAGGCGGCCTCGGTCGCCAAGCCATGGCTTGCGGCCGTGCTCTCTTCGACCATGGCGGCATTCTGCTGGGTGCCGTGGTCCATGGCGTTGACGGCGGTATTGATCTCCTGCAGGCCGGCCGACTGCTCGCGCGACGCCTCGGCGATCGCGTGCACATGCCGGTTGATCTCCTGCACCTCAGAGACGATGGCGTCGAGCGCCCTGCCGGTTTCGCCGACCAGGCCGACGCCGGTGCGCACATGCGTTTCGGAGGTGGCAATGAGTGTCTTGATTTCCTTGGCAGCATTGGCGGAGCGTTGCGCCAGCTCGCGCACTTCCTGGGCAACGACCGCAAAGCCCTTGCCGGCTTCCCCGGCACGGGCCGCCTCGACGCCTGCATTGAGCGCGAGAAGGTTCGTCTGGAAGGCGATGTCGTCGATGACGCCGATGATGTTGTTGATCTCGCCCGAGGATGTCTCGATTTGCTGCATAGCCTCGATGGCATTGCGGACGATCTCGCCAGATCGCTCTGCTCCGGCACGGGTATGGGCAACGAGCTGGCTTGCTTCCTGCGTGCGCCGGGCGGCATCCTTGACCGTGGTGGTGATCTGCTCCAGTGCGGCGGCAGTTTCCTCGACGGACGCAGCCTGCTGCTCGGTCCGTTTGGAAAGCTCGTCGGCCGCGCCGCGGACTTCGTTGGCACCGGCGCTGATGGCGCGGGCATTGGCGCCGACGGCCTGCATGGTACCGCTCAGCTTCGTGAGCGAGCTGTTGAAATCTTGCCGCAACTGGTCGAGGTGTCCGACGAATTGCGCGTCGATCCGCGTGACCAGATCGCCTTCCGCAAGGCGCTTCAAGCCGTCGCCGACCGCCTGGACGGCCTGTTGCAGATGAGCCGCCTCGGCCGCCTGCCGGGTCTCGCGCTGGGCGCGTTCGCTATCGCTCAGCGTACGATCGGCTTCCGCCTGTGCCTCCAAGCGGGCGCGTTCGATGGCATTGTCGCGGAACACGGCGATAGCGGATGCCATCTGGCCGACCTCGTCGCGACGGTCGCGGCCCTCGATCTCGCTGACGGTGTCGCCGTCGGCGAGCGCCGTCATGCGCCCATGCAGGCGCATCAGCGGCGTCGCGATGCCATTCTGAGCGACATATATGCCGAAAATCAGTGCGAGCAGCGTGAAGCCGCCAAGGGCGATGAGCGTATAGTTGACGTCGCTATTGACATCGGCCGACAAGGCATCCGCGCCTGTGTTCATGCGATTTGTCAGCGCTTCGTCATTGGCGATCATGCTTGCTATGATCTTGGCCAGCTTGCCGTTGACCGTGACCATGCTCGTTTCCGCGCCTTTGAGGTCACCGTCCTTGCGCTGCTGGATGGCCTTGTTCGTGAGCATTTGCAGCTCGTCCAGGCCGGCAAGAATATCTTCGATCGACTGCCTTTCGTCGGGAACGAGGCTTTCGGCGTGCTTGAGCCTCTCCCTTGCCTCGCTGAAGTGATTGTCACCGGCCGCGATCGCCTTGAACGCATCGCTGCCGGGATCGAAATTCAGCATCAGGCTTGCCTGCAGCACCGATGCTAGCGATGCGGCGCTGGCGCGTGCGGATTCGGTCGCCGCAACGGCCTCGTTGTCGAGGAAGGCGCTATAGGCACGGTCCGCCCTGCGGAACTCGCCGGCGATATGCAGCAGGCCGGCGAAGGAGATGATGCCGAGAAGCAGGATCACCGCTAGCATTTTGGTCTTGATTTTCAGATTGCTGAACATGGCTGTCCGTCTGCGAGTGCTGCGCGGCATCGAGGAAACGTGCGGAAGGCCGCTCGCCCGGATGTGATCAAGGAGTTTTGCCTGATGCGTGCGTGTGGAGGTCGAGTTGCTTGATACCCTGCAAAGAAGGCTTGGACGACCAGCATCATGCGATCGGCCCGGCCGACGTCGTCGATATCCCGGAGTACAATCAACAGAGCTTAATCGACTGCTAACGGCGGGGGATTGCCGGGAGAAATCCCGTACTAATTTCGTACGTGTTCAAAACCGCGCAACCACGCGATGTGCGGGCTGTCTTCCGCTCATCCTTTGAGCGCTGCGGCCGTCACTGCGAGGCGTGATATTCCCCATGCGGCATGACTCTGCTACATCGTGTCAGTGAATCAGGAATGTGCATCTACGACCGGAGGCCGGATCAAGACCATGCGTGTTTGCCTTTCGTCGATGATCTCCATGGCCCGGCTTTTCACGCATGCGGCGCTGATTGCGATGTCTTGCAGCATGCCGCTTGCTGCCCAGGAGGCCAAGCCGCCCAGTCTGCCGATCCTGTTCGATGCCCGCGAGCGGTTGCCTAAGCCCGATCTGTCTTCTCTGGTCAGGCTCCGTTTCCTGACATCAATCGATTTTCCGCCCTTCAATTTCCTCGATCAGAACGGCAAGCTCACGGGCTTCCATGTCGAGCTTGCGCGCAAGATCTGCGATGAGCTCGCGATAGCGGACAAGTGCCAGATCCAGGCTCTGCCGTTTGGCGAGTTGCAGGGCGCACTTGCGGCCTCGCAGGGCGATGCGGTGATCGCCGGCGTGTCGGTAACGCCGGAGCTGCGCAAAAGCTTCGCCTTTTCGCGCCCGTTCCTGATGCTGCCGGCGCGCTTCGTGCGCAATCTCAAGGCCTCGATCAACGGGACGACGGCGGCAGCGCTCGCCGGCCGTCCGGTCGGCGTGGTCAAGGGAACGGCGCATGAGGCGATGATGGCCGCCTTCTTCCCGGCCATCAAACCCGTGCCCTTTGACGACAAGGACGCGCTTCTTGCCGCCCTCAAGGAAGGCAAGGTCGATGCCGCTTTTGCCGACGGCTTGCAGCTGTCCTTCTGGGTATCGTCGCCGGCGGCTGAAAAATGCTGCGCGATCTTCGACGGGCCTTATCTGTCGCAGCAGTTTCTCGGCGAAGGCTTGACCATCATGCTGCGCCAGCAAGATGCCGATCTGACGGCCGCAATCAACCATGCCCTCGCCATGCTCTCGCGCGATGGCAGGCTGCAGGAAATCTATCTGCGCTATTTCCCTTACGGGCTTTACTGATTAGGGCAATTCCGGGAAAAGTGCGCAGCGGTTTTCCGTCCGGAATGCCTAAAGCGGCTCTAGGCCTTGCGATAGCGGGCGATCGCGCTGCGCTCGATGGCGGCACAGGTCAGCTTGTCCAGGCCAAAACGGTCGCGAAGCATGCTGAGCAGGCGCAATTCTTCCGCCTTGACCGAAAGGTCAGCCGAGGCGACTTCGACTGCAAGCGCATAAGCGGTGTCGTAGAGACGCGCCGGCAGGGTGTCGCGCACCGTTTCGAGAACGATGTCGAGCCCTTCGTTGCTTGAAAGCAGCTTGGCGCAGTCACGCGATACCGAAATCAGCTTCTCGTCGTCGAAGCCCTTGAAGACCGGCAGGGCGTGAATGAGCTCTCCGATGCGGCTGAGCTCGCGGTCGTTCATCGTGCGGTCGACGGCCGAGGCCAGCACCATGACATAGATCAGGGCCTCGTGAGCAGAAAGCGGCTTGTTCATGACAGGCGAAGTCCTTTGAATTTGGCAGACTGAAAAGTCGCGCGTCTCATGGCAAAAGTTACTGCATAATTCCTTAAATCGGAATCGATTTAAGGATAAAATTATGCAGCAAATTAAAAGTGCTACAGCGACCTTTGCGCGTCATATATGACGCGCGGCGCTGTAGTGGCGGAAGCAAGGCGTCAGATCGGATTGAGCGGATCTTCCTTAGGCAGGGGCGGCCCAAGCGTCGATTTTCCGTTCTTGCGCGGATCGTCTCCGTACATGCCGCGCTTCTTCTCCTTGGCCTCGTCGACAAGTGCCGCAAGCGGCGAACCAGGCTCCGGATCGGCCCAGCCGAAGCGGACGAGCCAGGAGCTAAGATCGACGCGGACATAGCGGCACTCGCCTTTAACCGTGCCCTTCCAGGCGGGGTCCGGCACGTCGCAATCGATCGAGCGCCCGCGCAGATACATACGGAATGCCGTGCGTGCGGCCTGGCCACAGGGCCAGCTCTTGCCGCTCGGGCCGGTACACATCCGGTCGACATCGGTCGGAATGATCCCGTCCAGTTGCACGCTCCTGCCGGCTAGGGTCAATATGCCGGCCTGATCCGCGAAGGGGCGGATAAGCTCGATCGTCGTCGTCTGCCCTCGTGGTTGGGATGCTGGACCGAGCGATGCCTGTTCGGACCCGGATTTGGATTTGTCCTGAGGCTGAGGCAGCGAAGGAATCGTCCGGTGCGCGGCCGCCGCCATTTCCCTGTCGATCTGGTCGGCCGGTATCCGATTGTTCGGCAGAGGGTCGGTGGCTTGCTTGGCAAGAGTTGCCCCCGGTGAGGCGGCAGATGCCTTGTCCGGCGTGGTTTCGGTCGGCTGTGGCGTGGAAGGCGAGGCGGTATTCTTGGCCGCGTCTGTCGCTGCAGGCGCCGCCTGTGCCTCCTCCAGCTTCGTTGACGCGTCGTTCGAATGTGCGGGGTCGGTGGGAACTTTGCCGTCCGGTGCCTTTTCAGTGTCGTTGCCCACTGGGGTGGCCGTGGCAGCGGCTGCCATGGCCGTGGCGGATAGCTCGGGGCTGCTGTCGGACCCCTTTGTCGAAGAGGACGCTGCGGCCAGAACCGTCTCCTTGTCCTTCGATGCCAAGTTGGCAGGCTGCGCCACCGGCGGGTTTTCCGGTTGCGATTTGCCCGATGCAACCTCGTCCAGCCTTGTCGTTTCGACGGGCTTTGGTGCCACCATGGCTTTCGGCAGCGTCGGCTCAGCCTTGGCGGTCTCGGGGGGCGCCGCCGTAGTAGATTTGTACTCGGTCGTCGTGGCGTGGCCTCGGCCCGGAAGACTGAAGCCGTATCCACCGAACTGAACCGCGATGAGGGTCAACCAAGAACCGACGATCCCGCCTGCCACACTTGCAAGCAAAAATTTGCGACGCATAACGAGAAAACTTTCCTATTGGCTGGCCCATATGATCCGGGCAATCCATTCCACATCCGCAAGATCGAAGTTGCGGTTGGGGTGTTCGGGGTTGAGCGACAACAGTTCTATCGACTTTGCGCTCTGCCGCAGCAGGACCTTGGCCATGATCTCACCCTCGCGGGTCTTCACAACGACACGGTCGTTTTTCCTAATCTGAGCGCCTGGCTCGACGATCAGAATATCCCCGTCGCGATAGAGCGGCAACATGCTTTCGCCCTGCACCTCAAGCGCATAGGCGCCAGCCCTTTGCCCGGCCGCGACGGGAAATTCCACCATGTCCCAGCCCTGGCCTGCGGGAAATCCGCCGTCGTCGAAGAAGCCGCCGGCGCCTGCCTGGGCAAAGCCGATCAGGGGGATGGCGGTTCCGCGCGGCGAAATCGCCTGTGATGCAGCAGCGCCCGGTGGCTCGCCCGGCCGAATGAAGCTGAGGAACTGCTCCAGGCTGGCGCCCGTCGCCTCCAGCACCTTGGCGATCGATTCCGTCGATGGCCAGCGCAAGCGGCCATCCTGGCTCAATCGCTTCGACTTGTTGAAGGAGGTGGCGTCAAGCCCGGCGCGGCGTGCGAGGCCGGAGGGTGTTAAGGCATGCCGCTCGGCAAGCCGGTCGATCGCCCCCCATATCTGCTCGTGTGACAGCATCGCCGCTCAGCATCCGTGCACCGGCTTGCCCGGGCGCTCAACTCTTTAAAAAACGTTAACCGAGGCATTTGGGCGAGTAAAGGCCGGCATAGGAATAGGATCCTTTATCCCCCTGCTTTCGTCTTGCGGTCTTGCCGGCCTCAGGTCTTCTGCGGCAGCGGCTTGGTGTTGGGTTCCTCGTTCTGGAATTCCTTCGCCATGCCCATGAAGCCGCGCATGAATTTCTGCATGATGCCGAGCGTGCGGTCGATTTCGGCATCGTCAGGCAGGCTCGATCCCTTGTTCGAAGCAACGGTCTTTTCGAGCTTCGTCACGCGGTCGGACAGGCGGTCGAGCTCGTCGTCATAGGCGCTGCGTTCGTCGGCAGCCATGCGGCAGACGAGGTTGCCACCCTGATCCTGGCATACGGACATTGCGCCCGTCTTCCGGTCGAGGCGGACGAAATGATCGCCGCTGCGTTCGAGCTGGAAGCGTGCCGTGTCCGGTTCAGCGGCCAGAGCCGGTATGGAGAGAAGAAAAGCGGCAGGCACAAGCATGGCTGCAAGGCCGATTTTCAGTTTCTTCGTCATGTCATCCTCCGGATTTTCTACGTTAAAACTTAAATCCACCACGGAAACCGTGGACATCGGCCGATGTTTTCGTGCAAAGCCCTAACAGGACAAGTTTACATAGGGATGATGACCGCCATGCCAGTGGTTTACAAGATCGTGCCGGACACGCTCTGGCAGCAAGCCAGACAAAGCGGCGTTTTTCATGGCGCGCCAATCGATCTGACCGATGGTTTCATTCATTTCTCCACCGCGAAGCAGGCAAAGAAAACCGCAGAACTCTATTTCGCAGGACAGACTGGCCTCCTGCTGGTGGCGATCGACGGCAATGCGCTCGGCGACAAGCTGGTCTTCGAACCCTCGCGCGGCGGCGATCTCTTCCCGCATCTTTATGCGCCGCTGGCCCTCTCGTCCGTGCTCTGGGAAAAGCCCCTGCCACTCGGCGCCGATGGTGCACACGCCTTTCCGGAGATGGCGGAATGATCGGTGCGTTTCGCGATCTCGGCCGGCGCGGCCTCTTCCTGTTTGATCCGGAAACCGCGCACGGTATGTCTATAGCCGCGCTGAAATCCGGCCTCGTGCCGACATGCCGCGTTAGCGCCGATCCTCGCCTGCGCCAGACTGTGGCCGGGCTCGATTTTGCCAATCCCATCGGCATGGCGGCCGGCTATGACAAGAATGCCGAAGTGCCGGAAGCGCTATTGAAGCTCGGTTTCGGCTTCACGGAGATCGGCACGGTGACGCCGAAAGCGCAGTCAGGCAATCCGCGCCCGCGCATCTTCCGCCTGGTCGAGGACGAAGGCGTCATCAACCGTCTCGGCTTCAACAACGAAGGCCATGAAGCCGCCTTCCAGCGGCTCAAGGCCATCCGCGGCAACGGCATCGTCGGCGTCAACATCGGCGCCAACAAGGATAGCGCGGACCGCATCGCCGACTATGTCGCCGGCATCCGTCGCTTCTATTCTGTGGCGCGCTATTTCACCGCCAATATTTCCTCGCCCAATACGCCCGGTCTGCGCGATCTGCAGGCGCGCGAAAGCCTGTCGGCGCTGTTGTCGGCCGTGCTTGCTGCCCGTGACGAGGAAGCGGCGAAGGCAGGCTTACGCATCCCTGTCTTTCTCAAGATCGCTCCGGATCTGACCGAGGAGGGTATGGACGATATCGCCGCCGAAGCCTTGTCCCATGCGCTTGACGGTTTGATCGTCTCCAACACGACACTTTCCCGTGACGGGTTGAAGGATCAGTTGCAGGCCAAGGAAGCAGGCGGGCTTTCCGGCAAGCCGGTCTTCGAGAAATCGACCGCAGTGCTGGCCAAGATGCGTCGCCGCGTGGGGGCTGCGCTGCCGATCATCGGCGTTGGCGGCGTGTCGTCGGCCGAGACGGCACTGGAGAAGATCAAGGCGGGAGCCGATCTCGTGCAGCTCTATTCCTGCATGGTCTATGAAGGGCCGGGATTGCCGGCCCGGGTCGTCAACGGCCTCTCGACGTTGCTCGACCAAGAGCGCGCTGCTTCGATCCGTGACCTGCGCGATACCAAACTGGACTATTGGGCGAACCGGAACGTCTGATCCGCGCGCTTCTTCAGGCCCATGGCGAGGAAGATGCCGCGGAACAGCAGGAAGGCGTTCATGGCCATCCACAGGCCATGATTGCCGAACGTCGGTACGAAGACGGCAAGCGCCACGAGGTATCCGCCGAAGGACATCAGCATCTTGTTGCGCATCTCGCGCGACCATGTGGCGCCGATGAAGACGCCATCCATCAGAAAGGCGAGCGCGCCGGTCAGCCCGGTAATGGCAGCCCAGGGCAGATAGGTCTCTGCCGCCGTGCGAACCTCATCTGAGGTCGTCAGCAGGCGGATTAGAGCCGGACCGACGGTGAAGAAGAAGACGGCAGCGGCAAGCGCCAGCCCGAACGACCAAAGCCCGGTCAGCCTCAGCCCGCGCTCGAAGGCCGGTCGGTAATTGGCGCCGATCGAGCGGCCGGTGATCTGCTCTGCGGCGTTTGCCAGCCCGTCGAGATAATAGCCGGAGAGCAGAAAGAAGTTCATCAGCACCGCATTGGCGGCCAGCATGACGGCGCCGAAGCTGTTGCCGATGCGCGTCATCAGCGTGAAGGCGCCGATGAGCACGAAGGTCCGGATCAGGATATCGCGGTTGAGCCCGAAGAGCTGTGCGAGCTTGGTGCGCGAGAAGAGTTCCGCGCGGGGCGGCCGTTCCTCGCCTGCAAAGCCGCGTACCACGATGGCAAGCCCCAGCAGCATACCGCTCGCTTCGCCGATCAGCGTGCCCCAGGCAACGCCGGCCACGCCCCAGCCGAGCCAGAGCCCGAGCAGGATGGCAAGCACGATGTTGACGCCATTGATAACGGTCTGCAGCAGCAGGCCGATGCGGCCCTGGCCGCGGCCGAGCACGAAGCCGAGCAGCGCGTAATTGGCAAGCGCGGCCGGTCCCGAGAGCATGCGGATGGAGAAATAGATGCGCGTCGCATCGGCGATAGCGCCCTGTGGCCCCATCAGCCGAATACCGAGCCAGAGCAGCAAGGGCGACAAAAGGACGATCAGGATGCCGCAGCCGAGCGCCGAGATCAGCGCCCGCCAGAAGATGGCCTGCTGTTCACGCCGGTCGTGTCGGCCATAGGCCTGTGCGGTGAGGCCCGTGGTGGAGGCGCGCAGGAAATTGAAGCTGGCAAAGAGGAGGTCGAAGAGCACGGCGCCGATCGCGAGCCCCGCCAGCGCATCCGGCTCGCCGAGATGGCCGACGACTGCGGTATCGACGAGACCGAGCAGCGGCGTCGTCATGAAGCCGAGCGTCATCGGAAGCGCGATCGACAGCACGAGCCGATGCGTCACGTCGAAGGGCAGAACCCTTGCGCTCCCTTGCTGGACATCCATGTTGCGTTACGCCTCCTCAGTTTGAAGAGAGCACCATGGACCAATAGGGCTTGTCACCGGAAGAGGGTGTATAGGCGAGCGCAACGCCAAGGCCGTCATATTTGCCGAGCATGTTGTGCAAATGCTTCGGCGAGTTGATCCAGGCCGTCACGGCCGCATTCACGTCGCGCTGTCCCTCGGCAATGTTCTCTGCCGCCGGCAGCTTGACCCCGCTCGCCTTGACCCGCTTGCCGAAATCGTCGCCGATGCCGATCAGGTGTTCCATCTTGCCGGCATCCGCCATGCGGCGCGCCTGATAGACGGCGGCGGCACCGGCGGCGGTATCGATTTTCAGCGGCGGCAGGCCGTTCTTGGCCCGCAGCGCATTGACGAGCGGCAGGGCGGAGGCGGTCTGGTCGCTGGCAGGCGTTTTGGAAACGCGGGCGGGCGGCGTGGCACAGCTTGCGACGGATGCGGTGAGCGCAAGGGCGGCGAGGCGCAGCGTATCGCGGCGCGTGTAGTTCAGTGTCTGGGAGGTCATGTCAGCTGCGATAATTGAACAGGCGGAGGATGATGAAGATGGGGATGACGATGGTTGCGCCGATCAGCACATAATCGCCGAACTCGCCGAGCGCAGCAAAGCCGCTGTGCCAGAGGTCGAGCAGGAAGCGACGGACGCCATAGAGGAAATCGAGCGGCCGCCAGCCGAAGAACTTCATCACGAAGCCGACGACGAGCGACACGATAACGAGCTTCACCAGCGTGCGACCGGGCGAGTCGCCAAGGAATCTGTTCACCTGATCGGGCATACTGACGTCTCCATGATGGCAGTCGGTGGTGTTGAGATAGGACCGGGGCCTGCGACTCGCAAGCACTTTTGCCTAGCGTGCACCTCAAACAGGCGACTGCCTGAAATAGGACTTGAGTTTTTTTATGGCCGCGTTCAAAGCCGAGCGTCAAACAGGATGAAACCGATGCTGCCAAGCCAGCTTTCCTCCGGCGATGTCATTGCCGACCGCCGCGCCGACTACGCGAAGATGCTTGCCGAAAGCGGAGAGCCTGCAAGCGCCGCCGAACTCATGGAGCAAGCGCTGGAGCTGGTGCCACGCTGGGCGGCGGGCTGGTTTACGCTTGCGACCTATCGCGAGAAGGCCGGCGACGTGGCGGGCGCGATCGCCGCGCTGAACAAAGTGCTGACGCTTGATGAGGGGGATGTCTTCGGTGCCCGCCTGAAGCTTGCCGTTCTCGGTGGCGCCGAACAGCCGGACCGACCGCCGAGCCTCTATGTCGAGCGGCTGTTCGACGATTACGCCGATCGCTTCGAAATCTCGCTTGTCGAAAAGCTCGGCTATAGCGTACCCGGCAAGCTTGCCGCTCTGATTGCCGAGACGGCCGACATTCCGAAACATTTCCGTCTCGCCGTCGATCTTGGCTGCGGAACGGGCCTACTGGGGCCGGAAATCCGGGGCCGTGTCGATCGGCTCGAGGGCTACGACCTGTCGAAGGGCATGCTTGCCAAAGCGGCCGAGAAGAATGTCTACGACCATCTCGGCCAGGCCGATCTGTCTTTGGAGCCGGATCTGTCAGGCGTTTTCGACGCTGGCATGGCGTCGGGCCGTGCGGACCTGATCACCGCCGCCGACGTGCTGATGTATTTGGGCAATCTGCAAGGCGTGATGGTGATCGTGCGCGAGCTTTCGGCTGATGGCGCCGTCTTTGCCTTTTCGGTCGAGGATGCGCAGCAACAGGCAGAAGGCTATGTGCTGCGTGATTCCCTGCGCTTCGCACACTCGGAAGCCTATGTGCGGGAGATATTGGCCGATCACGGCTTTGCCGTGCAGGACCTAGCCCGTAGCATCATTCGCATGGATGCTGGAAAACCGGTCCACGGCATTCTGTTCATTACCCGCAAATCGGCCTGATTATTCGAATCTTGCGAATTTCAAATAGGTCAGCATTGCTTACGTATTCTCGCTTGATTGTCGTCTGAGCTTTCAGCAGAAAGCCCTGGAAACACAGGGGAAAGCACATGGCGAACGTGAAGAGCGCTTTTGGCGTCTGGAATACATCCGCGACCCGGCATTCATGGGTCGAGGACGTTCAGGGCATCATTTCCGGCAGCCTGATTTCGTCGCTAGGGCTATTCTGCCTTTCAAGTGCCGGTCTTTTGACCGGCAGCACTGCCGGCATCGCTTTCCTGCTGCATTACGCAATTGGCGTGAATTTTGGCCTGGCCTTCTTCGTGGTCAATCTGCCGTTCTTCTATCTGTCGCTAAAGCAGCTCGGTCCCGCTTTTACCGTCAAGACCTTCATCGCCATTGCGCTGACGTCACTGCTTTCCAACCTGCAGCCGCTCCTGTTCGATATCGCACACATCAATGCGCTCTGGTCAGGAATCCTCGGCGGCATCCTGCTCGGCTTCGGGCTGCTTGCACTCTATCGCCACCGCGCCAGCCTGGGCGGCGTCGGCATTCTGGGGATTTATGTGCAGGAGCGTTTCGGCATCAGGGCAGGGCTGGTGCAGCTCGCGATCGATCTATGCGTGCTCGCTGTCGCTTTTGCGGTGACCACGCCGACCGTGGTCATCTGCTCGGTGATCGGCGCAATCGCGCTCAATCTCTTCGTCGCGATCAATCATCGCTCGGATCGCTACATCGCCTTGTAAGTGGGCCTTAGTAATCGGCGGCAGCCTTATTGCTTGCGGCTGGGATCCGTCTCGGTGAGCGCGGCTTCATGATACCAGCTATCGAACGCAGCCGACGCAATGCTCGGGCCGATGTCGGGCGTAAGGTTGACCTTCGGCCGCTGCTGGCTCACCGCCGTAGCGCGGGCCGTGACCGGAAACTGATAGATCTTTGCCGTTTCATGTCGAGCACTGATTGCCATTCGCCGTCTCTCCCTTTTGGTTTTCAAGCGGGCGCGCTTGAAGAGACAGCTCATATATAGCAAAGCCCAAAGCGAATATCATCATTCCGCTTAAAAAAAATGCTGAATGCTGAAATTATAGGCAATTTGGCGATGGCGGGATCGATGCCGCTTCTTTGGCCTGCCGGCTTTCCAAGCCATTCCAAAGCACGCGAGCCTGCGACATCTTGTCAGCTCGGCCGGAATGGTGCCTGCGATTTGAAAAGAATCCGACGGTTGGCACCCAGAAATCCGGCCTGAAAACGACCGAATCATAAAAAACTCACCTGGAGAGCCGCGTGTCCGTGCAATCTGGCACGGCAAATGCTTCTTCCTTGGCAGCCGTTCGTGGCGAGGAATTTTCCGGCAGCCGCGCCGGGCAAGTTTCCTGCTTTGCCTGATTAACTGTTATGAGGTGCGTAATGACGAAATATAAGCTCGAGTACATCTGGCTCGACGGGTACACCCCGGTACCAAACCTGCGCGGTAAAACGCAGATCAAGGAATTCGAAGCATTTCCGACGCTCGAGCAGCTTCCGCTTTGGGGCTTCGACGGTTCGTCGACGATGCAGGCCGAAGGCCGCAGCTCCGATTGCGTGCTGAAGCCCGTCGCCATCTATCCGGACCCGGCTCGTACGAACGGCGCGCTCGTCATGTGCGAAGTCATGATGCCGGATGGCGTCACGCCGCACGAATCCAACAGCCGCGCGACCATCCTCGATGACGAGGACGCATGGTTCGGCTTCGAGCAGGAATACTTCTTCTACAAGGACGGCCGTCCGCTCGGCTTCCCGGAATCCGGCTATCCGGCTCCGCAGGGCCCGTACTACACCGGCGTCGGCTACAAGAACGTCGGCGATGTCGCTCGCGAAATCGTTGAAGAGCATCTCGACCTTTGCCTCGAAGCAGGCATCAACCACGAAGGTATCAACGCCGAAGTGGCCAAGGGTCAGTGGGAATTCCAGATTTTCGGCAAGGGCTCCAAGAAGGCCGCCGACCAGATTTGGATGGCACGCTACCTGCTGCTGCGTCTGTGCGAAAAGTACGGCATCGACATCGAGTTCCATTGCAAGCCGCTCGGCGACACCGACTGGAACGGCTCGGGCATGCACTGCAACTTCTCGACCAAATTCATGCGCGAAGTCGGCGGCAAGGCCTATTTCGAAGCGCTCATGGCTCAGTTCGACAAGAACCTGCACGACCACATTGCGGTCTACGGCCCGGACAACCACATGCGCCTGACCGGCAAGCATGAAACGGCTCCGTGGAACAAGTTCAGCTACGGCGTTGCCGACCGCGGTGCTTCGATCCGCGTTCCGCATTCCTTTATCAAGAACGACTACAAGGGCTACCTCGAAGATCGTCGTCCGAACTCTCAGGGTTGCCCCTACCAGATCGCTTCGCAGGTTCTGAAGACCATCTCGGAAGTTCCGACGGCTGGCTTCGCTTCGGAAGCTGCCTAAGTTCTGTGAGACTGGTACAAATAGAAAGCGCGGGATTTTGGTCCCGCGCTTTTTGCATTCTGAGAACTTGCTTCAAGCAGCCTTGTTTGCCGCATCGACCGGATGCAGCGCGCGGAAGCCGACTGCAAGCCGGTTCCAGATATTGATTGCGCCGATCGCCACCGTGATCTTGACGATCTCTTCTTCGCTGAAATGCTGCTTCAGCGGCTCATAGTCCGAATCCGGTATGCCGGTCTGGGCGATCTTGGTGACGGAATCGACCCAGCGGAGCAGGGCGCGTTCGCGGTCGTCATAGACGGGCGATTCCCACCAGACACACATGAGGTTGACCCACTGTTCGCTGAGGCCGTCGTGCCGGGCCTCCTTCACATGCATGTCGACGCAGTAGGCGCAGCCATTGATCTGCGAGGCGCGAAGCTTGATCAGGTGGATGAAGCGGCGCTCGAGGCCGCTGCTCTGAACGAAGTTCTCCAGTGCGACGACGGCCTTGTAGGAGTCAGGCGAAGCTTTGGCGAAGTTGAAACGGGGATGCATGGTCTTCTCCTTTGGGTTCAGGTCTTAGGGTTCAGTTTTTGGTCTTGCGTTCATGAAGCTCGAGAAAGGCGCAGCCTCTCGCGGCTATTCCACCATCCGTGTCCGTCTGCCTAAGATCGGTCAGCACGTCGGCGATGCTCGTCTTGGCCAGTTCGGCCCGGTAGACACGTTCGGCAGCCAGCATGGCGGCGTTGATGCCGCATGGCTTGGCAAAGTAGCGCCCTTCCAGCGGGTTCGGGCCGCGCTGGCGGATTTCCGCGCAGCGAAAGGCGGGCGCCGGCCCTTCCGCCGCCAGCACGATATCGAGCAGGCTGATGTCCTCCGGCTTGCGCGCCAGCCGGTAGCCACCTTTCGGCCCCGGCACGGTATCGAGAATGCCGGCGCCCGAAAGCGCCTGCAGATGCTTCAGAAGATAGCTGACCGAGACGCCGTGAAATTCCGCAAGCGCCGCTGCCGAAAGCACTCCGCCATCGGACAGGCCCGCCAGCATGCCAACGCAATGGATGGATTGTTCGACGCCGTCTCCGAGCTTCATCTCTCTGCCTCTCTAATCATGGATATTTTTTATCCGCGATTATGATGCCCGTCAAGCCCTTTCTTTTTTCCGTAATTTGCCGCTAGGGTTTGGGCGTGGACCAGATCGACCCGAAGCATCCTCTCGCCCTGCCTGCACCCTTTACCCGCTGGTTTGCGGAAAAGGGCTGGCAGCCGCGCGCCCATCAGCTCGAACTGCTTGCGCGCGCCGAAGCCGGCGAAAGCACGCTGCTGATCGCGCCCACCGGCGCTGGTAAGACGCTCGCAGGCTTCCTGCCGTCGCTCACCGATCTCACCCGGCGCGGCAAGATCCCACCGGGCTCGGCCTTCACCGGCATCCATACGCTCTACATCTCGCCGCTGAAGGCGCTGGCCGTCGATATCGAGCGCAACCTGATGAAGCCCGTTTCCGAAATGGGCCTGCCGGTCTCCGTCGAGAACCGCACCGGCGATACGCCAAGCGGCAAGCGGCAGCGGCAGAAGCTCAATCCGCCCGATATTCTGCTGACGACGCCGGAGCAGGTGGCGCTGCTGCTCGCCAACCGCGAGGCCGAGCGCTTCTTCGAGGACCTGAAGTACATCGTCTTCGACGAGCTGCATTCGCTGGTCACCTCCAAGCGTGGCCATATGCTGTCGCTCGGCCTTGCCCGCATCCGCAAGCTCGCACCCGATGTGCAGACCATCGGCCTTTCGGCGACCGTGGCCGACCCCATGGACCTGCAGAAATGGCTTGTGGCGCAAGAGCAGGGGGAAGAGCACCATGCCGGCCTCGTCATCGTCGAGGGCGGCGCAAAGCCCGATATCTCGATCCTTGCGACGGAAGAGCGCATCCCCTGGTCCGGCCACTCCGCCAAATATGCGATCCCCGATATCTATCGCGAGCTGAAGGCGCATCGCACGACGCTGCTGTTCGTCAATACGCGCTCGCAGGCGGAAATGCTGTTTCAGGAGCTATGGTCGGCCAATGACGACAATCTGCCGATCGCGCTCCATCACGGCTCGCTCGATGTCGGCCAGCGCCGCAAGGTCGAGGCGGCCATGGCGGAGAACCGGTTGCGCGCCGTCGTCGCCACCTCGACACTCGATCTTGGCATCGACTGGGGCGATGTCGATCTCGTCATCCATGTCGGCGCGCCGAAGGGAGCAAGCCGGCTTGCCCAGCGCATCGGCCGCGCCAATCACCGCATGGACGAGCCGTCGAAGGCGATCCTGGTGCCGGCCAATCGCTTCGAGGTCATGGAGTGTCAGGCCGCTCTCGATGCCAATTATATCGGCGCGCAGGATACGCCGCCGATCGGCGCCGGCGCGCTCGATGTTCTCGCCCAGCATGTGCTCGGCATGGCGTGTGCCGAACCTTTCGACATGCTGGAGCTTTATGACGAGGTGCAGAGTGCCGCTCCCTATGCCGAGCTTTCCTGGGAGACCTTCGAGCGCATCGTCGATTTTGTCGCCACCGGCGGCTATGCGCTCAGAACCTATGAGCGCTATGCCCGCATCCGTAAGACGCCGGAAGGGCGCTGGCGCGTCTCCAATCCGCAGGTGGCGCAGCAATATCGCCTGAATCTCGGCACCATCGTTGAGGAGGCGATGCTGAATATCCGCATGGTCAAGCGCAATGCGCTGGGCTCGCTCGGAAGAGGCGGCGCGCCGCTCGGCAAGGTCGAGGAATATTTCGTCGAGCAGCTTTCGCCCGGCGATACCTTCCTCTTTTCCGGCAAGGTGCTGCGCTTCGAAGGCATCCGTGAGAGCGAATGCCTGGCGTCACAGGCCTTTTCGCTGGACCCGAAAATCCCCTCCTACGCCGGCGGCAAGTTTCCGCTTTCGACCTATCTTGCCGATCAGGTGAGGGCGATGATTGCCGATCCCCACCGGCGGCGTCGCCTACCGGATCAGGTGCGCGACTGGCTGGAAATCCAGAAAGAGAAGTCGTTGCTGCCGAAACGCAATGAGTTTCTGGTCGAGACCTTCCCGCGTGGCAGCCGTGCCTACCTGGTCGCCTATCCTTTCGAGGGGAGGCTCGCGCACCAGACGCTCGGCATGCTGTTGACCCGGCGGCTGGAGCGGGCAGGCGCCAAGCCCATGGGTTTCGTCGCCACCGATTATTCCCTCGGTATCTGGGGGTTGGAGGATATGGGGCTGATGATTGCCAACCGCCGCCTCAGCCTTGCCGATCTCTTTGATGAGGATATGCTCGGCGACGATCTCGAGGCCTGGCTCGACGAATCCTTCCTGCTGAAACGCACGTTCCGCAATTGCGCCGTGATTGCCGGTTTGATCGAGCGCCGGCATCCGGGGAAGGAAAAAACCGGCCGTCAGGTGACGGTCTCTGCCGATCTGATCTACGACGTGCTGCGCAGCCACGAGCCGGATCACATCTTATTGCAGGCAACGCGGCAGGATGCGGCGACGGGACTTTTGGATATTGGCCGTCTTGCGGATATGCTGAAGCGAATCAAAGGTCACATCACCCACCGGGCGCTGGATCATATTTCGCCACTCGCCGTGCCGGTGATGCTGGAAATCGGCAAGGTGCCGGTACCGGGCGAGGCTCACGATGTCCTGCTTGCGGAGGCCGCCGACGACCTGATCCGCGAGGCGATGGAATAAAGCGTGACGCCGTTTCGGGTAAGATCATGCGCAACAGATGAACGAGGATGGACTGAGGTGATCAACCGGCTGGCGCTGGCACGGAGCTTGAACTGCCAAGACAGCGGCGAATCTGCGCCCGCTGCGGGCGTCGAGACCATTGTTCACGGTGTCGCGGCCGTCTGCGATCCGCTTGGCGCGCTCTATCTGCCGGATGCTGGTATTCTCGTTGTCTCCGACTTGCATCTGGAAAAGGGGGCGGCCTTTGCCCGTCGCGGTATGTTGTTGCCGCCCTATGACACGCTGGCGACGCTGACCGTTCTCTCCGCCGTCATCTCCCGCTACGATCCGAAGCTCGTCGTGTCGCTCGGCGACAATTTCCATGATCGGGTCGGTTCGCAGCATTTGCCGGAAGAGTTTCGCAGCCTCATCGTCAATATGGCGCGTGGCCGCGAATGGATCTGGATCAACGGCAATCACGATCCGGATGGCACGGTCGACCTTCCCGGCCATTCCGTCGACGAGGTGCTTTATGGCGGGCTCACCTTCCGCCACGAACCGAAGGCGGGCCGGCAGGCTGGCGAAATCGCCGGCCACCTGCATCCTTCCGCCACCGTTCGCCGTCGTGAAAAGTCGGTGCGCCGCCCGTGCTTTGCGACGGATGGCGCCCGTCTGCTGATGCCGGCCTTCGGCGTGATGGCGGGCGGCCTCGATCTCCGCCACAAGGCGATGGCGGGTCTCTTCGAGCGGGAGAGCCTGATCGCTCATCTGCTCGGCCGCGACCGGATCTATTCCGTGCGGTTCGGTAACCTATCTGCCTAAGCTACGTTTGCGGGTACGTAACGCAGGACGACTGCCCCGGTCTTGAGGGCCGTGGAGTCGATGAGCTTCAACGGCCGCTGCGCCGTTGCCGGCTTGAAATGCGGATTGCCTGATCCCAGCACGACGGGAACAAGGCAGATGCGGATCTCGTCCACCAGATCAGCCTTGAGCAGCACATCCGTCACCTCGGCGCTGCCGAAGACGAACATGGTCTTGCCGGGTTCTTCCTTCAGCGTCTTCACTTCCGCGGCAATGTCGCCGACGACGCGGGTATTATTCCAATCCGCCTTGTCGAGCGTCCGCGAGGCGGCGATCTTGGCGATGCCGTTCATGTAGGCGGCGATGGCGGGCGTTTCCGTTGCGGTCGACCAGTAGGCGGCCATGCCTTCATAGGTCTTGCGGCCGAAGATCAGCAGATCGCCTTCCTTGCCGAGGTCTGTCGCATAGCGCTCCAGCTCGTCGCCCCATGCGAGCATGTGAAAATCGAGATCCCAGGGCTTGGTTCCCTCGAAATAGCCGTCAAGCGTCATGAGATTCCAGACAACAAGCTTTCTCATCATTTCCTCCGTGGCAAACTGTTTCATAAATGAAACTGGTTACTAAAAGCAAGCGGTTGATTGCTAGCTACACCGATGGCAAAATGCAAGCAGTTTTTGGAGATCATTATGGACGCATCACATCGTTCCGGCTGCCCGATCAATCTGACGCTGGAAATTCTCGGGGATCGCTGGAGCCTGATCGTCATCAGAGACATCATGTTCGGCAATCGCCGTCACTTTCGCGAGCTGCTGCAAAATTCGGAGGAGGGGATCGCCTCCAACATCCTTGCCGACCGCCTGAAGCGGCTGGTCGAGCGCGGCTTGCTGACGCGCGCGGACGATCCCACTCACAAGCAGAAGGCCGTCTATAGCTTGACCGAAATGGCGATCGACCTCGTGCCGCTCTTCGCCCATATGGGCGCTTGGGGCCGCAAGCATCTGGCGGTATCGGAAGAACTGTCGATCCGGGCCGAACTGCTGGAGAATGGTGGCTCGAACCTATGGGAGGATTTCATGGAGGAGCTGCGCGCCAAGCATCTCGGCAAGGTGCTGCCGCCGGGCACGCCCTCCGTCCTCGGTCGATTGACCGAAGCCTATCTCGAAGTCGTCAATCGCAAGAAGAACGGCTGATCAGTTTTTCCGGAACATGAAGCTGGCTCCCCATCCCGTAGCCAGGGCCAGCAACACGGAAAATACGCCATAGGCGATCGGCTGCTGATGCGCCGCATCCGTGATCATCTGCTCTATGCCGGTCTTGATGACGCGCAAAGGCAAAGCCTTCTCGCCGATGAACTTTCCGCTCTTGAAGAGATAGGCGCGAACGGTGTGCACGCCGTTCGGCACGTCGGCAGGAATTCTGAGCGTCGCCTTGAAAAGCGAGGAGCTGACGAAGCGCACGCCCGCCGGATCGCTTTCGTAAAGCCCGCCTGATGCCTGCAGCCGCCGGAAGGCTTGCCGGAACTCCGGGACGTCGCCGACATTGCCGACGAAGCCGACCGGGGTGAGGGGTATATGGTCGACGCCGATGCCGCGGTCGCTGAGTTCCAGCGGCGCGGTGATGTTGTCTACGGCGCGCGTGCTCGATAGCGAATAGGCCTGCGGCACATGCTCGAACGTCATCGAGCGGGTATTGACCCAGATGCCGAAGACACGCTGCTTCTTGCGCACCGTCGCATTTTCGCGTGGCCCCTCCAGCACGACGACGATGTCATATTGGCCGATCGCCAGAAGCAGCTGGTCGGTGTTGGAAAGCGCGCCGAAAATTGTCAGATCGGCGCCGGTGAAGTCCGAGGTGATGGCGATCTCGCTGGTCGATGTGCCGATTTCCATCGTCTCGCGCGCGGTCGTCGAGGTTGTCGGCTGATCGAGCAGCACCTGCGCTTGTGCGGCGATCGGCGCAAGCAGCAAGGTCGCGGCAATGAGCAGCCCAAAACCTTTCATCGGCTGACCCCTTCCATGACGATAGAATAGACGTCGGCCGGCGTGACCACGAGAGCGATCGCCAGACGAAGCCCAACGGCAAGGACGAGGAGACCGAGCAGGGCGCGAAGCTGCTCGCCGCGCAGCTTCTGGCCGACACGAACGCCATATTGAGCGCCAACGACGCCTGCCACCATCAGCAGGAAAGCCAGGATAATATCGACGGAATAATTGGTGGCCGCCTGCACGATCGTGGTGAAGGCCGTCACGAAAATGACCTGAAACAGCGAGGTGCCGACGACGACGTTCGTCGGAACGCGCAGCAGATAGATCATGGCCGGCACGAGGATGAAGCCGCCGCCGATACCCATCGGCGTCAGCATGCCAACGAAGAAGCCGAGGCCGATGACCGGAATGGCGCTGAGATAAAGCTTGGATTTCTTGAAGCGCAGCTTCAGCGGCAGGCGCTGTACCCAATTGTGATGGCGCAGCTTGCCGCTCGCCGGCGGCAGCTTGCCCGCAGCCCGGCGCATGGCGCGCACGCTTTCCCAGAGCATGAGCGTTCCAACGGTGCCGAGCAAGAGCACGTAGATCAAGGAGATGATCAGGTCGATCTGCCCGAGCCTGCGCAACAGCACGAACAGCCAGAGGCCGAATGTCGCGCCCGCCAGGCCGCCGGCAAGCAGGATCGTGCCCAGTTTCAGGTCGAGCGAGCCGCGGCGAAAATGCGTGAGCGCTCCCGACACCGAGGAGGCGACAACCTGGTTGGAGCCGGTGGCAACAGCGACGACCGGGGGAATGTTGTAGAAGATGAGGAGCGGCGTGATCAGGAAGCCACCGCCGACACCGAACATGCCGGAGAGGAACCCTACGGCTGCGCCCATGCCGAGAATGATGAGGATATTCACCGACAGTTCTGCGATCGGCAGATAGATCGTCACGCGCTGTTCCCACTTGCAGGCATTCCGGCACGATGATCGGAGCCTGAACCATTTTCCCCTTTTAAGCGGCGAATTCTAATCTGCAATCATTGCCAGAGCCTTAGGAAAAGCTCCGTGGCGTCAGTTTTAGAATTGCTCGTGCCACTCTAGCGCGGCTTTTTCCGCTTTTCTGTGACGGCGATATGCCGGAAGGGCAAGGGTGCGTGCGGCCTGCGGCTGCGCGCATCGAACCTCCGCAAAACAAAAGCACGCCGCCGTGGTAACGCCAGCGTGCTGCTATTCTGAATTCCGAAGGAACAGCAAGGTCTACTTGTTGCGGGCCAGAAGCTCCTTGACGACCTGATCCGTTACCCGTCCATCCGACGGCAGGCCGACGGATTTCTGAAAGCTCTTCAGTGCCGCAACTGTCTTGTCACCCATCGCACCATCAGGTGCGCCGGCATCGAAGCCATTTTTGTTGAGGATGGCCTGGATGTTGCGGATGGCCTTCTTCATGTCGATGGAAGCCGTGTTCACGCCCTTGCCGGTCGTCCATTCATCGGGAACGTCCGTGCCGTTGGCCTTGGGATCGGCCGGCTGGGCCTTCCAGAGATCGACCTTGGCGCGCGCACCTTCGAGATCGGCCGGCTTCATGGCGTTGGCGACTTCGTCGCGCTTCTGCGCGGCGTCCTTGTCGCCGCTCTTGGCGGCGATCGCAAACCACCTGTAGGACTCCTGCAGATCCTGCTTCACGCCGTTGCCACGGGCGTAGAGGATCGCAAGGTTGAACTGGCTGTCGGAGACGCCGAGATTGGCGGCGCGCGTGAACCAGTTTGCAGCGGAGTCGTAATCCTGTTGGCCGGCTGCGCCCGAGGCGTAGAGGACGGCGAGGTTATGCATGGCGCTGGCGTTGCCCTGATTGGCGGCCTGCTCGTAATTTTCCTTGGCCTTGATGAGATTGCGGTCGATGCCGTTGCCCTTCTCGTACATGCTAGCAAGCCGGTACTGTGCCGGCGCGTAACCCTTGTCGGCCGAAAGCCGGTACCAGCTTGCCGCCTGCTTCAGATCCGTCGCGACATTGCGGCCATCGGTGTAGCGCGCGCCGATCTCGAAGAGCGCAACGGGGTCGCCCGACTTGGCTGCGGCGGCGAGCGATGGCGGCTGGATGCCGTCAGGCACCTGGATATCTGCTGCTGCCGGAGCCGCGAGGGATACTTTGTCGGTGGGGGCGATAGCTGCGGTCTGCTGTGCAGGAGCTTCGCTGCTCGCCGGAATTTCCGTAGCGCCCTGATTGCCGTCGAGCGGAGCCGCCGCTGCAGGGTGGTCGTCGGTTGGCGCAGGCGTCGGATTGCCAGGTGCCGCTGCGGGCTGAACCTCTGTCGCATTCGTCGCGGTGGCCGCCGGCGTTGCGGTCTGGCCCGCGCCGGGCAGCTGATTGTTGCCGGCCGCGTTGGCGGTGGCGGCGACACTGTTGGTCGCGGCGCTGTCTGCCGGTGCAACCTGGGTCGAAATCTGCGCCGGCTGCGGCGCCTTCTGGCCGCGCGTCAGAGTGTTGACCAGCGGGAAAGCCATGATCGCCAGCAGCGCAGCGCCAATCGCGAGCAGGATCGGGCGGCGGAAGCGCGAAAATGCTCCGCCCGTCTTTGCATCCTTCTTGGAGGATGGTGCGGTGCCGCGCTGCGCTTGATCGACTTCTACTGCCGCAGCCTGTGCGGCGCGGCGGGCGGCTGCGATATAGTCGGCGCGCTCGTTCTCGGTCGGCTGGCGGCCGCCGCGAGCGGAGGTCTGGCTGGCGCGCACTCGCTCCAGGATCCTCTTGATGTCGGGTGCGCCGGAGCCAGGCTCCAGCAGCTCGTTGGCTTCTTCAGCCGGCATCATGTCGGCGGGATCGATCGATGGCGCCTGTTCGATCACGGGGCGGTCCGGCAGGAAGATCGGCTCGGCCTTTTCCGGCGTGAAGAGACGCTTGCCGAGGCTGGCGAGAAGGCCAGCCCTCGAACCGCTCTTCTTGGCGGCAGCCTTGATTTCCGCCTTGGTATTGGCATCGATTGCCTGCGCGACAACGGTTTCGGAATCGGCGGCAGACTCTGCGGGCGCAACCGTGCGGATGATCGGGCCTGCCTTCTGCGGCGCTGCCATCGGCGGCCTGATGGCCGGGGCATCTTCTTGCGCGAAGACGTCGCTTTTGAAGGTCGCTGCGGGCATGGCCGGTGCCGGCCGGCGATGTTCCATGTGGTCGAGCCGGTCAGCGATTTGCAGCAGCGTGTCGTGCAGCGCCTCGAAGGTGCGATGCGTACGCTCGTCGCTGGCGCGGCTGAGATCTTCAAGATGGCGCAGGTCTTCGGCGAGCGCCGTCAGTGCCGCCATGTCGCCAGGCCGCACCCCGCTGACCATTCCGCCGTCACGCGAATAGGCCTCGACGACGGTTTCCGCCGCATGGCGTGCCGCCTCGATGATGTATTCGTCGTTGGTCGCCATATAGTCTTCGATGGCGCCCATCCGCCGATCGAAATCGACGGGAAAATGGTCGGCCGCCGCGCGGGGCTCGTTGGTGAGCAGAGTGGACAGATGGGCGATCTGCTCTTCGAGGCTGCGCATCGCCTGCATATCCGTCGGCGGTGCTGCGGTGCTGGCTTCCAGCCGTGCCGCTATGTCGGAGAGGCGGCCTTCCAGCCGGCGCGCGGCGCTGTCGTCAAGGCTTGCGGCCGGAACGGGCGGATGGAAATCCATCTCGTCGATGCGGCGGGCGAGGTAGTCCAGGCGGTCCGCCAGGACGTTGCCGACCGAACCGTGTTCCAGCGCATCGATCTTGTGGGAGATATCGGCAAGATAAGTGACGAGTTCGGGCTGCGGCGCCGCCTTCTGCGAGCGCTCCATCAGATGCGAGAGTTGGTCCAGGCGCTCCTCGAGGCGGGCGACGGCCTTGGCGCTGCCCAGCTCGTCGATGCGCATGGAGAGCGCTTCGAGACGGCCGGAGAGATCGTCGGCAGGCTGGCGTCGAGCCGCGTCGCGGCTCATCACGTCGATCTGGTCGGCAAGACCGCTGAGTCGTCCTTCGAGCCGCTGCATCGCCTGGTCCTGCGGCTGCATCATGGAGCCGAGGCTTTCCATCGCGGTCGCAATCGTCAGCAGCTTGTTTTCCAGCGCATGCACCGCGGGGCTGTCATTCATGCCGCCGAGGTGCTGCTTGATATCGTCGAGGCGATAGGCGAGCGAAACGAGCTCGTCCTGCAGGCCGGTGGTGTCGATCGCCTTCACCTGGCGCCCGACATGGTGGAGGGACTCCTCGCGGGCAAGGCCATCCATCAGCGAGCGCAGCTCGTCGAACTCGGCCTTCAGGCCGGCCGTCTCAGGCTGCCCGGTAAGCTGATTGATGCTGTCGGCAAGCCGCGCCATATCCTCGCGAACGTCGGCTGCGAAATGCCTGTCGTTCGTGTTCTCGCGGATATCGCGAATTTCGGCGCGCAGCGAGTTCACTTCGCGGGTCACGCTGTCGGCGATATCGCGCTTCAGATCCTGGCGAAGATTGACGAGCGCCTGAGCGATGTCGACGGAATTTTCAGCGGTCGGCCGTTGCGGCTGGCGCTGGCTATAGGGATCGAGCGGACGACGAACCGGCTGCGGTTCGGACTGCGGGATTTCTTCGCGGCGGGAAAGCAGCCGCTCGCGGTTTGCCTCGAGCGCGCGCTGGCGTTGGCGGATTTCTGCAAGCGGATCGGGGCGGACGTCGTTCTCCTGGCGCTCGGAGCGCAGCGGACGCTCATAGGGCCGGCTGGCTGGGTATTCGCGTTCGGGGCGCGGCGGCATGCGCTCCGGCGGAGCAGTGCGCTCGGGAACGGCACCATAGCCGGCAGCGACGCGCTGGTGCGTATCGCGCGAGGCGGCGGTGCCCATCAATCCCTCGATGCGCGCTTCCAGCCCCTCGATTGTGCGGCTCAGAGCATCCAGCGACGTCCAGTCGCCCGTGCTGGTAGGATTTGATCGCGATCCGCTCATATCTTTTGCTCGCCTCGAACTATGACCACCCAGGTCACCATGTTGACGGAAGAAAGACGTTGCGACATTGCCGCGCTGCCCGGATCCCGCCGTTCGGAAAGGGATAAATGTATTGGCTTTCCTTAAACAGAGCCGCAAAGACAGCGCGTCATCAAAGGATAAGTTGAAGAAACGCGAAGCACCGCTGCTCAACTCGTACAATTTACGAAACGTGGTAAACAACTCGTTAAGTTTATCGGAAGTCTTAACCTTTTATTTCGGTTCTGCTGTCGGATGCCCCGATATTCTTATGGGGCAAACCCCGGAAGGTCTTTGGAAACGCTGCGTTCCGTTCGTGCCGATCGAAGCGCCGTTCCATCGCTTCGCCAAAAATTCGGTGCGATACAAATTTGACGTTTACGCAAACGTCAATATTTTGTAAGAGTAACCGCAGTGACCGGAATCTGAGGTCCGGCGGCGAATTGGAGGAATTCGAAAGATGCCAGTCTACAAGGCCCCCGTGAACGATACGCTCTTCGTCCTGAACGATGTGCTCGGGGTGGAGCGCTACAACAACCTGCCCGGCTACGCGGACGCCACGCCCGACATGATCGAGGCGATCGTCGGCGAGGCGGCCAAGTTGTCGGAAGAAGTGCTCTTCCCGCTCAATTATTCGGGCGATCAGGAAGGTTGCGTGCGCCACGACGACGGCACCGTCTCGACGCCGAAGGGCTTCAAGGAAGCCTATCGCGCCTATCGCGAAGGCGGCTGGCTGGGTCTGGCGGTGCCGGAGGAATTCGGCGGGCAGGGGCTTCCCTATGTGCTGCACTGCGCCGTCGGCGAGTATACCTCTGCCGCCAATATGTCGCTGATGATGTATCCGGGCCTGACGCAGGGCGCGATCGCCGCCATCCTCGTGCATGGTACCGACGCGCAGAAGCAGACCTATCTGCCGAAGATGGTCGAGGGCATCTGGTCCGGCACCATGAACCTCACCGAGCCGCATTGCGGCACCGATCTTGGCCTGCTGCGCGCCAAGGCCGTGCCGCAAGCCGATGGCAGCTACAAGATTTCCGGCCAGAAGATCTTTATTTCCGCCGGCGAACACGACATGACGGATAATATTGTCCATCTCGTCCTTGCCCGCATCGAAGGTGCGCCTGAAGGCACCAAGGGCATCTCGCTGTTCATCGTGCCGAAGTTCCTCGTCAGGGAAGATGGCTCGCTTGGCGCGCGCAACCCGGTCTCCTGCGGTGCGATCGAGCACAAGATGGGCATTCACGGCAACGCGACCTGCGTGATGAACTATGACGAGGCCACCGGCTTCCTGATCGGCGCCGAGAACAAGGGCCTCAACGCCATGTTCGTCATGATGAACGAGGCGCGCCTCGGCGTCGGCCTGCAGGGTCTCTCTATTGCCGAGATCGCCTATCAGAACGCAGCAAACTACGCCCGCGAGCGCATCCAGGGCCGCTCGCTCTCCGGCCCCAAGGCGCCGGACAAAAAGGCTGATCCGATCATCGTCCATCCCGATATCCGCCGCTCGCTGATGACCATTCGCGCCTTCAACGAAGCCGGCCGTGCCTTCCTGCTGTGGACGGCGCTGAAGTCGGATATCGCCCATCGCTCCCCGGACGAGAAGGACCGCCAGGCAGCCGACGATATCCTTGGTCTGGCAACGCCGATTCTCAAGGGCGTCATGACCGATAAGGGCTTCGAACATGCCGTCATGGCGCAGCAGGTCTTCGGCGGTCACGGCTATATCGAAGAGCATGGCATGAGCCAGTATGTCCGCGATGCCCGCATCTCCATGATCTATGAGGGCGCCAACGGCATCCAGGCGCTCGATCTCGTCGGTCGCAAGCTGGCGCTGAACGGCGGCCGCGCCGTCATGGCTCTGTTCAAGGAGATCGGCGATTTCTGCGAGGAGAACCGCAACGACGAGCAGATGGCCTTCTTCACCAAGCATCTGAAGAAGGGCTTGAACGATGTGCAGGCCTCAACCATGTGGTTCATGCAGAACGCCATGGCCAAGCCCGACAATGCGGGTGCCGGCTCGACCGACTACATGCACCTCTTCGGTCTCGTCGTCCTCGGCTATATGTGGGCGAAGATGGCGAAGGCGGCGCAGACAGGCCTTGCGGGCGGCGACGGCGCGCGCGAGGATTATCTGAAGAACAAGCTTGTCACGGCGCGGTTCTATATGGAGCGCATCATGCCGGAAACGGCATTGCGCAAGGCCCGCATCGAAGCCGGCGCCGACACGATGATGGAACTGGCTGCGGAAGCCTTTTGAGCAGGGCGGCGCTTGCCGCTGCAGGGAGATGAGACATGACCGAGGTTTTCATTTACGACCATGTGCGCACGCCGCGCGGGCGCGGCAAGAAGGATGGATCGCTGCACGAGGTGCCGTCCGTGCGACTTGCGGCCAAGGCGCTGGAAGCACTCCGCGACCGCAACGGCCTCGACACCGAAACCGTTGACGACATCATCATGGGCTGCGTCGATCCGGTCATGGAAGCCGGCGCCGTCATCCCGAGGGGTGCCGCTTTCGAAGCCGGTTATTCCACCAAGGCGCCCGGCATGCAGATCTCGCGCTTCTGCGCCTCCGGTCTCGATGCCGTGAATTTCGGTGCGGCCAAGATCGCGCAGGGTGCTGATGACATCGTCATCGCCGGCGGCGTCGAAAGCATGTCGCGCGTCGGTCTCGGCATGTCCGGCGGTGCCTGGTTCATGGACCCCTCCGTCAATTTCCCGGCCTATTTCATGCCGCAGGGCGTCTCGGCCGATCTCATTGCCACCAAATACGGCTTCTCGCGCGATGATGTCGATGCCTATGCCGTTGAAAGCCAGAAGCGCGCAGCTCATGCCTGGGAGAAGGGCTATTTCAAGAATTCCGTCATTCCGGTGAAGGATATCAACGGCCTGACCATTCTCGATCGCGACGAGCACATGCGCCCCGGCACTGACATGCAGGCGTTGGCTTCGCTCAATCCCTCGTTTCAGCTGCCCGGCGAGATGGGCGGCTTCGAAGCCGTCGGCATTCAGGCGCACCCGGAAGTGGAACGCATCAACTACGTGCATCATGCCGGCAATTCCTCCGGCATCGTCGACGGCGCTGCCGCCGTGCTGCTCGGTTCCAAGGCTGGCGGCGAGAGCATGGGTCTGAAGCCGCGCGGCCGCATCAGGGCCTTTGCCAATATCGGCTCCGACCCGGCGCTGATGCTGACCGGCCCGGTGGACGTCACCGAAAAGCTCTTGAAGCGCAGCGGCCTGACGCTTGCAGACATCGATCTATTCGAGCTCAACGAAGCCTTCGCCGCCGTCGTGCTGCGCTACATGCAGGCCTTCGACATCGAGCATGACAAGATCAACGTCAATGGTGGCGCTATCGCCATGGGCCATCCGCTCGGCGCAACCGGCGCGATGATCCTCGGTACAGTGCTGGACGAGCTGGAGCGCCGCGACCTCAATACCGCGCTGGTGACGCTCTGCATCGGTGCCGGCATGGGCACGGCCACGATCATCGAACGCGTCTGAGGAGGGAAAACAATGGCTTACACAAATTTCACCGTTGAGACCGACGCAGACGGCATCGCACTCGTCACCTGGGACATGCCCGGCAAGTCCATGAACGTCTTCACCGCCGAGGTGATGGATGAGCTGAGCGCCATCATCGACGCGACCGTCGCCGATGCGGCCGTCAAGGGCGTGGTCTTCACCTCGGGCAAGTCCTCCTTCTCCGGCGGCGCTGATCTGTCGATGATCAAGTCGATGTTCTCGCTCTATCAGGATGAGAAGGCGAAAGACCCGGCTGCTGCCGCGCAGAAGCTCTTCAATCTCGTTGGGCGTATGACGGGCCTCTTCCGCAAGCTCGAAACCTGCGGCAAGCCGTGGGTCTCTGCGATCAACGGCACCTGCATGGGTGGCGCTTTCGAGCTGTCGCTCGCCTGCCATGGCCGTGTCGCATCGAGCGCCAAGAGCGTCAAGATCGCGCTGCCGGAGGTCAAGGTCGGCCTTTTCCCGGGTGCCGGCGGCACGCAGCGCGTCTCGCGCCTGACGGATGCTCAGTCCGCCCTCCAGATGATGACGACGGGGCAGTCGCTGACGGCGGCACGCGCCAAGGCGATGAACCTCGTGCATCAGGTGGTCGAGCCGGACCAGCTGGTCCCGGCCGCCAAGCAGATGATCAAGGACGGCCTGAAGCCTGTGGCTCCCTGGGACGAAAAGGGTTTCAAGGCACCGGGCGGCGGCATCTGGACGCCTGCCGCAGCCCAGCTCTGGCCGGCCGCACCGGCCATCCTGCGCCGCGAGACGTCGGGCAATTATCCGGCGGCGCTTGCCATCCTCAAATGCGTCTATGAAGGCCTGCAGGTTCCCTTCGATACCGGCCTGAAGATCGAGCAGCGTTATTTCACGCATGTTCTGCAGACCACCGAAGCCTATTCGATGATCCGCTCGCTGTTCATCTCCATGCAGGAACTCGGCAAGGGCGCCCGCCGCCCGGCAGGCCAGCCGAAGACGGAGCTGAAGAAGGTCGGCATCGTCGGCGCCGGCTTCATGGGCGCGTCCATCGCCTATGTCACGGCAGCTGCGGGCATCCCCGTCACGCTCATCGATCGCGACATCGAAGCCGCGGCCAAGGGCAAGGGCGTCGGCGAGGGGCTGGTAAAGGATTCGATCGGTAAGGGAAGGTTGACGCAGGAAGAAGGTGCCGCTCTGCTCTCCCGCATCACGCCTTCGGCCGATTATGCCGATCTCAAGGATGCCGATCTCGTCATCGAAGCCGTGTTCGAAGATCGCGAGGTCAAGAAAGCCGTCATCGAGGCCGTCGAAGCCGTGCTGCCGGCAGGCGCTATTTTTGCCTCCAACACATCGACGCTGCCGATATCAGGCCTTGCGAAGAATTCGAAGCGCCCCGTCGATTTCATCGGCGTCCACTTCTTCTCGCCGGTCGAGAAGATGATGCTGACCGAAGTCATCCTCGGCAAGGAAACGGGTGACCGTGCCATCGCCGTCGCGCTGGACTACGTAGCCGCGATCAAGAAGACTCCGATCGTCGTCAACGACACGCGCGGCTTCTTCGTCAATCGCTGCGTTTTCCGCTATATCCACGAAGCCTATGACATGCTGATCGAAGGCGTGCCCGCTGTCATGATCGAGAATGCCGCCAAGATGGCCGGTATGCCTGTGGGACCGCTGGCGCTCAACGACGAAGTCGCCATCGATCTCTCCTACAAGATCCTGAAGGCGACTGTTGCCGATCTCGGCGAGAAGGCGGTCGACCCGCGTCACATGCAGCTGGTCACCGGTCTCGTCGAAGGCGAGGGTCGCTTGGGCCGGAAGAATTCCAAGGGCTTCTACGACTATCCGCCGAAGCCGGCCAAGAAGTCACTCTGGCCGGGCCTCAAGGATCTCTATCCGCAGAAGAAGGCCGATGAGGTCGATGTCGGCGTGCTGAAGCAGCGCTTCCTCGTCACCATCGCGCTCGAGGCGGCCCGCACCATGGAAGAGGGCATCGTCACTGACCCGCGCGAGGCTGATGTCGGCTCCATCCTCGGCTTCGGTTTCGCCCCCTACACCGGCGGCGCGCTGTCCTACATCGACGGCATGGGCGTGAAGGCTTTTGTCGATCTCTGTGAAAAGCTTGCGGCATCCTATGGCCCGCATTTCAAGCCGACGGCGCTGCTGAGGGACATGGCCGCGAAAGGCGAGACTTTCTACGGACGCTTCGATCCCTACCGTGTCGAAAAGGCCGCTTGAGACAAGCAGTCATCCATCACGACAAATAATGGGCCGCTCCTGTCGGGAGCGGCCCTTTTCGTTCGTCTTCTGCTTGAGCTCATCAAACCGAGGAGGATGACATGATCGAGATCATCGGCAATCGCGACGAGGCAGAGGCCATCAACACAACGCTTGCAAGCTGGGCTTCCGCTCTTGGCAACAAGGATGCAGCGGGTGTGGTTCGGCACCTGAGCGACGATGTCGTCAGTTTCACTCTGGCGGCACCTTTGGTGCACAAGGGCAAAGGCGAAAAGGGTCTGGAAGGCTGGTTTTCGACGTGGGAAGGGCCGATCGGCGGCGATGCCGTCGATGTCAGGCTGACTGTCGGTGGTGATGTCGCCTTCTGGACCGGCCTCGTGCAGATGACCGGTAAGAAATCAGATGGCTTCGAGGTCGATCTATGGTTTCGCCAAACGCTCGGCCTCAGAAAGGAGGCCGGAGTCTGGACGATCGTTCATGAGCACACGTCGGTGCCGTTTGCGATGGACGGCAGCGGCCTTGCCGAGCTTGGTCTCAAACCGTAAGCATATTCTTACGCAATGCTTAAGGGCTTTTCCCGGCCGGCGCGCAGTGCAAGTACGCCCCAGCCGACGAGCAGAATGATGGCTGCAGCATAGATATCGGCGGCCTCGGCAAATCCGAGCGCTCTGGCCAGGAAGCCTGCCAAGATGGCCGGCAGGCTGAAGGCGAGATAGCTCTGAATGTAGAAGGCCGAAAGCAGCCCGGCGCGCTCGTCCGGTTTTGCCAGCGGCATGATGCTGCGTACCGTGCCGAGGAAAGTCGCCCCGAAGCCCGCGCCGGCGATCACCGTTCCCACCGCAAGGATCGACACCTCAGCCGCATGCACGCCGGCAACGACCGTCAGCACCCCGAGTGTCATGCTCGATATGCCCAATGTCATTGCGGTCTGCGCGGATCTCTTACGCAACAGAAACACCGCGCTTGCTCCGCTGATTGTCAGGGCCGCGACCACGGAGCCACCGACGAGCGGCGCCGTGCTGCCTGTGGTAACGCTCACGAGTGAGGGAACCAGCGACAGATAGAAGCCGCCAAGCGCCCAGACGGCGACGTTGATCGGCGTTACCGCCAGCAATGTCCGACGCACCTGCGGCGGCACGGCCACTTCCGGCTTCAACGACGCAAGCAACCCGGCACGACGCTCAGTCGTTTCCGGCACCAGCCAGAGCAGGACAGCCTGCAGGACGAGCAAGGCGAGCGTGACGAAATAGACAAGCAGGGTCGGCGCCGGCGCAAACTGGACCAGCAGGCTCGTGCCGAGCGCGCCGATCGCCATGCCCGCAAGCGGTGCAAGGCTGTTGGTGATCGAACCCTTGATCGGGTCGAGGTCGATGAGCGCAGCTCCGATGGAGCTTGCCGCGGCGCCCGTTGCCAGGCCCTGGACGATGCGTGCGGCAATCAGCCAATTCGGCCCCTCGGCCATTAAAAACAGCGCCATCGCCACCATATTGAGGAGGATCGAAGCGAAGATCACCGGGCGGCGGCCGAGATGGTCAGAGATGGAACCGACGATGAGCAAGGCGGCGAGGAGCGCAAAGGCATAGACGGCGAAGATCACCGTGATCAGCACCGGCGAGAAGGCGAAGGCCTGCTGATAGAGACGGTAGAGCGGCGTCGGCGCGGAAGAGGCGGCGAAGAACAGGGCGCTGGTTGCGGCGTAGAACAGTGGCGCAAAGCGTCTGGCCGGAGAAATTGGCAAGCTGGAAGTGGATTCGATCGTGGGCATCGACTATATCCTGGCTTAAAGCTAAAAGATTGCGTTAGGCGGATATAGGATGCCCGGCGCACAAAAGCAAATAATTTGCGTTAGTGAATGGCGCGCACCTGTTCGCTGACGGCAAAAGGGAAAGATTGGCAGACTTATGGGCCACAGAGAAAATCCCCGCCCCGGCGGGCGCAGTGCCAGAGTACAGGCGGCCGTGCATCAATCCGTCCGCGAAATGCTATCAAAGATGGATCGCGCCGATGTGACGATCCCGCTCATTGCCCAGCGCGCCAATGTCACACCATCAACCATTTATCGCCGCTGGGGCGATCTTCAAGAGCTTCTGGCCGACGTCGCCGCCTCGCGCCTGCAGCCGGAAGGCGAGCCGGCCAGGATCGGCAGTGCCCGCGAGGACCTGGAGGCCTGGGTCGAGCAATATGCCGACGAAATGGCCTCCGGCGTCGGACGGCAGATGCTTCGTGATGTTCTAGCAACCATCGACGGCGCAAATGCGGAAAAATGCAGCGGCTACACGCAGCAACAGCTTTGCGTCTTGATCGCGCGCGCCAGGGAAAATGGCGAGCCCTTCCCGAGCCTGGGAGAGCTGATGGATCACCTCATCTCGCCGATCATATACCGCATCCTCTTTGATCAGGCTTTCGACGCGGGCTATGCTCGCGAGCTTGTCGCAAGGGTCATGCGAAAGTCTAACGCTTAAATCTTGGTCGCTTATGCCCGATGAGCCGCCCAGAAGCTCTCCAAGGGTGGGCTCGTCAGCTTCCGCCGGATTGCGCGCAACTGACGAACAGGTAAACCCGGAAGTGCATGGTTAAATTGTCTAACCTATGGATTTATCTTGGGATATGCGCGCTCTAGCAGAGCCCTATGCCAATTCGCTGTTGAAAAATAAGGAAAAAGATGGTGCTAATCATCGCCAGTGAATTCAACGGCAACGCGAAGGGGACTGCTCAATGCTTAATGAATTCAAGGCATTTATCGCCCGCGGCAATGTCATGGATCTCGCGGTCGGCGTGATCATCGGCGGCGCTTTCGGCGGCATCGTGAAATCGCTGGTTGACGATATCATCATGCCGATCGTCGGTAGGATTTTCGGCGGCTTCGATTTTTCGAACTACTTCATCGGCCTTTCCTCGGGCGTCAATGCGCCGACGCTTGCCGCCGCCCGCGCTCAGGGTGCCGTTCTCGCCTACGGCAACTTCATCACTGTCCTCATCAACTTCCTGATCCTCGCCTGGATCATCTTCCTCATGGTCAAGGGCGTGAACACGCTGCGCGCCCAGGTCGAGCGCAAGGAAGAGAAGGTTGCCGAAGCAGCGCCGCCGCCGGCCGACGTCCAGCTGCTGACGGAAATCCGCGATCTTCTCGCGAAGCGCTGACACACCGCGTTCAATCTCTCTGAAAGCCTCGATCCCGCAGGGGTCGAGGCTTTATTCATCACGAAAATCGATCGGTTGCTAAGGCAAAGTCATGGGATTTGTCCGGCGCTCTGCTTTATGAAGGCAGAAACCGGAGATCATGCATGTCGATACTGAACAGCCTCAGCCCGCGCGCGCTCGCAGCACCCGAAAGCGGGATCGTTGAAGTGGTCAATTATGCCCGCGGCCGCGATGGCCTGCTGCCGCTCTGGGTCGGCGAGGGCGATCTGCCGACGCCTGATTTCATCAACCGTGCCGCCATGGCCTCGCTCAACGCCGGCGAGACCTTCTATACCTGGCAGCGCGGCATTCCGGAGCTGCGCCAGGCGCTTGCCGATTATTATGGCCGGCACTTCGGCACCTCGCTGCCGATGGAGAATTTCTATGTCGTCGGCTCCGGCATGCAGGCGATCCAGCTTTCCGTGCAGGCGATCACCTCGCCGGGCGACGAAATGGTTTACCTGACGCCGGCCTGGCCGAATATCGCCGCCGCTCTCGAGATCGCCGGTGCGCGCTCGGTCGGCGTGCCGCTGCAGTTCGAAAACGGCAAATGGTCGCTCGATCTCGGGCGCCTGGAGGCGGCGATTACGCCGAAGACCAAGGGTCTCTTCATCAACACTCCCTCCAATCCGACCGGCTGGACGGCAACCCATCAGGATCTCCGGGATATTCTGGCGCTGGCGCGCAAGCACGGCCTCTGGATCATGGCCGACGAGATCTACGCGCTATACTATTATGCCGGCGGTCGCGCGCCGAGTTTCCTGGACATCAAGGATGCCGACGACAAGATCCTCTTCGTCAACTCCTTCTCGAAAAACTGGTCGATGACCGGCTGGCGTGTCGGCTGGATCGTCGCACCCACAGAACTCGGGCAGGTGATCGAGAATCTCGTGCAATATTCGACCTCCGGCGTCGCGCAGTTCATGCAGCGGGGCGCGGTCGCCGCCCTGGACGAAGGTGATGACTTCGTCCGTTCCAACATCGCCAAGGCGACCCGCTCCCGTGACATTCTTTGCGACGCGCTGATTGCGACCAATCGCGTGCACACGCTGAAGCCGGATGGCGCGCTCTATTCGTTCCTTAAGATCGATGGCGTCACCGATAGCCGCGGGGCCGCGCTCGACATCGTCGACAAAACCGGTGTCGGCCTGGCGCCTGGAACCGCCTTCGGGCAGGGCGGCGAGCTTTTCATGCGCGCTTGCTTCCTGCGCGATCCGGCAAAGATCGCCGATGCGGCCGAACGTTTGAGCCGGTATATTTTGAGTTTGTAGGGGCGGCCGCCATATGCTGCGGCTCGCAGCTTTCGATTTGGATGGTCCGCACACTCTCCGCAGCGTGCCGAAGCTCCGATCAATAAAATCCAATCAAACCGCGAAAGCCCCCGCTAACCATTCCCTCAATCTTCCCCGCGCTGCCGCCCGCTTTTAATCAAATTGGCAAGAGGCGCAGCGCCATATATCGCCGACAAGACTTGGCGGGGACGCGAAGAATGACGGTGTTGGTGACGGGCGGAGCCGGCTATATCGGCAGCCATATGGTCTGGAAGTTGCTGGACGCGGGCGAGGACGTGGTGGTCATCGATCGCCTGTCCACTGGTTTTCGCTGGGCGGTTCCGCCCGCCGCCCGTTTCCATCTCGGCGATATCGCCGATGAAGCGCTGTTGCAGACGATCTTCGCCGAAAACGATATCGATGCCATCATCCATTTTGCCGGCTCGGCCGTCGTCCCGACGTCGATCGAAGATCCTCTCTCCTATTACGAAAACAATACCGGCAAGACCCGCATCCTGATGAGCGCCGCCATCAAAGCCGGAATCCGTCATTTCGTCTTCTCCTCCACCGCTGCCGTCTATGGTCCGCAGCCGGCGGATCAGCCGGTCAGCGAAAGCGTGTTGCTCCGGCCGGAATCTCCCTATGGCCAATCCAAGCTCATGTCGGAGCTGATGCTTCGCGATGCTGCTGCGGCCTATGATTTCGGCTATGTGGCATTGCGCTACTTCAATGTCGCCGGCGCCGATCCGGAAGGGCGAACCGGTCAATCGAGCGAGAGTGCCACCCATCTCGTCAAGGTTGCCTGCGAGGCGGCGCTCGGTCGTCGCCGTCAGGTGGATATCTACGGCACGGATTATCAGACGCATGATGGAACGGGCGTTCGCGACTATATTCACGTCAGCGATCTCGCCGAAGCGCATCTCCTGGCGTTGCGGCATCTGCGTAGCGGCGGCCGGTCGCTGGTCGCCAATTGCGGCTACGGTGCAGGCTATTCAGTGCTCGACGTGCTCAATATGGTCATGCGTGTGCATGGTCGCGCCTTCCGCATCCATATCGCGCCGCGCCGGCCTGGCGATGCCGCCAGCGTCGTTGCCGACGCAACGGTGGCACATCGCGAGTTGGGCTGGTCGCCGAAATACAACAGCCTCGAAACGATCGTGCGCTCGTCGCTGGATTGGGAACTCCGTCTTGCCCAGCGCTCCGGATTCGATGCCAGCGGGCTGCAGAAGGTCTTCGCGGCCCCAAGCTTCTGATAGTCGTCAGCCGTCGGTCGCTCTCCAGGGTCCGAGAAAGGCCGGCGCATTCAGGCGTACGGCCTCCATCAGGAAATCGATGACCGTGCGTACACGCGGCGACTGGCGCAGGTCGCGATGGCATGTGATCCAGTAATGGCGCCTGAGATCCACCTCCTGCGGCAGCACGACCTGCAGATCCGGATGCTTGCCGGCAATGAAAAATGGCAGCACGCACAGCCCCAGGCCGCTCTTTGCCGCCGTCAGCTGTGCAAAGATGCTCGAGCTCTGAAATTGCGGTTTGATGCGGGGGTGGACGTCGCCGAGATAATCGAGGCCCGGCGCAAAGATCATATCCTCAATGTAGCCGATGAAGGCGAAGTCAGGCAGGCCGTCGCGGCTTTCGATCGGCGGATGGCGGGCGAGATAGTCCAGCGATCCGTAGACCTGCAGATGATAGTCGGTGAGCTTCTCGGTGAAGTAGGGGCCGGCCTTCGGCGGGTCGAGCACGACGACGATATCCGCCTCCTTGCGCGAGAGCGACATGATCTGCTGGATCGTAATCAGCTCCAGCGAAATGTTCGGATGCTTGGCGGTGAACTCCGGCAGCACGCCCGTGAAGAAGAAATTGGAAAAACCCTCCGGCGCGCTGATGCGTACCACGCCGCGCTGCGCCGCCGATCCGGCCGAAAGATCCGCGCGAAGACGCTCAGTTTCCTGCTCCATGCGCTCGGCCGTGTCGATGAAACGCTGGCCCATGGCCGTCAGCATATAGCCGCGCGGATTGCGTTCGAAGAGCTTGACTTTCAAGGCGAATTCTAGTCGGTCGATGCGGCGTGAAACGGTGGCGTGACTGGTGCGCAGCTGCCGGGCAGCGGTCGAGAGCTGCCCCGTCCGCGCCACTGCGAGAAAGAACTGCAGGTCGTCCCAGGTAAAATGCGGCGCGTGCTTCATATCTCTCCCTGCTGTTCAAAAATGAACAGACACTGTTTGGAATTAGTTTCAATCACGACTTGCGTCAACGCGCGAATTCCGTGATCTTGCCGTCGGGAAAAGTCGTTTTGAGGAAAGCGACTGGCCAATTTTGAACAGATTCATTTTTGCCAAATCTCTGGGAGGAGAGGATATGCGAAAGAGTCTTATTGCATCCCTGGCATTTCTGCTTGCAGCGAGTACCTCGGCTTTTGCCGCCGGCGCTTCGGATGGTGTCGTGAAGATCGGCATCCTGAATGACCAATCCGGCGTATACGCCGACTTCGGTGGCAAGTCGTCGGTGGAAGCCGCCAAGATGGCCGCGGAGGATTTCGGCGGCAAGGTTCTGGGCGTGCCGATCGAGATCGTCAATGCCGATCACCAGAACAAGCCCGATATCGCCTCCAACATCGCCCGCCAATGGTATGATCAGGACAAGGTCGATGCGATCATGGAGCTGACGACCTCCTCGGTCGCGCTCGCCGTGCAGGCCGTCGGCAAGGAAAAGAAGAAGATCGATATCGTCACCGGTGCCGCCACGACGGATCTCACCGGCAAGCAATGCTCGCCCTATGGCTTCCACTGGGCCTATGACACGCATGCTCTTGCCGTCGGCACCGGCGGCGCGCTGGTCAAGCAGGGTGGCGACACCTGGTTCTTCCTGACTGCAGATTATGCATTCGGCTACTCGCTGGAGCAGCAGACGAGCGATTTCGTTAAGGCGAACGGCGGCAAGATCTTGGGTTCCGTCCGCCATCCGTTGTCGTCGAACGACTTCTCGTCCTTCCTGTTGCAGGCACAATCGTCAGGCGCCAAGGTCATCGGCCTTGCCAATGCCGGTCTCGATACCGCGAATGCCATCAAGCAGGCTTCTGAATTCGGCATCAGCCAGAGTGGCCAGCATCTGGCGGCGCTGCTCTTCACGCTCGCCGAAGTTCATGGTCTCGGCTTGAAGGCGGCACAAGGCCTGACCTTGACGGAAGGCTACTACTGGAACCTCGACGACAAGAGCCGCGAATTCGGCAAGCGCTTCTTTGCCCGCACCGGCAAAATGCCGAATATGGTCCATGCCGGCACCTATTCCGCCGTGATGCAATATTTGAAGGCAGTCCAGAAGGCCGGCACGGATGATACCGATGCCGTGGCCAAGGAACTGCATGAAATGCCCGTCGACGACTTCTTCGGTCGTGGCGGCGCGGTCGGCGCCAACGGCCGCATGATCCACGACATGTATCTGCTTCAGGTCAAGAAGCCCGAGGAGAGCAAGGAGCCGTGGGATTACTTCAACGTGCTGGCGACGATCCCTGGCAAGGAAGCCTATATTGATCCGGCCAAGAGCGGCTGCGACCTCGTCAAGCAATAGGGCTGCGACCGGCCTATGACGATGTCAGCGACACATCCGCATGAAGCGCCCCGGGTGGTCTTGTCCGCCCGGGGGTTGCGCCGGGATTTTGGCGGCTTCACCGCCGTCAAGAATGTCGATCTCGACGTGCATCACGCCCGCGTTCACGCGCTGATCGGCCCGAACGGCGCCGGCAAGACGACGGTGTTCAACCTGCTCACCAAGTTTCTGCAGCCGACGCATGGCACGATCACGCTGCTCGGCACCGATATCACGCGGACACGACCCGACAAGGTTGCGCGCATGGGCCTCGTGCGCTCCTTCCAGATTTCGGCCGTCTTCCCGCATCTGACAGTGCTGGACAATGTCCGTGTCGCCCTGCAGCGGCCAAACAACCTTGCGCACCAGTTCTGGCGGTCGCTGTCGTCACTCGACAGCCTCAATGCCCGTGCCGAACAGCTTATTGCCTCCGTGGGTCTCTCGAAGGAACGCAACGCTGTCGCTGCCGATCTTTCCTATGGCCGCAAGCGCGTTCTGGAGATCGCGACGACGCTTGCGCTCGATCCGAAGGTGCTGCTGCTTGACGAGCCGATGGCCGGCATGGGGCTGGAGGATGTGAACACGGTCTCCGCCATCATCCGCGACGTTGCGCGCGACAGGGCTGTGCTCATGGTGGAACACAATCTCTCCGTCGTTGCCGATATTTGCCATCATGTCACAGTCCTGCAGCGCGGCGAGATCCTGGCTCAGGGCGACTATGCTACCGTGAGCCGCGACCCGCGCGTCCGGGAAGCCTATATGGGCACTGAGGAGGCTTGACGATGGCGCCGCTTCTGGAAGTTCAGGGCCTTAATGCCTGGTATGGCGAAAGCCATATCCTGCATGGCGTCGACATGCATCTGAGCGAAGGGGAAACCATCACCATCCTCGGCCGCAACGGCGTCGGCAAGACGACGACGCTGCGCACGATCGTCGGCATCGTCCGCGCCCGCAAGGGCAGGATCGCCTTTGCCGGCACGGACATGATGCAGGTGCCGCTGCACAAGACGGCGCGCCATGGCATCGGTTTCGTGCCGGAAGAGCGCGGTATCTTCTCGACGCTCAGCGTTTATGAAAACCTGATGCTGCCGCCGGTCGTCGCCCCTGGCGGCATGACGCTCGACGAGATCTTTGAGCTGTTTCCCAATCTGCATGAGCGGCGCAACAGCGTCGGCACCAGGCTCTCGGGTGGTGAGCAGCAGATGCTCGCCATGGCCCGCATTCTGCGCACCGGCGTTCGCATGCTGCTGCTCGACGAGCCGACCGAGGGCCTTGCCCCCGTCATCGTCCAGCGCATCGGCGAAGTCCTGCAGAAGCTGAAAGGCCGCGGCATGACCATATTGCTTGTCGAGCAGAATTTCCGTTTCGCCAGCCGCATCGCCGATCGCTTCTATCTGATGGATCACGGCCAGATGGTCTCGGAATTTCCGGTCGGCGAATTGCAGCAGCGCATGGATATGCTGCACAAGGTCCTGGGGGTCTGAGCCATGACGACGATATTCGGCATCCCTGCCCAGGCCCTTCTCGGTCAATTGCTGATCGGCCTCATCAACGGCTCCTTCTATGCGCTCTTAAGCCTTGGTCTCGCGATCATCTTCGGCATGCTGCGGGTCATCAATTTCGCCCATGGCGCGCTCTATATGCTTGGGGCTTTCACGGCCTATCTGCTGCTCGCCTATGCCGGTATCGGCTACTGGCCGGCCCTCATTCTGGCACCACTGATCGTCGGCCTGTTCGGAGCGCTGGTCGAGCGGCTCTGCCTGCGCCAGCTCTACAAGATCGATCCGCTTTACGGGTTGCTCTTCACTTTCGGCATGGCGCTGACCATCGAGGGAACCTTCCGCTATCTCTACGGCTCCTCCGGCCAGCCCTATGCCGTTCCGACGGAATTGGCGGGCGCGAAAAATATCGGCTTCATGTTCCTGCCCGTCTATCGCGGCTGGGTGGTCATCGCCTCGCTGATCGTTTGCATCGGGACCTGGCTTCTGATCGAGAAGACCAAGCTCGGTGCCTATCTGCGTGCAGCGACCGAGAATTCCGTGCTTGTGCAGGTTTTCGGCGTCAACGTGCCGGTGCTGCTGACGCTTACCTACGGCTTCGGCGTAGCGCTTGCCGCCTTTGCCGGCGTGCTGGCCGCACCGATCTACCAGGTGTCGCCGCTGATGGGATCGAACATGATCATCATCGTCTTCGCGGTGGTCGTCGTCGGCGGCATGGGCTCGATCATGGGCGCGATCGTTACTGGCTATATGCTCGGGGTTGCCGAGGGTCTCACCAAGGTCTTCTATCCGGAAGCCTCCAACATCGTCGTCTTCGTGATCATGGCGATCGTGCTGCTCCTCAGGCCCGCGGGCCTCTTCGGTCGGGATGCGTGATATGGCTGGAGTAACCACATTGAAATCCACGTCACGGCCGGCTTTATCGGTACAGAAGCTGCTGCTGGTTCTCGGCCTCGTCGGATTGATCTGGGCGCCATTCTTCATCTACCCGATTTTCGTCATGAAGGTGCTCTGCTTTGCGCTTTTCGCCTGCGCCTTCAATCTGCTGCTCGGCTATGCCGGCCTGCTGTCCTTCGGTCACGCCACCTTCTTCGGCGGTGCGGCCTATTTCACAGCCTATGCGGTGAAGGAATGGGGTGTCCCGCCTGAGCTCGGCATCTTGATCGGCGTTGCCGGTGCGTCCCTGCTCGGTCTCGTCATGGGCTTCGTCGCCATCCGGCGGCAGGGCATCTATTTCGCCATGATCACGCTGGCGCTGTCCTACATGTTCTATTTCTTCTGCTTGCAGGCCAAGTTCACTCAGGGCGAGGACGGCATTCAGTCGGTGCCGCGCGGCTACCTCCTCGGTGTCCTCGATCTCAGCAACGCCTTCAACATGTATTACTTCGTTCTCGCAGTGTTTCTGATCGGCGTTCTGATCACCTGGCGCTTCATCAATTCACCTTTCGGCATGATCCTGAAATCGATCCGCGAGAACGAGCAGCGGGCGATCTCGCTCGGCTATTCCGTCGCACATTACAAGCTCGGCGCCTTCGTCATGTCGGCGGCGCTGGCGGGGCTCGCCGGAGCGGTCAAGGCGTTGGTCTTTCAGTTCGCGACGCTGACCGATGTCGCTTGGCAGATGTCCGGCGAAGTCATCCTCATGACCCTGCTCGGCGGGATCGGCACGCTGATCGGTCCGATTTTCGGAGCGGGGTTGGTGGCGACGCTGGAGAATTATCTCGCGACCTCGGAATTCCCGGTCACCATCATCACCGGCATCGTCTTCATGGTTTGCGTCCTGCTCTTCCGCCGCGGCATCGTCGGTGAATTCTATGCCTCGCGGCTCGGACGGAAACTGGGTTTTGAATATCGGCGGTGACTATCCATCTTCCTTCTCCCTGTCCTGAGCTTGTCGAAGGGGCGGGGAGAAGGTGCCCGAAGGGCGGATGAGGGGCCTGCATAAATTGCCGGTGAACACGGAATTTGCCGGACCTGCTCGCCCATCACCCCACCCCTCTCCGCGCGCGCGGGGAGAGGGGACGACAGAGTTTTTGGAATGGATCGCTTCGACTACATCATCATCGGCGCCGGCAGTGCCGGTTGCGTGCTTGCCAACCGGCTCTCGGCTGACCGCAACAGCAGAGTGCTGCTCTTGGAAGCGGGCGGCAACGACAACTACCACTGGATCCATATCCCGGTCGGCTATCTCTATTGCATCAACAATCCCCGCACCGATTGGTGTTTCACCACGTCGGCGGAAGCGGGCCTGAACGGCCGGTCGCTGAACTATCCGCGCGGCAAGGTGCTCGGCGGCAGCTCCTCCATCAACGGCATGATCTACATGCGTGGCCAGGCGCGCGACTACGATCTCTGGCGGCAGCTCGGTTGCGCGGGCTGGGGCTGGGACGACGTGCTGCCCTATTTCATCAAGTCCGAGGATCACTATCGAGGCAAGGACGAGATGCACGGCGCCGGCGGCGAATGGCGGGTCGAAAAAGCGCGTGTCCGCTGGGCCGTGCTGGACGCCTTCCAGGCTGCAGCCAGAGAGGCCGGCATCCCGGAAACGCCGGATTTTAATCGCGGCAACAATGAAGGATCGGGCTATTTCGACGTCAACCAGCGCTCCGGCATCCGCTGGAACACGACGAAGGCCTTCCTGCGCCCGGCCATGAAGCGCGGCAATCTGACCGTCTATACCAAGGCGCAGGTTCGTCGCTTGATCGTTGAGGGCGATGCCGTGACCGGTGTCGAATTCCTGCATGACGGCGTGGAGAAGCGCGCCTATGCAAGCAAGGAGACCGTACTGTCAGCCGGCTCCATTGGCTCACCGCATATTCTCGAACTGTCAGGCATCGGCCATGGCGATGTGTTGAGCAAGGCCGGCATCGAGGTCGTGCGCGAGGTCAGATCCGTCGGCGAAAATCTGCAGGATCATTTGCAGCTTCGCATGGCTTACAAGGTGACCGGCGTTCCCACGCTGAACGAGAAGGCGACGAGCCTCATCGGCAAGGCGGCGATCGGCCTCGAGTATCTCGTTCGCCGCTCAGGCCCGATGGCGATGGCGCCGAGCCAGCTTGGTATCTTCACGCGCTCCGGCCCCGACAAGGAAACGCCGGATCTGCAATATCATGTGCAGCCGGTCTCGCTCGACAAGTTCGGGGATCCCGTGCATCCCTTTCCGGCGATCACCGCCAGCGTCTGCAATCTGCGGCCCGAAAGCCGTGGCTCGGTGCATGTGCGCAGCCCCGATTTTGCCATGCAGCCGGCCATCAGCCCGAACTATCTCTCCGCTCAGCGCGACCGGGAGATCGCCGTGCGCTCCATTCGCTTGACGCGGCGGATCGTGGCGCAGCCCTCGTTCGCCCGGTTCAGACCCGAGGAATTCAAGCCCGGACCGGCCTATGAGACGGACGCCGATCTGGAGCGGGCTGCCGGCGATATCGGCACGACGATTTTCCACCCGGTCGGCACATGCCGCATGGGCGGCGACGCGCAAAGCGTTGTTGATCCCCGCTTGCGGCTGCGAGCGTTGTCGGGGCTTCGCATCGCCGACGCCTCCATCATGCCATCGATCACATCAGGCAACACGAATTCACCAACCATCATGATCGCCGAGAAGGCAGCCGAGATGATCCTTGCCGACAATCGATGAAGGCTTATTCATGAGAGCAGGTCCAGGAAAAGTGCGCAGCGGTTTTCCGTCCGGAGTTGCGCTAAGACAAAGAGCTAGAACGGCGCGGCGTTTCCATGAAATGCAAACCGTTCTGGCAGCAGGGACAGGAGATTTGCATGGATAGCACCGACGAGGTCATCATCGAGCGGCGCGGATCGGCCGGCATCATCAGGCTCAACCGCCCGAAGGCGCTGAACAGCCTGACATTGCCGATGGTGCGGACCATTGCTCCGGCCTTGGAGGATTTCGCCGCCGACCCCGCGGTCGCGAGCGTCATCGTCATGGGCGAGGGAGAGCGCGGCTTTTGCGCCGGCGGCGACATTCGCCTGCTGCACCGGAGCGGCAGGGAGGGGTCCGATGAAGCGGAAACTTTCTGGCGCGAAGAGTTCCTGCTCAATCATGCCATTTCGCGCTATCCAAAACCCTATGTAGTGCTGATGGACGGCATCACCATGGGTGGCGGCGTCGGCCTCTCGGCGCATGGCAGCCATCGCGTCGTCACCGAGCGCACCCGCCTTGCCATGCCGGAAACCGGCATCGGCTACTTCCCGGATGTCGGCGCCACCTGGTTGCTGCCGCGCGCGCCGGGTGAAGCCGGCACCTGGATGGGGCTGACCGGCCTTACCGTCGAGGCAGCCGATGTCATCCATGCCGGTTTTGCCGATCATTATGTCGCGTCCTCGGCGCTGCCGGCTCTCGTGGATGCGATTGCGGCGCTGCCCGCCGCCACCTCTGGCGCAGAGGTGCACGCATTGATCCGCACGATGGCTTCGGACGCTAGCGAGAGCCGGCTTGCGGCAAACCGCAATGTGATCGACCGCACGTTCTCGGCAGACACGGTGGAAGAGATTCTAACGGCATTGACGGCTGAACCCGGAGAGTTTGCCGCAGAAGCCGCCGGCGTGATCGCCAGCCGCTCACCGACCAGCCTGAAGCTGACCTTGCGGCTGCTGCGGGCAGGGCGAACAAGCGCCAATCTCGCCGAATGCCTCAATCGGGAACTCGGCGCCTGCAAGGGCATATTGTATAATCACGATTTCTACGAAGGCGTGCGCGCCGCTGTTATCGACAAGGATCGCAATCCGAAATGGTCTCCGGCGAGCCTTTCTGAAGTGGCTGCTGCCGATATCGACCGCTTTTTCGCACCGCCGCAGCCGCCGCTTTTCGCGAACTAGGACGGTTCAGCTCACCACTGAATTTCCGAATCGCTCTATCTCACCACTTTAAGCAATTCCGGAACGGAAAGCGGATCTGCATCTTTCCCGGAATTGCTTCAACCGATCATGGGAGGAAAACATCATGACACGGATCGCATTCATCGGCCTCGGCAATATGGGAGGCCCGATGGCCGCCAATCTCGTCAAGGCGGGCCATGCCGTCACGGGGTTCGACCTCTCGCATGATGTGCTGAAGGCTGCCGAGGCATCGGGAGTGAAACCTGCCAGCGTGCTGACTGAGGCTTCGGCGGACGCGGAAGTGGTCGTGACCATGCTGCCGAAGGGCCAGCACGTCATCACCGTCTGGACAGACGTGTTGCGGTCCGTGCCCAAGGGAACCCTGTTGATCGACAGCTCTACCATCGATGTCGACAGTGCCCGCAAGGCGCACGCCATGGCTGATGATGCCGGCTGCCTCTCGCTCGATGCGCCGGTGTCCGGCGGCACGGGTGGTGCTGCGGCCGGCACGCTGACCTTCATGGCCGGAGGCTCGACCGAGAGCTTTGCGACGGCCAAACCCCTGTTGGAAGTGATGGGCAAGAAGATCGTCCATTGCGGCGATGCCGGTGCCGGCCAAGCCGCGAAGATCTGCAACAACATGATCCTCGGCATTTCCATGATCGGTGCCTGCGAGGCCTTCGTGCTCGGCGAAAAGCTCGGCCTCTCGCATCAGGCCCTGTTCGACGTCGCCTCGACGTCGTCTGGCCAGTGCTGGTCAATCAACACCTATTGTCCCGTGCCCGGCCCTGTGCCGACTTCGCCTGCCAACCACGACTACAAGCCCGGCTTTGCAGCTGCCCTGATGCTCAAGGACCTGCGGCTGTCGCAGGAGGCGGCTCTGTTGAGCGGCGCATCCACGCCTCTGGGTGCGGAGGCGGCACAGCTCTATGCACTCTTCGAAAAACTCGGCAATGGCGGCCGCGATTTTTCTGCCATTATCGAGATGTTCCGGGAGGCGAAGTGAGTATTGATAGTAAAAGTTGAACCAGTTGAGGGCTAGGGTGAGGGGCTTTACCGAAACGGCGACCCCAACGAATAGCCGCAACTCACCGCCACATGCCCCGCATCCGCGCGCCGACATCGACGCGCACCTCTCGCGCACGAATGGCGGCGGGGCTTTCGGCGCGCGCTTGCGGCCAGCCGCAAACCTCGAAGAACTGCAGCAATGTCGCCGGGATGAAGCGTGTGCGCGAGGCAAAGACGTGTTTGTCCCCCTGCGCGTGCTGGCCGTGCACGAAGAAACGCTGCGGAATAACGAGATCGAGATTGTCCTTGGCCCGCGTCATGGCAACATAAAGCAGCCGCCGTTCCTCTTCGATCTCGGCGGATGATCCGACGGCGAGATCGGCGGGAATGCAGCCGTCGACGGCGTTGAGGATGAAGACCTTCGTCCATTCCTGCCCTTTGGCGGAGTGGATGGTCGACAGGATCAGATAGTCCTCGTCGAGCAGCGGCACGCCCGCCTGATCGCTGGTGGCGTCAGGCGGATCGAGCGTCAGTTCGGTGAGAAAGCGCTCGCGCGAGCCGTAGCCCGCGGCGATCTGTTCGAGCTGGATTAGGTCTGCCTGGCGCGTGGAAGCATCTTCATGCGTCCGTTCGAGGTGCGGCTCGTACCATTGGCGCACCAGGCCGATTTCCGCCGGCCATCCGGCCTTGCCGCTTTTGACCTCCCGCATCGTCTCGACGAAGGCCGTCCAGTCGTCTCCCGTGCGCGGAGGTGGCGGCAGTTCGGCCAGCGCCGTGATCGGGCTTGCCTCTTCGCCGATCTGGTCGAGCACGCGCTGTGCCGTGGAAGGGCCGACGCCGGGCAGGAGTTGCATCAGGCGGAAGCCTGCCACACGGTCGCGCGGGTTTTGGGCGAAACGCAGCGCCGCCAGCATGTCCTTGACATGAGCGCTGTCGAGAAACTTCAGTCCGCCGAACTTGACGAAGGGGATGTTGCGGCGGGTGAGCTCCACTTCCAGCGGTCCGCTATGGCTTGAGGTGCGGAAGAGCACGGCCTGCTGCTTCAGCCTCGCGCCGCCCTCGCGATTTTCCAGCACCTGATCGGCGATGTAGCGCGCCTGATCCGCTTCATCGCGCACCGTCACCAGCCGCGGGCGCTCCGTGCTCTGCCGCTCGGTGCGCAGGTTCTTGGTGAAGCGCTCCGAAGCAAGATCGATCACGGCATTGGCGGCGGCGAGAATAGGCTGCGTCGAGCGATAATTGCGGTCGAGCGTGACGATATCGGCCGATGGCGTGAAAGCCTTGGGGAAATCGAGGATGTTGCGCACGGTTGCGGCACGGAAGGAGTAGATCGACTGCGCATCGTCGCCAACGACAGTCAATCCTCGGCCATCTGGCTTCAACGCGAGGAGGATGGAGGATTGCAGCCGGTTTGTGTCCTGATATTCGTCGACCAGCACATGATCGAAGCGGCTGCCGATATCCTCGGCGATCAGCGGCTCCTGCAGCATATGCGCCCAGTAGAGCAGCAAATCGTCGTAATCGAGTACGTTCTGCACCTGCTTTGCCTCGACATAGGCGGCGAAGAGATCGCGAAGCTGCTGCTCCCACATCGCGCACCAAGGGAAGTAATCGCGCAGCACGCCATCGAGCGGCGCTTCCGCATTGACGGAGCGTGAATAGATGGCAAGGCATGTCGCCTTGGTAGGGAAGCGGTTCTCCGTCTTGGAAAAGCCGAGGTCGTGGCGCGCAAGGTTCATCAGATCGGCGCTGTCTTCCCGGTCGTGGATTGTGAAGGCCGGATCGATGCCGATCTGCTCGGCATAGTCCCGCAGCAGGCGCGCACCAATGCCATGGAACGTGCCGGTCCAGGCAAGCGCATCGGCGGTGATGCCGGCATTCGCACCCAGCACCTCGCGGCAAATCCGCTCGACCCGCCGGCCCATTTCCGCGGCGGCCCGGCGCGAGAATGTCATCAGCAGAATGCGGCGCGGATCCGCACCCTTGACGATCAGATGCGCCACGCGATGGGCAAGCGTATTCGTCTTGCCGGAGCCGGCCCCGGCGATAACAAGCAGTGGCCCGGCGACATGATCGTCAGATGCAGTCGTACCGTGCTCCACCGCCAGCCGCTGCTCCGGGTTCAGCTTTTCCAGATAGGCAGCGGTCATGAACTCTCCTGAACCTGTCGGATGAAGGATGGCTGGGCGCAATCCACGACGAATCGCATCGGCGAAATTATCCAGACGTTCTATGGATGTTCCGAATCGCGCAAGCCTGTCAAGATTGGCGGGGCAGCAACGCGGAAGTGACCTCTTGTGCAAGAATCTTATCCGGATTTGGTCAATTCAGGCTCGAAAACGGCGTTCGTCATCCTTATGTATTATTTCGACGCGGTATGTTGAGTTTTATGGCTTGGTAGTGCGTAGAACGAAGGTTTCAGGACATGAACGAAACGATTGCCACTAGGCTGCGTCTGCCTAGCGGGCTGGTGGCTTTGCCCGATGGGCGCTTCGCACTGGTGGAGATGGATACCAGCCGCCGCTGTCTGAAACTTTTCGAGACAAGCGGTGCATATCAGGAAATTTGCAAAATCGGCGGCACCCCGAGCGGGATTGCGATCGACGGTGATGGATGTTTCTGGATAGCCGACGGTCCGGAAAATTCTCTTGTCAGGCTATCGTCGCAGGGCCGCGTGCTGCAGGTAATCGAAGGTAGCGCCGACGGCCCGTTTCTTCATCCAAATGCTCTCGCTTTTGGCCCGGATGGCCTGCTTTACATGACCGATTCAGGCATCCGTCTCGACGACCTCCTCAAAGGCGGCCATATTCATCCCGATTTTTTCAAGGCAGCCTACAATGGCTGTGTCTATCAGATCGATCCTGCCGATGGCCGGGTCATCAGGGTACTGGCGGCAGGCCTGCTCTTTGCCGGCGGCATAGCCTTCGGCGCTGACGGGCTGCTCTATTACAGCGAGACGCTAACCGGGAACATCCACCGGCAGATCATTGGCGGGCGGCAGGAACTGTTCGTCCGATCGATGCCAACGCCTGCCATGAATATGCTACGCGGCCCGGCCGGTCTCGCCTTCGATCGCAGCGGAGTGCTCTATTGCGCGATGTATGGGCTGGGCGAAATCTCGCTTGTCGATACCGAGGGTAGAATGGCCGGCCATATCCGTACGGATGGTACGAGGCCGAGCAATATCGCCTTTACAGTCGATGGCAAGCATCTGCTCGTCAGCGAGCAGGAAAACGGTGTGGTTGAGAAGATAACGGCGCCGCGTCCGGGGCTACCGTTGCATATGCCGTCTATTTCCTAAAGCATGTCGCGCAAAAGTGTGCAGCGGTTTTGCGGTAACGGCATGCGCAACGTCAAAGGTCTAAAGCACGAGAAGCGGATCTGAAGGATCGCAACGCGCTTTGGAGCGGCTGGCGGACATGCCCGCAGCCGGGCATGTCCTGTTTCCATAGATTTGCTGCTTATTCCGCCGCAGGAATCTGCTTGTTGCCCTTGTCCGACTTGCCGTCTGTCGATGCCGCATCGTTGGCGGCGGGCTTGGCATGCCGACGGCGCCAGTCGCCGAGGAAGAGCAGGATCGGCGCTGCGATGAAGATCGACGAGGCGCCAGCGACAAGTATGCCGAACACCATCGGGATCGCGAAGCTGGAGACGGCGCTACCGCCCCAGATCGCCATCGGCACCAGCGCCAGGAAAGCGGTGGCGTTGGTATAGAGGCTTCGCGCCAGGGTCTCGTTGATCGACCTGTCGATGATCTCGCGCAGCGGCATCGACTTGTAAAGCCGCATATTTTCACGCATGCGGTCATAGACCACGACCTTGTCGTTCACCGAATATCCCACAAGCGTCAGGATCGCGGCGATGGCCGTCAGGTTGAAATCGAGGCCGGTGATCGCGAAGAAGCCGATCGCCTTGGTGACGTCGAGCACCAGTGTGACAATGGCGCCGACCGCAAACGGCCATTCGAACCGCACCCAGATGTAGACGAGCATCGCCAGGCTGGCGATCACGACCGACAGGATGCCGGCCCAGGCAAGCTCGCCCGAGACCTTCGGGCCGATGACATCGGTGCCTTCAATGGTTGCGGCTGGGTCGATCTTGGTGATTTCTGCCTTGAGCTTGGTCACCGCTGCTGTCTGTGCCTCTTCGCCGCCGTCCTGGCGCTGGGCGCGGATAAGGATGCTGTTGTTGTCGCCGAAAGACTGCAGTGCGATTTCGCCGAGGCCGAGCGTGTTCAGGCCCTCGCGGAACGTCGACAAATCGGCCGCGTCCTTGGTCTTGACCGACATCTGGATGCCGCCGCGGAAATCGACGCCGTAGTTGAGGCCAGGATGGATGAACAGTACCACCGAGGCGATCGACAGGATCGCCGAGACGGTGACGCCAAAGAAGCGGGCCTTCATGAAGTGAATGTGCTTGTCATAGGGGCTGAAGGGGATCAGCGGCCTGATGTTGAGCACCTTCAGCTTGCGGCGGCGGGTGATGGCGATCATCACGACGCGTACGAAGGCGACGGAGGTGAACATCGAGATGATGAGGCCGAGACCCATGGTCACGGCAAAGCCGCGAACCGGGCCAGAGCCAAAGTAGAATAGGATGGCGGCCGCGATCAGGGCCGTCATGTTGCCGTCGATAATCGTCGAATAAGCCTTCCTGAAGCCGTTATCGATGGCGGCGAATGCGCCGCGGTCCTTGCGGGTTTCTTCGCGGATACGCTCGTTGATGAGAACGTTGGCATCAACCGCAAGGCCGATACCGAGGACGATGCCGGCGATGCCGGGCAGCGTCAGCGTGGCGCCAACCAGCGTCAGGGCCGAGAAGGTCAGGATCGTGTGGACGAGCAGTGCAACATTCGCGAGAATCCCCCAGGCGCCGTAGAGCACGAAGATGAAGGCGGCAACCAAGACGAAGCCTACCAGGCCGCTATAGATGCCCTTCTGGATCGCATCGGCGCCGAGGTCAGCGCCGACGGTGCGTTCTTCGATGACGGTCAATTTGGCCGGGAGCGCGCCGGCGCGCAACAGGGCGGCGAGCGTGGTGGCGCTGTCGGCGGTGAAGTTGCCGGAGATCTGACCCGAACCGCCGGTGATCGGCTCGCGGATATTCGGTGCACTCAGCACCTTGTTGTCGAGCACGATGGCAAAAGGCTTGCCGACATTTTCGCGGGTGATTTCAGCGAAACGATTGGCACCGGCGCTGTCGAAGCGGAAGGTGACAAGCGGCTCATGCGTGTTTGGATCGAAGCTGACGCGGGCGTCCGTCAGACGGTCGCCGGACAGTTCGATACGGTCGAGCACCGGATAGCTGTTGCCCCGCTCGTCCTTCAGGATAGTGACGCCGGGGCCAGGATTGTTCGGATCGACGCTGTCGGCAAGCAGGTGGAAGGACATCTTTGCAGTCGAGCCGAGAAGCTCACGCAGACGCGACGGGTCCTGTGCCCCCGGAAGCTGGACTAGAACGCGGTTCGGGCCGACGCGCTGGATGGTCGGCTCGGCGACGCCGACCTGGTCGACGCGCTTGCGGATGACTTCGAGGCTCTGCTGAACGGCGGAATCGACGTTGGCCGAAATACCCGCCTGCGAGAAAGACATGGCGATCGCCGCACCGTTCGGTGCGATGTTGAGATCGGACTGACCTGCCGAGAGGCCCGACGTGACCGTGTTGGCAAGCGTGCGCAGCTGCGTCACCGCATCGTTGCTCTGCGAGGCATCGTTAATCGTCACCACCACCTGATTGCCGTTGCGGACGACCGAGCGGGTCTGGATGTTCTTGTCGCGCAACACGCGGCGCGCGTCCTGCTGCAGCGATTGCAGCCGGCCGTTCGTCAGATCCTTCTCGTCGACTTCGAGCACGAGATAGGAGCCGCCGCGAAGGTCGAGACCGAGCGGAACCTGGCTATGCGGCAGCCAGGAGGGGATTTTGTCGAGCGCTGACGGCGGCAGCGCGTTCGGCAGGGCGATCAGAAGGCCAATCAGGATGACCACTGTATAAAGCGCCACGAGCCATGGTGAGGTACGCATGGGTATTATCCTTGAAAATATGCTTATGCCGGCGGCCTGGCCGCTGGCGGACTGAAGATCATGTCGGGAATGCAGCGCGTCTGCGCCGACCGCTTAGGCGAGCCTGCTTGGAGGACCGCGAGCGAGATAGGCGCGAAGTGCCAGGGTTTCGAGCCGCGAGACGTTGTCCGCATGGCGCGGCTGCCAGGGTGTGGCCGGATATCCGAGGGAGGGAAGGCCAGTAAGCGTTGCAGGCCCTATGTCGTGCCAGGTGGCCTTCGGCGTCACTAGCCGATCGGCGACGAGAGTGCCGCGAACCGGATCCCGCAGAGAAAGGTAGAGTGGCTGGCTTTCCCTACCGGAAGAGAGAGCATCTGCATCCGCCCGCGTGGCAAGGTTGATGCCGCCGCCAAGCGCTAGCCCGATATAGGCGAAAAATGCGACGAACAGCGAGGCAATCACGCGCGCTCCGGCGCGGTGCGTCCTGTCGTCTCTATCTTCGCTGTCGGCAGCGCCGAATTCGAGTGGGCTCAACGGTCAGAAATGCCTTCTTTCCTTTGCCGGCGCGAACTCCGGCGGTTCGGTCATGATATCAGGACGCCTCGCGCCTTCATAGTGCGTCCCGTCATGATGCACTTGCGCCGGCCGGTCAACCGTCCCGGCGCGATTTCTTCCATGACAGGACTATCGGGCATCACGGCTTGGGCGCCAGGCAGCTTGCCGGAACGCGATAGGCATAGAGTGTATCGCCCTTCATATCGCCGAAGGGAGGCGACCAGCTCTTGATGAGCTCGGCCTGGCCTTCGGGGCAGGTGATCGGATCGGTGTCGACGAACAGCACCGGACGGGTCACATTGGCGGGTAGGGAGAAATCCTGCTCGTAATAGTTCTTCGGGAAGCCGCCGAAATTGCGGGCGTAGATGTGGAATGGCTTGCCCTTCAGCGTATAGAAGAGATCGGCAAGGATGGCGCGATCCGACGCCACGATATCAGGCAGCTTTGCAGTCGTAGAGATATCGGCGATTTCCAGGCTGACGATGCTGCGGCCGACATAGCGCTTCATGACGAGATCGCCGTTCGGCATTTTGACATCAAGCGCGAGAACGGTCAGCACCGGGATGACGATGGCGACGATCGCGCCGATGATCAGCGAGGTGACCAGCCCCTTCTTCGTCAGGCGATAGAGCAGCAGGACTGCAAGAATAGTGCCTGCAGCATAGGCGGCGACAGCCCAGTTGGCATAGGCCTTGGCGAAGAGGGCCTGCAGAGCGATCAGGATCACCACCGGCATGGATAGCCAGAACAGCAATTTCTCCTTGTCGTCGCTTTGCCCGCGGATCAGCCGCCAGGTCGCCCACAAAAGCGCATAGAATACGACTGGACCGACCACGCCGAACTGCGCTCCGACGAAGTTGAGCCCGTTGAGGAGATGCTTCAGCGGGCTGGCCCCGCTGCCACCTGTGCTCCACCGGGCGATGCTTCCGGTGTGTTTTACGGTCGCTGCGTCATGCGTGAGGTTCCACCAAAGATTGGGCGCAACGACGATGGCACCGACGACGGCGGCAATTGCGACGTCCCGCCAGGCGATGCGCGCGGAGCGCAGCGTCAGCATGGCGATGCCCACGCCCGGCAGCAGGAAGAGCACGGAGTATTTCGTCATGAAGGCGAGGCCGAGGCCGAGGCCGAGGATCAGAGCTTCGGAAACGGAAGAACGCCTGGTCAGGCCGATAAAGGCCCAGATGGCAATCGTGATGAACAGGATCTGGATCGTGTCGGTCGACACCAGCACGGCCGAAAGCGATGCGGCCGGCAGGGTGATGAAGATGACGCCGGCCCAGGGGGCAATATTGCGCCCTTCTTCTCCATCGAACAGCCGTCGCGTCGTCACCATCAGCATCAGGGCGGTGGCGAGATGAAAAAGCGGCGCCGAGATGCGGATCCAGAATGTCGAGTCCGATCCCGAGATCGTATTGAAGAAGCGGATGACCCAGGCAATCATCGGCGGCTTGGAATAATAGCCGAAATCCAGGTTCTGACCCCAGAACCAATATTGCGCCTCGTCGACGAACAGGTCCGTCCTGTTGATCAGCAACATGAGCACGCGCCAGAGCGTCACTCCGAAGATGATCGCAAGCGCTGTTCCCAGCGAAAGCTTCTGGGTATTCGTTCGGGATTGGGTCGTATCGGACATTAAATGATAGATCTCGGTGCCAGGTCGTGAGGCTTAATACGGAACTATCAAGCCTAATGCTAGCGGCCGGCGAACGAGAAAGATGGCGAAGCGGCGCCCTGTCTCAAAGTGCAAAGGGCTTCGCGCCCGACCCTGCGGCCCGGAGATATCGGGTTCGACATCGTTAGAGGATGCGAGAGGCCTTGCCGCGGGCTTCTTCGATGCGGCACAGAAGCATGAAGGCCGCGAGCGTCATGCTGGCCATCAGCGAAGCGGTCAAACCAAGAACAATCATTGCTCTCTCCGTATCGACATCGAAGGTGTCTACGCCTGGAGCAGTAGGGTATGAAGCTTGCTCGTGACTTGCGTCCAGGCGCGTTTGCTGTCGGGCCGAAGGCGCAGAAAAGTAACATCTAAATTAGATGCGATCGAAACAAGACGGTCGGTCCGAGGTCATTAACCTTCGGGCAAGGAATTAACCATAAATAATGAGCCTGAACGTCGGAATGGGAAAATTGTGACTCGTTCTCAAAAGGCATGAAGCCGCCCCGTCGTACCGGGTTCGATCCGGTATCCATCTCATCAAACAGGTCCGCACAAGACTTTGATGAACGAGCGAGCTTTAGCGCCTCGATCATTTGATCGCCGGCCGCCTATGCTTTTCCTCGCGTCCTCATCGCGCCTGGCGCGGATCATCAGCGGTTTCGCCGGCGCTTGAGCGTGCGGCATTTCGGCGGGGACGATTTTGGCGCAGGATTCGCCGTCAGATCAGGCAGGTAGGGCGCAGGCTGGCAGCCTTCGCGACCGCTTGCGTTTTGCTGGTCTCGATGCCGGACAATGCGAGACGCTGCGCCGCAACCGGCCGATGCTCGAGGCCCATCTCAAAGCCGGCCTGCGCGATCTCTTCCGCCGGTTCCAGGCCTTTCCCGACGCCGCGCGCAATTTCACCAGCGAAAGCCAGCTCGAACGGCTCCAGGATCTGCAGTCCTCGCATTGGGATGTGCTGACGGATGCCCGCTTCGACAGCCTCTATGCAGAGCGCGTCAAGGTTTTATCCGACAGTGAGAGCAAGATGGGGCTCGACCCGCGCTGGCACGTTGCCGGCCATGGCGTCATGCTGGAGCATATTCTTACCGGTCTCGTCGAAGAGTTGGGCGGTCGCGCCATCCTGCCCGGAGCCAAGCGCCGTGCCCGCGAATTGAGCGAGCTGGTCACATCAGTCGTTCGCCTTGTCATGGTCGATGTCGAAATCGCCGTGTCCCTGCGTTTCAACGAAATGCGGGTCGGCCATCAGCGCATGCTGGTTGAGCAACGGGCTGCAGATCGTGCCGAGGCGACCGCCTTCATCGCCGAGGTCGCCAATGGTCTTGCCGATCGCGATCTGACGACCCGGATGCCGACCGATTGTCCCGAGGCTTATGCGGAAGTCGCGGAAGTTTTGAATGCGGCGCTGGCGGACATCCAGCAGCAGTTTTCGGCTCTGGCTGGCGGCGTGCAGACGGCGGAGGCGACAAGCGAAAGCATTTCCCGCTTTTCGAAATCCCTCGCGGAAAATTCGGCCGAACAGTCGCAGGGCCTCGCAGCCTCGGCGCGCCAGCTTGCCGAGCTTGCCGATCAGGTGCGCGGCAATGCCGCCAATACGCGCTCGGCTGAACGCGCGGCGGTATCGACGCGTACGGCTGCGGAAGACAGCGGCCGGATCGTCGGGCAGGCGATATCGGCCATGGCCGATATCGAGACCTCGGCCGAAAAGATCGGCCAGATCATCGGCGTCATCGATGAAATCGCCTTCCAGACCAATCTTCTGGCCTTGAATGCCGGTATCGAAGCCGCCCGCGCCGGCGATAGCGGCCGCGGCTTTGCCGTCGTTGCGCAGGAGGTTCGCGCCCTTGCGCAGCGTTCCGCCGATGCCGCCCGCGAAATCAAGGTTCTGGTGACGGGCACGAAGGCCCAGGTCGATGCGGGCGTGCAGATGGTCGGCCGCACGCAGGATGCGATCGGCAGCATCGTCCGCCAGGTGACCGACATCAATGAAGCCATCTCCGGGATCGCAGCGGCGAGCGACGTGCAAGTGGCCGGACTGCATTCGCTCTCGACGGATATTGGCGATTTCAGCACGCGCGCTGCCGCAGACGAAGGCCTGGCCAATCGTTCGCAGGAAGGCGCCGATCACCTCCAAACCGTTGTTGTCGAGCTTGGCCGCACCATCCGCGAGTTTCGCATCGAGCGCGAGCGGCGCCATGCGGCCGCTCCGGCACCGGTGAAGGCCGCTCAGCAGCGACAGCTTCCCGCCCGCGACGAATTCAACGTTGGGCGGGATGAGGACGAGATGGCCGATTTCGGCTTCCCGCTTCGCAGGGCCGCAATGGGAGGCGAACGGAATGCCTACTGATTTTACAGTTTTTTGCGCATTCGGGCCGGCGGGTCCGATTTCAGACAACAAGGAATGAAGCGATGCGTAGCAGGAAAGGCGAAAAGACAATCAGTCTGGCTGCGGTGCTGGACCTCAACGAGGCCTCGACGCTTCGCGGCAAGTTGATGGGGATGCGCGGCAGCAATGTCGTGATCGATGCGTCCGGCGTCGAAAGGATTGGGGCCCTGTGCATGCAGGTCATCATGGCTGCTGCCAAGACCTGGGATGAGGACAAGCTGTCCTTCACCTTCTCCAAGGTGTCGGACGCGTTTCAGAAAACGATGCAGATGATCGGGGTGGATATCTCTCACCTGCCTGCCAAGGAGATCCGGCAATGAAGAAAAAAGTACTGACCGTGGATGATTCGCGGACCATTCGAAACATGCTTCTTGTCACCCTCAATAATGCGGGTTTCGAGACTATTCAGGCTGAAGACGGAGTCGAAGGTCTGGAAATTCTGGAAGAAGCCAATCCGGATGTGATCGTCACCGATATCAACATGCCGCGCCTCGACGGCTTCGGCTTCATCGAGGGTGTGCGCCGGAACGACAGATATCGCGCCGTTCCCATCCTCGTCCTGACGACCGAGAGCGACGCTGAAAAGAAGAACCGTGCCCGCCAGGCCGGTGCGACCGGCTGGATCGTCAAGCCGTTCGACCCCGCCAAGCTGATCGATGCCATCGAGCGCGTAACCGCTTAAACAGGATCCGCCCCTTATGGATATGAACGAAATCAAAGAGATTTTCTTCCAGGAGTGCGAAGAGCAGCTCGCCGAACTGGAATCCGGTCTCCTGAAAATGAATGATGGCGACCGGGATCCGGAAACCGTCAATGCCGTCTTCCGCGCCGTTCATTCCATCAAGGGTGGGGCAGGAGCCTTCGGTCTGGACGACCTGGTCTCATTTGCTCACGTCTTCGAGACGACGCTCGATTGCGTTCGATCCAACAAGCTGGAGCCGACCCAGGACGTCCTGAAGGTGATGCTCAAGGCGGCCGACGTTCTGGCCGATCTGACCAACGCCGCCCGCGACGGCGGCAGTGTCGATCAGGCGCGCAGCCGCGGGCTGGTCAAGGAGCTGGAGGCACTGGCGAACGGCGATGTTCCTGCACCATCCGTCGCGGTCGTCGCAGAGGCGGCTCCCAAGCCAGCCGCAGCCCCTACGGATGACAGCGGTTTTCAGCCGATCCCCTTCAGCTTCGATGACGATTTCGGCGCCGACGAGCAATCCGCCAATGGCATGCCGGAATATGAAGTCAGCTTCAAGCCGCGCTCCGATCTCTATGCCAAGGGCAACGACGCCACGCTGCTGCTGCGCGATCTCGCGCGCCTGGGCGAGATGAGCGTCTATTGCGACGTGGATGCGCTGCCGGGCCTTCCCGAAATCGACCCGGAAGGGGCCTATTTCAAGTGGACGATCTCGATCAAGACGGACAAGGGCGAGGATGCCATCCGCACTGTCTTCGAGTTTGCCGAATGGGATTGCGAGCTCGATGTCCGGCCGGTCGGAGCTGATGCCGGTGCCTCAAGCGGTGAAGAGCTGCCGATGGTTCCTGTGCCCTTCGATCTTTCCGTCCTCGATGAGGAGCGCGCCGAGCCGGCGGCTGAGCCGATCGGGGAAGTGCCGCGGCCGAAGAGCGATGCCGCTGCGGCCGTTGCCGCAGCTGAAACCGCCAGCAACGTCACGCAGCTCGCCGCCGTTGCCGCACGCGTCGAAAAGAAGGAGGCAGCCCTTGCGGCTGCCGCCGCCGCCAATGCCGCCGCAGCAGCGCAGAATAACGCTGCAGCCGGTGTCGGCCAGACCATTCGCGTCGATCTCGATCGTGTCGACCGGCTGATCAATCTGGTCGGCGAGCTCGTCATCAACCAGGCGATGCTGTCCCAGAGCGTCATCGAGAATGACAACAATGGCGCGTCCTCGATCAACATGGGTCTCGAAGAGCTGCAGCAGCTCACCCGCGAGATCCAGGACAGCGTCATGGCGATCCGCGCTCAGCCGGTGAAGCCGGTCTTCCAGCGCATGTCACGCATCGTCCGCGAAATCGCCGACATGACGGGCAAGTCGATCCGCCTGATCACCGAGGGTGAGAACACCGAAGTCGACAAGACTGTCATCGACAAGCTTGCCGAACCGCTCACCCACATGATCCGCAATGCCGTCGACCACGGCATCGAAACCCCGGAAAAGCGCGCGACGCTCGGCAAGAATCCGGAAGGCACTGTTCGCCTGACGGCAAAGCACCGTTCGGGCCGCATCCTGATCGAGCTTGCCGACGACGGCGCCGGCATCAACCGCGAAAAGGTGCGCCAGAAGGCCATCGACAATGACCTAATCGCAGCCGACGCCAATCTTTCCGATGAGGAAGTCGACAACCTGATCTTCCTGCCGGGCTTCTCGACCGCCGACAAGATCTCCGACATTTCTGGCCGCGGCGTCGGTATGGACGTGGTCAAGCGCTCGATCCAGGCACTCGGCGGCCGCATCAACATCAGCTCCAGACCGGGGCAGGGCTCCGTCTTCACCATGAGCCTGCCGCTGACGCTTGCCGTCCTCGACGGCATGGTGGTGACGGTTGCCGGTCAGACACTGGTCGTACCGTTGACGGCGATCGTCGAAACGCTGCAGCCGGAAGCATCCGCCATCCATTCCTTCGGTGCAAACCATCGTCTGATCTCGATCCGCAACAGCTTCTGCCCGCTGGTCGATGTCGGTCGCATCCTGAACTTCCGCGCCACGCAGGCCAATCCGGTCGACGGCGTCGCTCTGCTGGTGGAATCCGAAGGCGGCGGTCAGCGCGCGCTGATGGTCGATGCCATCCAGGGGCAGCGTCAGGTCGTCATCAAGAGCCTCGAAGCGAACTACACGCATGTGCCCGGCATTGCGGCTGCAACCATCCTTGGCGATGGCCGCGTCGCATTGATCCTCGATGTCGATGCCGTGGTCGGCGCTTCGCGCGGCCAGTCGCTGAAGCCTGAAATATCTTACGCAGCGGCGGGGTAAGTCGATGTCCCATGCCGTCAAGAACATGATCCAGGGGGCCCGGGAGCTGATCGCCTTTCGGATCGGCGACCAGGAGTTCTGCGTCGACATCATGTCGGTTCGGGAAATTCGTGGCTGGACGCCGGCAACCGTCATGCCGCATGCGCCTGCCTATATGCTTGGCGTCGTCAACTTGCGCGGTGCCGTACTGCCGATCATCGATCTTTCGAGCCGGCTGGGCATGAAGAATGCGGAGCCGACGGCGCGGCATGTGATCATTGTGGCGCAGGTCAACCGCAAGGTGGTGGGCCTTCTCGTCGATGCCGTCTCGGACATTCTGACGATCACCGATGACAGTGTCCAGCCGACGCCAGATGTCTCGTCCGACCATGAACGGCAGTTCGCGCGCGGCATCGTCGCCATCGACCGCCGCATGATCTGCCTGATCGAACTGGAAGCCCTGTTCCCCGAGAGTGAAAGCGAAGCTGCATGAATGTGATGGGAGCAATAGATCTCAAGGCATCGCCGGACGAGGTCCTGGCTAGCGGTGAATATCCGCTGACCCGGCGCGATCTCGCCGAGATCGCCGCCATGATCTATGCGGATGCCGGTATTTCCCTCAATGAAAGCAAGGCGTCGCTGGTCTATTCGCGGCTGTCGAAGCATATTCGCGCGCTGGGTCTGCCGGGCTTCCGCGATTATTGCCTGCTGGTTTCTTCGCCGGCGGGAAGTGCGGCGCGGCGCGAGATGCTGTCGCATCTGACGACCAACTTCACCCGCTTCTTCCGCGAGAACCACCATTTCGATCATCTGCGCACTGAGGTCCTGCCGGGCCTGCTGGCACGCGCCAAGGCCGGCGGCCGCGTGCGGATCTGGTCTGCCGCCTGCTCCGACGGCCAGGAGCCTTACTCGATCGCTCTGACGGTTCTGGCGCTCATGCCGAATGTCGCGGAGCTCGATTTTAAGATCCTGGCGACGGATATCGATCCGAAGATCCTCGGTCTCGCCCGTGCCGGCGCCTATGACGAAGCAGCGCTGGAAACGATCTCGCCCGCGATGCGCAAGCAATGGTTCCAGGAAGTCAATGTTCAGGGGCGCCGCAAATTTCAGATCGATGACCGCGTCAAGCGGCTCATTACCTTCAACGAGCTGAACTTGATGGCGCAGTGGCCCTTCAAGGGCACCTTCGACGTCATCTTCTGCCGCAACGTCGTCATCTATTTCGACGAACCGACGCAGGTGAAGATCTGGTCGCGTTTCGCCGGTCAGTTGCAGGAGGGCGGCCACCTCTATATCGGCCATTCCGAGCGTGTCGCTGGGGAATCGAAACATCTCTTCGATAACATCGGCATCACGACCTATCGCTATCTTGGCAAAAACGCGGGGAGGAAACCATGAGCGCCGCTGCCCGTGTTCTCGTTGTCGACGATTCTCCGACCATGCGTGGCCTGATCACTGCGGTGCTACGCTCCGACCCCGAGGTTGACGTCGTCGGCCAGGCCGGTGATGCGCTCGAGGCGCGCGCCGCAATCAAGGCTCTCAATCCGGATGTCGTCACACTCGATATCGAGATGCCGAACATGAACGGCCTCGAATTTCTGGAAAAGATCATGACGCTGCGGCCCATGCCGGTCATCATGGTTTCGACCCTGACGCATCGCGGCGCCGATGCGACGCTCGCAGCCCTGGAAATCGGTGCGTTCGATTGCGTCGGGAAACCCTCGCCGAGCGAGCCGCATCCCTTCGGCGACCTGGCGGAGAAGGTTAAGGCTGCTGCCCGTTCGCAGCGACAATATGTCAAGCCTGCCGCACAACGCGCGCCGGTGCAGGCCGTCGCCGATTTCCGCGTCGGTCGCAAGATCGTTGCCATCGGTTCGTCCACCGGCGGCGTCGAGGCGTTGATCAATGTGCTGCAGAAATTTCCGGCCAATTGTCCGCCGACGGTCATCACCCAGCATATGCCTCCGACGTTTACGCGCAGCTTTGCCGAACGTCTGAACCGCCTCTGCGCACCTGTCGTGGAAGAGGCGACTGATGGTGCGCGATTGGCGATCGGCAAGATCTATCTGGCGCCCGGCGGCGAAAGGCACCTGCGGGTTGCCAACGCTTCGGCACCCCATTGCCGTCTGGTAGACGGCGGGCCGGTAAACGGCCATCGCCCTTCCGTCGACGTGCTTTTCGATTCGGTTGCCGAACTGGCAGGCCGCAACGCCGTCGGCGTAATCCTGACCGGCATGGGGCGCGACGGCGCCGCCGGTCTCCTCAAGATGCGCCACGCCGGTGCGCGCACCATCGGCCAGAACGAGAAGACCTGCGTGGTCTACGGTATGCCGAGGGTCGCCCACGAGCTCGGCGCCGTCGAACAACAGTTTCCGCTGAATGCCATTGGCGAGGAAATTCTGAAAATCACAGCCGCCCGAAAGGAAGGGAGCGAATAATGTCTCTAGCGGAGAAAATCAAAGTTCTGATCGTCGACGATCAGGTCACCAGCCGCCTCTTGTTGAGCGATGCGCTGACGCAGCTCGGCTTCAAGCAGATCACGGCGGCCGGCGACGGTGAACAGGGGATGAAGATCATGGAGCAGCAGCCCCATCATCTGGTCATTTCCGACTTCAACATGCCGAAGATGGATGGGCTCGGCCTGCTGCAGGCCGTCCGTACCAATCCGACGACGAAGAAGGCCGCCTTCATCATCCTGACGGCACAGGGCGACCGCGCGCTGGTTCAGAAAGCGGCTCAGCTCGGGGCCAACAATGTTCTGGCGAAGCCCTTCACCATTGAAAAGATGAAAGCAGCCATCGAGGCCGTGTTCGGAGCATTGAAATGATCGTTGAGGGTGCTGCCCGTCGCGTGCACATCATCCAGGGCGAGTATAAGGTTCTAAGCGATCCGGATGTGGTGTTGACCACCATTCTTGGTTCCTGTGTGGCGGCCTGCCTGCGCGACCCGATCGCCGGCGTCGGCGGCATGAACCATTTCCTCCTTCCGGGAATGGCAAGCTCGCCGATGAGCGGTGGTGATGCGACGCGATACGGCGTGCACCTGATGGAACTTCTGATCAACGGCCTCCTGAAGAAGGGTGCGCGTCGCGACCGGCTGGAGGCAAAAGTCTTCGGCGGTGCCAAGACGATCGCTACCTTCTCCAATGTCGGCGAGCAGAATGCAGCCTTTGCCATGCAGTTCTTGAAGGACGAAGGCATCCCCGTCGTCGGTTCCAGCACCGGCGGCGAACATGGGCGCAAGGTCGAATATTGGCCGATCTCCGGACGAGCCAGACAATACCCGCTAACCGGTGCGGAGACGCAGAAGACCGTGGCGCTGGAACAGCGTCCGGTCGTCGCTCCGAAGCCGGTCGACAATACGATCGAATTTTTCTGATCAACGAGGCAACCGCATGACTTCCTTCCAGCGCGCTGAAATGACTGCCAACGAGGACATGCTTCCGGCTATCTTGCTGCGCATCGTTTCCGAATTGCACGACGTCGCCTATCTGATCGAACGCATCGAGCCGCAGCTGCTCGATGTCGGCGGCGCCAAGGTGCTGGAATCGCCCGGGACGATGAAGGTCATACAGGGCATCGACCTCGCGGTGCAGAAAACGCGCGGCATCGCCGAGTTCATCGATACCATTGCCGGCACCATGCCGGAGGGATGGACGGTCGATCTCGCGGCGGCATTGAGCCTCGTCAAGCTGACCGAGATGCAGAAGGCGCTTAGTGGCGGCAATTTTCACTCCCTTCCCCAGCCCATGGCAAAGGCTGCCGGCGACTTCGATTTCTTCTGATCGGGCATCCGCAACGGATATTGTTTTTCTTATATAATTCTCTCCGTTTCTCCCCGGCTTTTTCCTTCTGGCAAGGCCGGACGAAACGCTCGCACAAGTTTCGATTTCTATTTTCGCTACAGAGCACAAAGCCATCAGGTCTTTGACGAATCGTGCGAGAACAGAATGAATCTGTTAAATCAATTAGTTCCCCTATTCCGGAATCTCCAGAATCTGGGCAGAACGCGCCTGCTGATTATGGGTGGCGTCGCCGCAGCTTCCATTGTGATGGTCCTTCTTGCGGCCCTTTACGTTAACAAGCCCGCCCAGGAGACACTTTATGTCGGCCTGGATGCGACCGATCTCAATCAGATCAGCATTGCGCTCGCAGAAGCAAAGATCAATTTTCAGGTTGGTACCGACGGCACGAGCCTGACCGTTCCGGCCGGGATGACCGGCAAGGCTCGTGCGCTGCTTGCCGAACGCGGCCTGCCCAGCAGCGGCAAAGCCGGCTACGAACTCTTCGACAATGTCGGTTCGCTCGGCCTGACCTCCTTCATGCAGGAAGTCACCCGCGTCCGCGCGCTCGAAGGCGAAATCGGCCGCACCATCACTTCCATCGCAGGCATCAGCGCCGCACGCGTTCACATCGTCATGCAGGATGTCGGCAATTTCCGCCGGGCGGACCAGAAGCCGACGGCCTCGGTGATGATCCGCGCCAGTGCGGATGCGGCCCGCAAATCGGCGCCGGCCATCCGTCATCTGGTTGCCTCCGCCGTTCCGGGCCTGGAGGTCGACGACGTTACGATCCTCGATTCGACCGGCCAGCTGCTCGCATCGGGCGACGATCCCAGCAACGGCGCGCTCAGCCGTAATCTCGGCATCGTGCAGAACGTGCAGGGCGAGATCGAAGGCAACATCAACAAGGCGCTCGCACCGTTCCTCGGCATGGACAATTTCCGTTCCAGCGTAACGGCACAGCTCAATACCGACAGCCAGCAGGTCAAGGAAACCACCTTCGATCCGGAATCGAAGGTCGAGCGTTCCGTCCGCACGGTAAAGGAAGCGCAGAAGTCGCAGCAGAGCCAGCCTGATACGGCCGCGACCGTGGAACAGAATATCCCGCAGGCGGCTCCGAAATCCGGCGGCAACTCGCCGACGTCGAACGATCAGTCCGACAAGCGCGAAGAGCAGACCAACTACGAAATCAACAGCAAGACGACGGCGACAACCCGCAACAGCTACAAGATCGAAAAGCTCTCCGTAGCCGTGGTGGTCAACAGGGGCCGCATCGCCCAGATGCTCGGCGAAGGCGCCGACCAGGCGAAGGTCGATGCCTATATCGCCGAAATGCAGAAGATCGTTGCAACGGCTGCAGGCGTCGATCAGACTCGTGGCGACGTCGTCACCGTCAATGCGATGAACTTCCTCGACAATCAGCTGCTCGAAGACACCTCTTCAAGCTTCAGCATCATGGACATGCTGAGCCGTAACCTCGCGGGCATCATCAATTCGCTGGCCTTCGTTGCGGTTGCCTTCCTGATCGTCTGGATGGGCTTCCGTCCGCTGATCCGCTCGCTTGGTGGCGGCGCGGCTGGTGCCACGGCCCTGCCGGAGGCGGCCGGCCTGGAATTGCCGGACTTCGCTCCCGCCGTGGGCGGTCCCGGTGCCGCGCTCATGGACGGCTTCGGCTCGGACTTCGGCTTCGACAGTACCGACGATCTGCTGACCATGGGCGACGACGCCGGCACCTTCAACCGCCGCGTCAAGGAAGGGCCCGAACGCCGCCTGTCGCGTATGGTGGAAATCAGCGAAGAGCGCGCCGCAAAAATCCTTAGAAAATGGGCCGTCGACCAGGCTGCCTGACGGAACGACCGGGAGAGATCCCGGTCGTTTGCATTTTTGGGCTGCTGTCCTCCGCCGTCAGCCAAGTTACGGGCTTCACTGTGGCCAGTTAGCCGCGATCAAGTAATTTGACGTGTTCGTAAGATGGAATTTCAGCGGATATACGTTGCTGGGTAGAAAGAATCGACCTACAAATAGTGTGACTATATGTCGTAGCCGTTTAACTGGCGCGAATCGGCCCTCGATTTATGTATTTCGCAAGTTCTTGGAACTTGCAGAGTTCGAGGGACGGAACAATCGGTTCATGGTTCGTAGATCGTGTCCGCAGTGCTTATGCTGGTACGATTGCCGACGTGAAAACCAATACCGGGTGCGTTCTCCCGCCCTGCCTTCACCGGGATGTGTTTGTGTCGCGGTAAATAATGATTCGGCTCTGATGCCTTCTGGAAAATCGCGATCGGTTTTTCTGGGCGATGTGACGGGTTTCGACGGAATGATGCTCTCGTTGACGACAGATCGTCCAACAGTGGCAGGAAATGCAGGAATGGACATACAGATATCGCAGTTGAGCAAAGGCGATAGGGATGCGCGGTCAACGGCATCAGCCGGCGCCATGTCGCGCGAGCAGCTCGTTCTTCAGCTGAGCGCCATTTCCGGCCCAACCTATCTGCAAGCCGGGCTGCGCGCGCTGGCGAACTACGCCGGTGCCTCGCACTATCTTCTGGCGCGCTGTGATTTCATCCAGGAAAGCGGCCTCGATTTCGTCGTCTCTTCCGACTGGCCCTTCGATCTCGTCAGGCGCCTGGCCTCCGAATTGACCAGCGGTTATGGCCGTATGGGCGAGCTGGAAAAGTGCATGTCGCTGTTCCAGCCGAGCCTGGCTTCTCTGCCTGAGGATATCGAGTTGCCGGAAGGCGTTGGCCGGCAATATCACGCGCTGACCCTCAATGTCGGCCGTACGCGCTTTTCCCTGATGCTGCTGGCTCGCGAATCGGCATCGCTCGCGTCGGAGCGCTTGCGCGATGTCGGTCTGCTGTCGGGCTACCTTGCCAGCTGCACCCGCTGCTTCGAGGACAAGCTGGAGCGCGATTTCGATCTGACCGACCGCGAGCTGGAATGCTTGTTCTGGATTGCCGAAGGCAAGACGAGCGATGAGATTGCCATGATCCTCGGGATATCGCGCAACACCATCAACAACTACATCACCAGCGTCATGCGCAAGACCGCCACCAAGACCCGGTCCGAGGCTATTGCCTTTGCCGTGCGAAACAACCTCGTTTGAAGGCTCGTTGAATGCGATATCAGCCAGACAGGACGATGGACATGCCGACAGAAGCGCGGCTGACCCGCTCGGGCCGGATTTCTGGTCGCTCCGATCTCTTCCCGAAGCTGGTATCGATGCTGAAGCTGATCGATGCACAGCACTTCGCGGTCTACCGCCTTCACGGCTCCGGCCTGCCGCATAAGCAACGTCTGGTCTGCGAGCTCGACAACTGGGGCTCCGCCAATTCCGTCATTGCCAAGTCTTTCGTGGATGCCTACGGCGACGCCATGATCGAGCACATCGACAAGTCGCTGCTTCCGCTCATGTGGAATGGCCGCGATAGCGACAGCACCGCCGAGACGCCCGACTTTGCGGCCTTTACGCAGCGCCTGAAACCCCATCTCTTGCCCTTCGCCGGCGTTGCTTTTCCCGTGCGGCTCGGAGCCGTAGGCAATGGCTACGTCGTCTTCACGGCGAAATTCATGGATCTGGCGAGTGACATGATCGTCGAATTGCATGGCCGCAGCTGTCAGATCATGATGGAGCTACTGTCGCTGGACGAACGCCGCTCTCAGGCGGCCGAAGCGCTGAGCGAGCGCGAGATCGCCTGCCTGCAGCTGGCCGGCGACGGGCGCATCAGCGAAGAAATCGCAGAAAAACTGGGATTGTCGGTTCATACCGTCAACGCCTATCTCGGATCGGCAACGATCAAGCTCGACAGCGTCAATCGCATCCAGGCGATCGCGAAGGCGATCCGCTTCGGCTACATAAGCTGACAGTGCAGCGCCTCGGCGGATAGCTTCGCAGGTCTTCGTTTTTCTTCAGGGGTTCAGAATGCGTGCACTGTTTCGCCGTGGGTGACGTAACGTGCATCCTTCAGACTGCGTGCGAGAAGTGCCGTGTTCTCGTCCGGATCGGCAGATGCCCTGTCGAAGGCGATATGGTTGATTTCGATGCCGGCGTAGTGCTCCGTCAGGGCAAGCTTGGCATAGATGGTGACGCCCTGCGGTTTGATCTCCAGATCGAGCGTCACTTCGGCCGGGCCGCCCCAATCGAGCTTATAGTCGCCACCGAGCCCGAAATTGACCACGCCTGGAAGGAAATAGAGCTCAGCGGCCGAGGCCACGAGGTCAGCAAGATTACCGTAGCGTTCGAAACGCAGCAGCGAGATCAAGTCGGCGGCATCGAGAAGACGCAGCTCGCTTGCGACGGGGCTGATGGCTTGGGCAAGTATTTGTTCGCGCTGGGCAGAGTAGGGGCATTTTTTCATATGGTTTATCGTACCCGTTTTCTATTTGACTGCACGGCATAGATCCGATGGATAAGTTCGGCGACCGCCTTGTAAAATACTGACGGTATGACGCTATCAACCGAGACTTGCGCAAACATGGAGCGAGCGAGGGGCGGATCTTCGAAAACGGGAATATTGTTGGCTTCCGCTATCTCCCTGATTTTCAAAGCGATCAGATCCTGGCCCTTGGCAACGACGACAGGTGCGTCGTTTTCCTCGCGTACATAGCGCAAGGCCACGGCAAAGTGAGTCGGGTTGGCGATGACGAGGGTCGCGCGCGGCACCTGCTTCATCATGCGCCGGCGGGCGCGGTCACGCGCGATCGAGCGCTGGCGCGACTTGACGATCGGGTCGCCCTGCGACTGTTTGTGTTCGTCCTTGACTTCCTGCTTCGTCATCCTCAGCTCGTCGAACCAGTGGTAACGGCTCCACAATATATCGGCGATGCCGACGACCGCGGTTGCGAGGAGCACGATGACCAGGATTCGCTGAACGATCGTCGCGAGCCGTACAAAGATGGTTTGCGGATCAGAAGCCATCGCGTCGATCGAATGGAAGAACTGGCTGCGCAGCACGAAAAACATGATGACGCTCACGATGACGATCTTCGTGAGAGACTTTCCGAATTCCACCAGGCCCGTCATGCTGAATATGCGCTTCCAGCCGGCAACGGGCGAGATCCGCGAGAACTGCGGCCTGATTCGCTCCAGCACCGGCGTCGGCAGGTTCTGGAACATCGAGGCGCCGATGCCGAAGGTCAGGAAGAGCACCACGGCGGGCAGCACCATGTTGGCGATTTCCCAGCCTATGCGGATGAAGAGCGAGATGGCGTCGGGGCCGGTCTCAAGCTTCCATTGATCCGGCTTTTCGAAGAGGTCACGCAGGATCTCGCCCATGCGGCCCATGCGTGCGGGCAGGAAGAAGGTGACGTAGATAACCGTCGCCAGCATAGTGGCAAAGATCGTTGCTTCCCTGGAATGCGGTACGTTACCCTTCTCCAGGGTGTCGCGGAGTTTTTTCTCCGTCGGGTTTTCTGTTTTACTGTCCTTGTCTTCGTCAGCCAAAGCAGCCGCCCTTTACGCAACGGAAACGGGCCGCGCTTCATACGCGGCCCTGAGCTTAGCACTCTAAGACAATTCAAGTGAGTCGCGGCGAGATCAAGCCGCTTCTTCCACAGGCGTATTTTCCTTGGGCTTGAGCTCGATCTGGCCGGAATTGGCAAGCCGGATGGCTTCCTGGGCGATGGCGCGCCGCGCGATAGCGATTTCGCGCGGGTTGATGCCGGTATTGCCCATCTGCAGATCCGATTCGATCATGCGACGCTGGCGCGGGCTGATCGAGGACAGGACGATCTCGCGAATCTCCGTGTTCGAGCCCCGCAGCGCCATGGTCAGAATGTCCGAGGCGATATCGTTGAGCAGCAGCACGCGGCTCGGCTGCGGCATGCGTGTGAGATCGTCGAACAGGAAGATCTTCGGACGAACCTTCTCGACCGATTCCTTGTTGATCGATTCGAGCGAGGTCAGCAGCGTATCGACCTGCGGCTTGTCGAGTTCGTTCATGAGGTCCGCGACCTTGGTCGAGCCGGAAGCGTTGCGTTCCGCATCGATCTCCGCCATCAGTCCGAGCACGCGGTTCTCGATGATCTGCGCGGCTTTCGGGCTGACTTCCTTCAGGTTGACGGTACGGTTCATGATGTCGGCGCGCTGGGCTTCGGGAAGCTGCAGCAGCACCTTCGCGCCGAAAGCGGAAGGCATCATCGACAGGACATAGGCGATAGTCTGCGGATGCTCGCGCAGGAGGAACTTGGCAACGAAGACAGGATCCGCTTCGCCCAGGCGATCCCAGATCGAGGTCTCGTAGGCCTGGAAGGCGGTACGGCGGCCGAGCAGGCTGTCTACTTCGTCCGGCGTCAGGCCTTCCTCGAGAATGCTCTCGATGGCCTTGGCGTTATCCATCAGGCCGGCGCCTTCGGTAAACAGGTCCTCGAATTCCGCGACGAGCTGAGCCAGTTCGTCCGGCGGAATGAGCCTCAGCGATTGCGCGGAGGCAATGATCATCTGCAATTCGTTCTGGGTAAAATATTTGAGCAGCCGCCCTGCCACCTGCTTTCCCATAGCAAGAAGGACGGCGGCCGCCTTTTCAGTCTGAGATAACGGTTTCTCGGCAAGTGCGCCGCTGAAATCGTCAAAGTCCATCATGGTCTTCGTCTCCATCCCGCACAGGGAGTGGGCTCATCCTGAGCCGGGTTCAGCTTTTTTTCGTGTTGTAGACTTCAGTGAGCTTGATACCGAATCTGGTGTCATCATGTTCCAGAACGGTAATTTCGCCCCGGCCGATCTTGCGGCCGTTTACGGTGATTTCGACAGGTTCGCCGATCTTCTTGTCGAGCGCGATGATTGCGCCTTCGCTCAGATTCATCAGGCCGGAAACCTGCATGCGGCTGGTGCCGAGCACGATCTGGACGTCGATCGGGATATCCATGATCATGTCGAGATTGGCGGCAAGAGCGCTGCCGAGCGGCGCCGGCGCCGCGGAGGCGCTGGCAAAATCGCTGTCGCCGAAAGCCGGGCTGGAATCCTCGTCGCCGAAATCGCCGAAGGTGGAAAGATCCGTGCCGGTTTCCGCGCCGAAGGCATCGGTGTCGAGATCCGGCATGCCGCCGTCGCTATCCTTCTTCAGGACGCCGCGCAGACCATCGATGGCCTCGTCCAATGCGGCGTCGCTGTTTGAAATCTCCAGCGATTCGTCGCTGTCTTGCTGTATCGTCTTCGTAGCCATGAAATCACTATTCCAGTTGAAACTTGCCTCAAGCTGCCGTGGGTGGGGAGGCCACCCGCCAGCCGGTCAATTCATTAGGTGTCGAAGAAGCTCGTCGTCGGAGTTGACGTTGTCCTTGACGCGCACAGTATAATTTTCGCCGGAACGGCCGAATTCGCAAATATAAAGGTCTTTGCTGTTGGCGCTGACCTCAACCCGGACGTCGCCGGTATTATCCATGAAGGGAATGACGTCGCCGACCTCGAGCTTGGAAATCGTATCGAGCGTCAGCGATTGCAGTCGGATGCGGGCTTCCAGCGTCACTTGCGAGCGGCGCACCTGTTCGCTGAGCTGCTCCGACCAGGCCTGGGAGGCGGCCGTTGGATTTTTCGCACGCGGCGCGCTGACGACGGTGCGCAGCAGATCGCGCTGGGGCACGATGATGACGATCTGGGAAACGCATTTGCCAAGCGAAATCATCATCGTGATTGCAGCGGCAAAGTCGTCGTTCTCCTCGCCAATCGCTGTCGGGAGATCTTCGACGTTGCGGGGCGGATCCAGGTAGGGCTCGAAGCCGCCAGAGGCGTTAACCGCCGAACGGAGCACATTGGCAATCTTGTCGAACACCATGACGGAAAGATCGAGCTCGATCACCGAAAGCGGCCTTGCAACGGCCACTTCCATGTCTTCCGGGCGAGCTCCCAGCATGTGTTCCATCAGCGTCATAATGAAACTGGTGCCGCAACCGAGAGCGAATTTGGGCGCCCAGTTGCGCAATGATCCGTTGACCATAGCATGATTGCCGCCGAGCCCGGCGATCAGGTCGTTCATCAAGCCGGACTGACAGCCGGCATAGGCAATGCTGATCTCGAGACCCGTCTCGCTCTTGATGATATCGGGCAGGAATTCGGCATAGACCTGAGCGAAGGAGGTACCGAGCTTGGAGATCGTCGCCTGATCGCCAAGATTGCCTGTGAGCTTGGCAAAGAGGGTGCGATCCATCGCTTGTGCCTTATGTGCGGATTGCTGGCTCATGATTGTCAGGCCGCCTTGCTTTCACCGCCGGGGTTCATCATTTCCTGCTCGACGGCATCGATGGATGGGCGCTCGTAGGAGGAGATGGTCTTACGGCCGTATTCGAGCGCGACCTGCGGTACGGAACCGTTCATGTAAGCCAGCAGCGTCTGCTTCACGATGACGTAGAGGCGGTGCTGCTTGTTGCGTACGACCTTGATCTGCGAAACCAGCGGCGCGCAGACGGAATAGGACAGGATGATGCCGAGGAAGGTGCCGACGAGCGCCGATCCGATGAGGTGGCCGAGAACCTCAGGTGATTCGTTGATGTGGCTCATGGCCTTGATGACGCCGAGAACGGCGGCGACGATACCGATGGCGGGGAACGAATCGCCCATGATCGTGATCGCGTGATAGGGCTTCATCTTGTCGTGCTGCATGGTGTCGAGTTCTTCGTCCATCAGCGCCTCGATCTCGTGCGAGCGGGCGTTACCGATGATGATGAGGCGGACATAATCGCAGATGAAAGCCGTGAGATCCTTGTTCTTCAACACCGTCGGCGCGGCCTGGAAGATCGCCGATTCATCCGGATTGTCGATATGGGCTTCGATCTCGTTGCGCGACTTGGTGCGCAGGTCGCGCATCAGGGCATAGAGCACGCCGAGCGTGTCGAGATAATTGCGTTCTTTGGGAACCGCATGGCGGAAGGCTTCGCCGAGCGCCTTGCCCGAGTCCTTCACGACCTTCATCGGATTGGCCATGATGAAGCCGCCGAGACCGGCGCCTGCGATAATGACAAATTCGAAGGGCTGGAACAGCGCGCCTACGTCTCCGCCCATAGCCATAAAGCTGCCTATGATGCAGCCGCAGGTCACTACAAATCCGATAATAATGTTCATCGTCGGTCCACACCTGAACGTTGCTTCATACGATGAACTAGGAGATCTGCCTTGCGTGAGGCTGTTCGATGTCGCTCGCAACCTTATTTTGCCGTGTCAGCTTCGCACAAGCCAATGCCGGCAGGATAGCGGGTAAGGGCATCCATGCCCCGCTAACGAAATGTAGGAACGCCCTAGCGTTTCCTTTCCCGTTATTCTCCAATGTCCGGAGGGCGTTGAAAATGCAGTCTGGTATTTATGTGGCGCTATCGTCCCAGATGGCGCTCGAGCGGCGTCTGACAACAATCGCCGATAACTTGGCCAATGTGAACACGACCGGCTTCCGCGGTACCGAGGTCAAGTTCGATCAGGTTCTCAGCAACACCGAAAACAAGCTCAACGCCAAGGTCGCCTTCGTATCGCAAGGCAACGACTATCTCTCCGTCGAAAATGGCGAACTGCAGAACACCGGCAATCTCTTCGATTTCGCCGTCAAGGGCGATGCCTGGTTCGGCCTGAATACGCCTGCCGGCCTGGTGCTGACGCGCGACGGCCGCTTCACCATGAACGAAAGCGGTGCGCTGGTGTCCGTGCGCGGCTTTCCCATCGTCGACCCCGGCGGCGCCCCGATCCAGCTCGATCCGTCGGGCGGCGCCCCGACCGTCGCGTCGAATGGCACGATCGCGCAGAACGGCAAGGTCATGGGTCAGATCGGGCTCTACAATGCGGATGTGGGCAAGGGTTTCCTGCGCTACCAGAATAGCGGCATCCTGCCGACCGACACGCCCCAGTCGGTTATCGACCGCTCGAATGTCGGCGTCGCACAGGGATATCTTGAAAATTCCAACGTGAACGGCATGCGGGAAATGACCAATCTGATCGAGGTCAGCCGCGCATTCGACAATATCAGCACGCTCACCAGCAGCAGCGAAGGCACTCTCACCGACGCGATCAAGACCCTCGGCGGCAGCCAGTAAAGAGGACGAATCATGGTCGAGGATCGGTTGCCGGAGGACGCGCTGTCGCCGAAGCTTTCGCATATGGCTGTTCTGGCAGGACAGTATGCGATGGCGGAGAATGCCGTGGCCCATGGCGGTCACGTGCGCACCATCGCCGCTGGACATTACACGGTTGCCGGCCTTTCCAGGCAGGTGCGCCTCGGTGACTTCGTTGCCCATCGCTCGAAGACGGGCATCCATCTCGGCGAGGTCGTGCGCGTCGAGCCGGAGCTGACCTATGTTTGTCCGATCGAGCCTGGCGAGCCGATCGGCATCCAGGATACCATCATCCGCAAGGGGGCTTTCCGCATCGCGCCCGACAACAGCTGGTGCGGCCGCACGATCAATTCGCTGGGCGAGCCGATCGACGGATTAGGCCCTTTGGCGGCGGGGCTCGAGTCGCGTTCGATCTCCAATACCGCTCCGCCGTCGATGACGCGCCAGCGCGTCGAAACCGGTTTCAAGACCGGCGTACGGGCCATCGATATCTTTTCGCCGCTTTGCCTCGGCCAGCGCCTCGGCATCTTTGCCGGCTCCGGCGTCGGCAAATCGACGCTCCTGTCGATGCTGGCCAGAGCCGAAGCCTTTGACAAGGTGGTCATCGCGCTTGTCGGCGAACGTGGCCGCGAAGTGCGCGAGTTCATCGAGGATACGCTCGGCAGCCATATGCAGAAATCGGTGGCCGTCGTTGCGACCAGCGACGAAAGCCCGATGCTGCGCAAGATGGCGCCTCTGTCGGCGATCACCATTGCCGAGCATTTCCGCGATCAGGGCGACAATGTACTTTTGATCGTCGATAGCGTGACCCGCTTCGCCCATGCCATTCGCGAAGTCGCCACCGCATCCGGCGAGCCGCCGATCGCCCGCGGATATCCCGCCTCGGTCTTCACGGAATTGCCGCGCCTGCTCGAGCGGGCAGGGCCGGGGCCGGAAGGCACGGGAACGATTACCGCCATCATTTCCATCCTCGTCGACGGCGACAATCACAACGACCCGATCGCAGACTCCACCCGCGGCATTCTCGACGGTCACATCGTCCTGCAGCGCAGTCTCGCCGAGGAAGGCCGCTATCCGCCGATCGATCCGCTGGCGTCGGTGTCGCGTCTGGCGCGCAAGGCTTGGACCTCGGATCAGGAAAAGCTGGTCTCGCGGCTGAAGGCGCTCGTGCACCGATATGAGGAAACCCGCGATCTGCGCCTGATCGGCGGCTACCGCCAGGGCAGCGATGGCGATCTCGATATCGCTGTCCGCCAGGTGCCGATCATCTACGACATTCTGAAGCAGACCCCTGGCGAAGGGCCATCGGAAGATGCCTTCACCGATCTTGCGACCGCGCTCAGAAATGGCTCTGCCGGCGCAGTGCCGGCGAGAGCCAAGTGACGGCCGCATGAAGGATCGCTTCAACCATCCATTGCTCGCAACCAGCCGATATTCCGGCATTGCGCGCCGAAAGAGGGGTCAGACGTGAGAGAATCCGACGCAGACGAACCGGTAACTCCGCCGAGGTCGGCAAGGAGACGGACCATCACCGACAAGGCTTTGGCCTGTACGGGGCTGGTGCTCGCCGGTGCCTCCGCCTTCTTTCCCTGGTACGTTTTCCTGAATCCGGACAAGTTCGGCATCCAGGTCGCTGAAGGCGATCGCACCCGCGATCTGCCGAACTGGCCTGGCCGCGAGGTGGTCAGCGTATCGCCGCTCGCCATGGTCAACAAGAACCCCAGCGAGCCGCGGGACCTAATTCCCGATCCGCTGACGACCGCGACAGTCAGCAATATCGGCCGCGAGGACGACAAGGGGCAACCCGCCGATCAGCAGCCGTTTCCCGGCAAGACCCCATTCCACCTGCTGCATGTGGTCAACGGGCGCGCGCTGATCGAGGACGATACCGGCATGTACGTCGTGCGCGTCGGCTCCGTTCTGCCCGACAACAGTCGCCTGGCCTCGATCGAACAGCGAGACGGAAAGTGGATCATCGTCACCTCCGCGGGCGATATCTACGGCAACAAATGAAAGACCCGGAAGTGCCTGTGTTTCCGCCACTTCGAAGACCTTCGCAGGAACGCAATTCCCGCAAGTCCCACGCAAGATTATCCCGCTAGTTTCCCAGTGTAAGAACGGAGTGAAGCCCATGCAACCGATTCAGCTCTTTGACCTGGCCTCGCGGCAAGCCGAGTGGCTCCAGGCGCGCCAGGAAGTCGTTGCCGGCAACATCGCCAATGCCAATACCCCGAAGTATCGCTCCAAGGACGTCACGCCGTTCCAGGCAGTTCTGGACAACCAGAACGTCACCATGGCGAGAACCGATCCTGCGCATCTTTCGGGCAATGATTTCAGTTCGAGCGGCAATATCAACGTGCAGGAAGCGTCGCTCAATCAGGAAATTGGCGTCCAGGAGTCGGGCAACACCGTCGGCCTCGAGGACGAGCTCTCCAAATCCGGTGAAATCAAGCGCCAGTACGGCTTGAATACTGCGCTCGTGAGTTCCTTTCATCGCATGATGTTGATGACCGTAAAACCATAGATGAAGTGAAGATGCCATGGACCCCTTATCCGCCGCTTTGAAGATTGCAGGCTCCGGCCTGGAGGCTCAATCGACCCGTCTGCGTATCGTTTCCGAAAATATCGCCAACGCCCGTTCGACGGGCGATACTCCCGGTGCCGATCCCTACCGGCGCAAGACTGTGACCTTTGGCGCCGAAATGGACCGCGCCAACGGCCTGACCACGGTCGGCGTCAAGAAGCTGGGCGAAGATACGGGCAAATTCATTCAGGAATACGATCCTGGCAATCCGGCTGCGGACCAGAAGGGTTATGTCAAGATGCCCAACGTCAACGTCCTCGTCGAAATGGCCGACATGCGCGAAGCCAACCGTTCCTATGAGGCCAACCTGCAGACGGTCCGCCAGGCTCGCGATCTCATCTCTTCCACCATTGACCTGCTGAAGAACTGATAATGATCGACTCAATCAAGAATGTCGCCTCTCTCTCGGCAACCCGCGGCCTCGGCAGCATCGCCACAGATCTGACGTCAGTCGCTACAGACGCGATGAACGCCTCGCCCGCCGTCGCGATGGGAGCAGAGGCGGGAATGAGCTTCGCCTCGGTCATGTCGAATGTCGCGAAGGATTCCGTCAACTCGCTGAAGGAAGCTGAAAACGCCTCCTTCGCCGGCATTAAGGGAACGATGAGCACGCGCGAAGTCGTCGATAAGGTCATGCAGGCCGACCAGACGCTGCAGACCGCAATCGCGCTACGCGACAAGGTCGTTACCGCATTTCTCGATATTACCAGGATGCAGATCTAGAGCGGGTTCTCTCGCTCTAATCACTTGATTTTGCGTAAGTTGTTCGCGCGCCGCATCGCGGCTCCGAAGACCACGCCCCAGCTCGAAGGACGAAAGCATGAGAGCGCTCGCAATTGCCGCAACGGGTATGAACGCCCAGCAGACCAATCTCGAAGTCATCGCGAACAACATCGCGAACATCAATACGACGGGTTACAAGCGTTCGCGCGCCGAGTTCTCCGACCTTCTCTATCAGACCGAGCGTGCCAAGGGCATTTCCAACCGGCCGAACCAGGCCGTGGTTCCGGAAGGCGCCAACATCGGCCTCGGCGTGCAGACCACTGCCGTCCGCAATATCCAGATCCAGGGGCAGTTGTCCCAGACGCAGAACGATCTCGACATCGCGCTCGTCGGCCGTGGCTGGTTCCAGATCCAGATGCCGGACGGTACGACGGCCTACACCCGCGCCGGATCGTTCAACAAGAGCGACACCGGCCAGATCGTCACGCCCGACGGCAATGTGCTGGCGCCCGGGATCACGATCCCGAACAACGCCACCAACCTCGCCATCAACCAATCCGGTCAGGTTTCCGCAACCATCGGTACGGCAACGACGCCGACCACCCTTGGGCAGCTTCAGATCGCCAACTTCGTCAACGAAGCCGGCCTGCAGCCGATGGGCAGCAACCTCTTCACCCAGACGCCGGCCTCCGGCACCCCGGTCATCTCCGATCCGAACCAGAACGGCTTCGGCTATATGAAGCAGTTTTACCTGGAATCGTCGAACGTCGATCCGGTCAAGGAAATCACCGATCTGATCACTGCGCAGCGCGCTTACGAGATGAACTCCAAGGTCATCACGACAGCCGACGACATGGCGCAGATTGTCAGTAAGAACCTGAAATAGCGGGAAGGACGGGCTGAACATGAGGTTTCGCCGGATGAAAAGCTTAGCAATGGCCTGGTTCGCCGCAGCGAGCCTTTCTATCGTGGTCGTGCCGGCCGCGCCCGCCGGCGCCCAGAGCGCCGATGCGAGCAGCATGGGTACCGCCGTCGTCCCGACCGAGACGATCTATCCCGGCGACATCATCAGCAGCGGCCAGCTCGAAGAGGTCGAAGTCACCAACCCCAATCTGACGGGCGACTACGTCAAGCGAATCCGGGAGGTTACCGGCAAGGTATCGAAGCGGACGCTTCTGCCCGGTCGCACCATCTCCGTTTCCTCGCTGCGGCAGCCCTTTGCAGTGATGCGCGGCTCCAATGTCCGCCTGGTCATGAGCATGGGCACCATGACGATCACGGCGGCGGGGACGCCACTGGATGACGGCGCCGTCGGCGACAGTATCCGGGCTCGCAACATGGATTCCGGCATCATCGTCAACGGCACGGTTCTTGAAAACGGTACGATCCGCGTGGTCGCAAAATGAAACGACTTCGTCAATTTCTCGCAATTCTGTTCGCGTTGCCCAGCCTGATCATTGCCGATCCGGCTGCCGCGATGCAGTCGCGCATCAAGGACATCGCGTCGCTGCAATCCGGCCGCGACAACCAGCTCATCGGCTATGGCTTGATCGTCGGTCTCCAGGGAACGGGTGACAGCTTGCGTTCGTCGCCGTTCACCGAGCAATCCATGCGCGCGATGCTGCAGAATCTGGGCATTTCGACCCAGGGTGGCCAGTCCGCGGCCAGGAATACCGCAGCCGTCATGGTGACGGCCAATCTGCCGCCGTTCGCAAGCCCGGGAAGCCGCATCGACGTGACGGTCAGCTCGCTCGGCGATGCGACGTCGCTGCGTGGCGGCACGCTCATCATGACCTCGCTGAGCGGCGCCGACGGCCAGATCTATGCCGTTGCGCAGGGTTCCGTCATCGTGTCCGGCTTCCAGGCGCAGGGTGCTGCCGCAAGCGTTACCGAAGGTGTCACCACTGCCGGTCGCGTACCGGGCGGCGCCATCATCGAACGCGAGCTGCCCTCGCGCTTCAAGGATTCGGTCAATCTGGTCCTGCAGCTGCGCAACCCCGATTTCTCCACCTCCATCCGCATCGCCGACACCGTCAACGCATGGGCAACGTCGCGTTACGGCTCGCCGATCGCCGAGGCGAAGGATTCGCAGGAGGTTACCGTCGCCAAGCCGAAGATGGCCGACCTGACGCGGCTGATGGCCGATATCGAGAATCTCAATGTCCAGACGGATACGCCGGCCAAGGTCGTCATCAACGAGCGCACGGGCACGATCGTCATCGGCGCCGACGTTCGCGTCTCCCCGGTCGCCGTCAGCTATGGAACGCTGACCGTGCAGGTGAGCGAGAACCCGCAGGTGATCCAGCCCGAGCCGTTCTCGAACGGACAGACGGCCATTCAGGACCAGACCGACATCACCGCTACCAAGAGCGGCGGCCGTGTCGCCGTGCTGGAAGGGCCTGACCTGAAGACGCTGGTCTCCGGTCTCAACAATATCGGCGTCAAGCCGGACGGCATCATCGCCATCCTGCAAGGCATCAAGTCGGCCGGCGCCCTGCAAGCGGAGCTCGTGTTGCAATGATATCGATCGTCATCGCCAGAAGAATGCTGATCTCCGCGTGCCTCGCGACGACAGCTATGCTGCTGTCGCTTGATACCACGGTGGCGCAACAGGCAGCAAAGCCGGTTGTCGATCCGGCTTCCAGCCAGGACGAGATCCGGCAATTCTGCACCAACATCGCCGATCCGGCCCGTGATCAGCGCTATCTGCTGCAGAAGCAGGATCTGGAGAAGTTGCGTGGCGATATCGATCAGCGCATCGCCACTATGGATAAGCGCAAGGCCGAATATGAGGACTGGCTGAAACGGCGCGATGACTTCCTCAAGACAGCGGATCTCGGCCTGGTCGATATCTACAAGAACATGAAGCCGGATGCCGCAGCGGCAAGCCTCAACGAGGTCAGGACCGTCGTTGCGGCGGCCATCATCATGAAGCTATCGCCGCGTCAGTCGAGCCTTATTCTCGCGGAAATGGATGCGAAGAAGGCGGGCGTTATAGCCAATATCATCGCCAGCGCATCCAACCCGAATACATCGAAGTCGAAGGACCCCTCATGAACATGCGTCTTACGGCCACCTGCGCAATCGTCGTCTTTCTTGCCGGCTGCCAGTCGCAGGCCCTCAAGGAAATCGGCAGGGCGCCTGCCATGAGTCCGATCGGCAGCGGTTTGCAATATGCGCAGACGCCGCAGATGTCGCAATATCCGAAGCGGCCGCACCAGGTCGCGCAGGGCTATTCGCTCTGGAACGATTCGCAGGCCGCGCTCTTCAAGGACGCGCGCGCGCTCAATGTCGGCGACATCCTGACCGTCACGATCAAGATCGACGACAAGGCGAACTGGGACAACGAGACCAATCGCAGTCGTACGAACAAGAGCGATATGAACTGGAATATTTCCGCCAGGATCTTCGGCATGCAGCCCAACACCAAGGCCGATGCAACCTCAGGCTCTGACACCAGTACCGACGGCAAGGGCAAGATGCAGCGTTCGGAGCAGATCAACCTGTTGGTTGCCGCTGTCGTGACAGGCATTCTCGAGAATGGCAACCTGATGATCAGCGGCTCGCAAGAAGTCCGTATGAACCAGGAAATCCGCATTCTCAACGTTGCCGGTATCGTGCGGCCGCAAGACGTCACTTCGGAGAACACCATTTCCTACGACAAGATCGCCGAGGCGCGCATCTCCTATGGCGGACGCGGTCGCCTGACCGAAGTACAGCAGCCGCCGAGAGGCCAGCAAGCGGTCGATCTGCTGTCGCCGCTCTGACGGCTGACGGCATCGGATAGTTTGACAACGGACGGATAGGGATATGGCGGCAGCCGCAGACGAACCGACAAAGAGCAAGGGATCGCCGCTCATCATGACGATCATCGGGCTATCGGTGCTGACTGTGCTCGGCTGCGGCGGCGGCTGGCTGGTCGGCACCGTGGTCGCGCCAAGGATCAAGGCGGCCACCGCGGCCGTGCAGGCGAAAACGCCGGCAGCCGGCGGCAAGCAGGCCGCGGCCGCAGCGCAGGCAAACGGCATCATCGCGCTCGACCCGATTACCACCAATCTGGCTTACCCCTCGCAGAACTGGATAAGGCTGGAACTCGCCCTTGTATTCAAGGGGCAGCCGGATGCGCAACTCGCGCAATCGATCCATCAGGATATCCTGACTTATATCCGCACGGTCTCCCTGCAGCAGATCGAAGGGGCGCGCGGCCTGCAATATCTTCGGGATGACATTCAGGAGCGTGTTGACCTGCGCTCGGAAGGACGAGTATCGAAAGTTATGTTCAGAACTTTCGTGATCGAATGAGTCGATTAGTACTCGCCCTGTTAATATTAGTGATTGCTGCATTTTCGCCTGAACTGGCGATGGCGCAGCAATTTCCGCAACAGCTTCCCACCGATCTTCTGAACGCTCCGGTGAACGGCTCGGTTGCCGCCTGGATCATCAGAACGTTCGGGCTCCTGACGGTCCTGTCGATCGCGCCCGGCATCCTGATCATGGTGACGAGCTTTCCGCGCTTCATCATTGCCTTTTCGATCCTGCGCACCGGCATGGGCCTTTCGACGACGCCGTCGAACATGATCCTGCTCAGCCTGGCGCTGTTCATGACATTCTACGTCATGTCGCCGACCTTCGATCAGGCTTGGAAGGATGGCGTCCAACCGCTACTTGCCAATCAGATATCGGAAGCGGACGCCGTGCAGCGCATTGCCGAGCCGTTCCGCACCTTCATGTCGAACAATACCCGCGACAAGGACCTGAAGCTTTTCGTCGATCTGGCGAAGGAGCGGGGCCAGACGACCGTGGTCGACAACAAGATCGACTATCGCGTCCTCATCCCCGCTTTCATGATCTCGGAAATTCGCCGCGGCTTCGAAATCGGCTTCCTTGTGGTACTGCCGTTTCTCGTCATCGACCTGATCGTGTCAACCATCGTCATGGCCATGGGCATGATGATGTTGCCGCCGACGTCGATCTCGCTGCCTTTCAAGATTCTGTTCTTCGTGCTGATCGATGGCTGGAACCTGTTGGTCGGCAGCCTCGTCCGTTCATTCCACTGACAATTAGAGCATTTCCAGGAAAAGCGCGCAGCGGTTTTCCGTCCGGAATGCTCAAAGAAACAAGAAGATAGAGCGTTTTCGCTTTTCGAAGAGAAGCGGAAATGCTCTGGGACAAGCAATCGAAGGGCAATCGCCGGGAAGAATTTTCCTCCCGGCGACTTCGGGTTTATTCGGCGGCGATGGCCGCTGCGTTCTGGTCTTCCGTCATGAAGGGTTCCGCGCGGGTCGGCAGTGCCGGCACGTCCATATGGTCGGGCGCCAGTCCCTGCTTGGCGCGTTCCACCATCATCTCGAAGGCCGTCTCCAGATGGTGCGTGAAGCGCTCGGAGTCGAAGAGCGGCTTGATGTAGCGATTGGCTACCAGCGTCTCCTTGAGCTGCGCAATGCGTTTCGGCTGGTTGGCGAGTTCCACCGCCATGTCTTCGTACTGCTTGATGTCGTCGGCAACCAGCTCCGGCACGCCGATCGCGTTGAGCAGGCTTTCGCTGACGCGGGAGGCGAAGTTGGTGCCCTTCATGGTAAGCACCGGCAGGCCGCCCCATAGCTGTTCCGACGTGGTCGTATGGCCATTGACCGGGAAAGTGTCGAGACCGAGATCGGCAAGCTGTTGACGATCGATGTGTTCCTGGTAGCCGATACGGGCGGTAAAGACGACACGCTTGCGATTGATGCCGTTTGCCTCCAGACGCGCCCAGAGATTGGCTTCCGCTTTCGGGCCGTTGCACAGCAGCCAGAGCACGCTGTTCTTGGTGCGCTTGAGAATATTGCACCAGACGTCGATCATCTGCGAGGTGATCTTGCGGTTGCCGTTGAAGGAAGCGAAGACGAAGGCGTCTTCCGGCAGCCCATGCTCGGCGCGCGTCGTCGGCTGCGGCTTCGGACGGTTGAGCGGATCGTTCGGCTGATAGCATTCGGGCAGGCGGCAGAACTTTTCGTGGAAATGCTCTTTCGAACGCTCCGGCAGCACGTAATGGTCGCCGACGATGTAGTCGAGATCGATATTGACTGTTGTGCCGGGGAAGCCCAGCCAGGCAATCTGGATCGGAGCCGGCATGTGATTGAGAATGTGGGCCCGGCTTCCCTTGGTATGCCCCTTGAGGTCGATGAGTATGTCGATGTCACGCGCGCGGATCGCTTCCGCAGCCGCCTGGTTGGAAAGGTCGCGGATATCGACCATCGTTCCAAGCTTCTCGTAATCGAACTGCTCTTCCTGCTGAGCAAGCGGATTCGAGTGGTCGAACAGAGTGACCTCGAACCGCTCCTTGTCATGCAGCTCGAGAACATGCTGCAACAGCTTCATTGTCGCATGCCCCGGCCAGAAATCGGAGGAGAGATAACCGATACGTATCTTTCGGCCCCATGCGTGCGGAAGCGTGCGGCGTGTCTCGCCATGGCCGACGGGCAGCGGTTCGGTGTCGTGGATCGCGAGCTTGTTGATCGCCTCGTCGCCGCACCAGTGAAGATGGAAGAAAGGGTTGTCAGGGATGACGTGGTCGAGCCTGCCCTGTGCCAGCGATGCCACGACCGACGCCATGTGCTTGTCGACGGCCGCGAGATCCGACTCCTCGCGCGCGAAGATCAGATAGAGCGTCCGGAAGATGATATTGTCGGGGTAGGTCTTGAACAAAGTCGCAACGATGTGCTTGTTGCCTTCCTCGTAGAGATCGTCGGTGAGGAGCGTTGCCGCCATCATCCGATGCCTCATCTCCGGCCCTTCGACGAGCACGCTCTTGAAGCCGGTCAGAAGTTCTTTCTGCTGACGGGTCAGGAAAATGCGGCTGAGGACGAAGGCCAGATCCGGATCCTTGAACGCGAGCGGTAGGATCAGGCTGCCGATTGCCAGCGCCTGATCGTCATTGCCGCACTCGCTGTGGAGCAGCAGCGCTTCGCGCAGATAGTCGTCGCGACGGGGCGGTTGCCGGCCTGCCAGCTCGTAGGCGCTCGCTGCATCCGCCTTGAAGCCGAGCTTCAGAAGGGTCTTGGCCAGCAACGCGTAGGTTTTGGCCGACCTGTCGACGTTGAGCAGGTCGTTCAGCGTTTCGAGCGCGCGCGTATATTGTCCCTTCTGATAGAAACTGGACGCTGTCACAAAGGCGTTTTTCATATTCACGAGCGAGAACTCCAAGCGGAATGTTGAACCGGCCCTCTTCAAAGGCCGAGTGCCGGCATCATGGATTCGCTCGATCATCGCGCACGTAGCTTGCCTGAAACCGAAGCAACGATCGCAAGGCCTTTACGCATTCTTAGCCACGTTCCGGATAGGCGGCTTCGTTAAGGCCACGTTTAAGGAATTGGCAAGCAATGGATGCGACTTTCCTTGCGACATGACGGGTTTGGTCCTCTAGGAAGACGGATCGAGGGGCATGAAGCTGCTCCGTCATCGCCGGTATTCTCAGTCCGGTATGTCCTCCTTTCGTATCCAGTTTCCAGGGGACACACTCAATGACCAGCATTCTTACCAACAATTCCGCAATGGCCGCCCTCCAGACGCTGCGCGGCATCACCAGCAACCTGCAGCAGACGCAGAGCCACGTATCGTCGGGCCTGCGCATCTCCAAGGCTTCCGACAACGCCGCTTACTGGTCGATCGCCACCAGCATGAAGTCCGACAACGGCGCCATCGGTGCTGTTACAGACGCTCTCGGCCTCGGCGCCGCCAAGGTTGACACTGCTTCGACGGCTGTTACCAGCGCGATCGACATCGTCGGCCAGATCAAGAACAAGCTTGCAACTGCCATGGAAGGCTCTGTCGACAAGAAGTCCGTCCAGGGCGAAATCGGCCAGCTGCAGCAGCAGCTGCAGAGCGTTGCCCAGTCGGCTTCGTTCAACGGCGAAAACTGGGTCATGGCTCAGAACGGTGGCTCGGCTTCGGTCGTTTCCTCCTTCATCCGCGGCACCAACGGCACGGTTTCCGTCAGCACGACGGCCTACAAGTTCGACTCCAGCTCGGTCGGCAACGTTCTGTTCGGCACGACTGCAGCCGGCTCGCTCGACACGGCTTCGGGTATCCTTGGCACCAAGAACACCACCGTTAACGCTTCGGTCTTCAGCCTCGACATCAGCAAGATGACCACCGGCCAGATCTCCAGCGCCCTGAACATGGTTCAGACCGCTCTGAACTCCATGACCAGCATGGGCTCGAAGCTCGGTTCGATCTCCAGCCGTATCACCCTGCAGACGAGCTTCGCTTCGTCGCTGTCCGACTCGATCCAGTCGGGCGTCGGCAAGCTGGTTGACGCCAACATGGAACAGGAATCGAGCAAGCTGTCGGCTCTGCAGACGCAGCAGCAGCTCGCGATCCAGTCGCTCTCGATCGCCAACTCCTCGAACCAGTCGATCCTGTCGCTGTTCCGCGGCTAATAAAAAGCTTCGGCGTCTGACGCCGAACGAAAATCTTAAACAAGAAGTTAACCGCGCCTACCTAAGGCGCGGTTTTTTTATATTTTTTCGGTCTATAGGCGGTTCAAGATTTCTTAACTATATTGCTGTTTCTTAGGACCATCGAAGCGGCGAGTTAACCTTAACGGATTGGGTTAACAGGCATGATGCTGAATGCCGTTACCGGTTTTAGGTCCGGAATGTCCCTTGATTTAACCACTGCCAAAAGGGGCAAATATTATGACGAGCATTCTT
>NZ_JARWKZ010000022.1:0-102883 GCF_050577975.1 Rhizobium sp. BR 315 | reverse complement strand
GTACAGGCCGGCGACGCGATCATGGATGAACGAGAAGTCGATCACCGCGTCGATCTTGCGAAGCAGGTGATCCCGGGGCACCAGACTGTCGAGCGTCACCATCTCGAGAGCCGTCTGTTCGGGAGCGGGTTTCTTCAACATGTCCCAGTGAATCATAAACCCCCAGCCAAGGCCAGGGGTTTGTCAGCAATCTGAAGGGAAATGATTCCCTTGTCGATTGCAGCATGTGCGATCTACTCGGCAGCTTGAGCGGCAGGCGCGCTTTCGAATTTCTTCGTTGCGCCGGGAAGCTGCACGTTCTTCAGCGTCAGCGAGGTCAGGAGGCCGAACAGGCAGATGCCGGCGGCCGTCATGAACAGCGGACCGAAGGCGCCTGCATAGGCGTTGGCGACGGCTTCGCGGGTTGCTGCCGGCAAGGCGGCCATCATCTTCGGCGTCAATTCCTCGATGTCGGCGACGCCGGCGATGGAAGCGCCGACATTGCCGAGTTTGGCGGCGATGATCGCGCCGTAGATTGAGATGGCGATCGAGGCGCCGCCCATGCGCGATAGGGTGACCGCGCCGGTGGCGGCACCGACGTCACGGCTTCCGGCGGCGTTCTGCACGCCGATGACGGGCACCTGTTGGGCAAGGCCGATGCCGATGCCATGCAGAAGCATCAGGCCGCCGATCAAGACGATGGGCGTGCCGGCATGAACAAAGGCGAGCGAGGTGAACGCAATGGTGCTGCAGGCGGCGCTGGCGACGGCAAAAGGCTTATAACGGCCCTTTGCGGCGATCAACCGGCCTGCCGACAGCGAACCGCAGACGATGCCGCCGGTCAGGAGGATGAACAGCAGCCCGGCCATCGAGGGGGACAGGCCCGTCGTCGTCTGCAGAAAGAGTGCGAAGTAGTTGACCATGCCGATGGCGACGCCGCCGCTGGTGATCGAGATCATCAGGAGCAGGCCGAATGTCGGATTGCGGAACAGCGTCATCGGCACGATTGGCTCGGGCGCGCGCCGCTCGATGAAGACCCAGGTCACGGCGCAGATCATGCCGAAGGCGATGATGCCGAGGCATTGCGGCGATAGCAGCGATCCGAAGAGTTCGGTGCCATCGGCGGCGAGCACGATGCTTGTCGTCGTCAAGGCAAGAACGATCGCACCTGCATAGTCGATCTTCGGCCGGCGGGCCGGCTTGCGGTAGGGCAGCATGAGCGCGAGGCCAGTCAAGACGACGAAGCCGATCGGCACGTTGACGAGGAAGATCGAGCGCCAGCCGAACAGATCGCTCATCGTCCCGCCGAGAACGGGTCCGATGGCGCCCGACGCCATCAGCACGAGGCTCGAATAGCTTTGATAGCGGGCGCGCTCACGCGGCTCGAAGAGGTCGGCGTTGACTGCGAAGATCGATACCATGATGCCGCCGCCGCCGAAGCCCTGCAGCACGCGAGCGGCGATCAGCGTGTTCATCGAAACGGCAAGGCCGCAGACCGCGGAGCCGATGGTGAAGATCGCGATCGCCGTCATCATCACATATTTGCGGCCGAAGAGATCGCCGAGCTTGCCATAGACGGGCATGACGGCTGACAGCGAGAGAAGATAGGCCGATCCGATCCAGCCGAAGCGTTCCAGATGCCCAAACTCGCCGACGATGGTGGGGAGCGCTGTCGATACGATCTGGTTGTCGAGCGTCGCCATGAACATGGCGGTCATCAGGAACAGGAAGAGAATAAGCCGCCGTTTATGATCCTCCACGAGCGGCTTGAACGTTGTCTGCATATCCATGGAGCAAGAAATCCGAGCTTGGCCGAGACGTTGCGCTATCGAGCGAATGCGCGGGACGCCCAGTCTTCATGGGTGAAACATATGTGCTATTAGCATATAATTGTCAATGGCAAGTGAATGCCATTTGCATGTTTTGTTTCTTCTCGACCTCTGCTATGGTGGAGGGATGACATCTGCGACGAATACACGTGACGTTGAAGCTCCGACGCCGGCCGAAGACGAGAAGTTCCTGCGCATCGGTCAGGCGATGATGCGCATGCGCCTGCTGACGGGCCGTCGCATGATCGGCAGGCTTGCCATTCAGAATGTTGCCCCCGGGCTCGAGCTTTCGCATCTCGATGTGCTCGACGTGGTGCGGCGGGCGGAGGGCACGGGCGAAGTGACCGTCGGCACGATCGCCGAGTTGCTGCGTATCGATCCGTCGCGGGCGAGCCGCATCGCTGCCGACATGGTGGCCCGCGGGGTGTTGCGTCGCAAGGCATCGCAGGCCGATGCACGGCGTATCGTCGTGGTGCTCACCGCGCTCGGGCAGCGCTTGCTGTCGGAAATCCAGGTGCAGAAGTATGCCGTTATCGGAAGCATCTTTGCCGATTGGTCGCCCGAAGATATCGAGAGCTTCTCGTTTCTGTTCGATCGCTATGTCAGCGGTTATGAACGCGTTTTCCAGGCGAACATGAAGGAAACGACCGACTGACCGGCCCGCGGGGGCTGTTCTGGCGAACGGCGCTCTTCCCTATGGATACGACTTTGCGCTATGGGCTTGGCCCATGAACCAGTCCACCACCTTCACCATTCTTCTCGGCGGCGAGCTTCGTCTGACGGACCGGCTGCGTGCTGCGGTTTCCGGCAGCCGTTTTATCGCAGCCGATGGCGGCATGCGCCATGCCATCGCCCTTGGAGCCGAGCCAGAGCTATGGGTCGGTGATTTCGATTCTACGCCCGCGGATCTGCTTGGAGCATTTCCCGAGGTCCCGAAGCAGCCCTATCCGGCGGCGAAAGCGGCGACCGACGGCGAGATTGCCGTATCGGAGGCGATCGATCGCGGCGCCGTCAGGCTGATCCTGGCCGGCGCCATGGGCGGCGAGCGCTCGGATCATGCAATCCAGCATCTGCTCTATGGTCTCCAGCTCGCCGAGAAGGGCTTCGATGTGCTGTTGACTTCGGGCGATGAAGAGGCCGTGCCGCTCCCGCCGGGAAAACTGGAGCTGGATCTTCCGGCCGGCTCGCTGTTTTCGGTTCTTGGTTTCAGCGATCTGACGGGTCTTTTCATCGATAACGCCCGTTATCCGTTGCGCGACTTCCATCTGCCCTTCGGCGCGTCGCGGACAATTTCCAATGTGGCGGAAGGCCCGGTGCGCTTTTCGCTCGGCAGCGGCAAGGCGATCGTTCTTGCCCGCCCTTATGATCTTAGTGGAGTCTGATCTTGGCCCCTCCCATTCTGAAACTCGACGATATCTTCCTGAGCTTCGGCGGCGCGCCCCTTCTGGCCGGTGCCGGACTGCAGGTAGAGCCGGGTGACAAGATCTGCCTGGTCGGGCGTAACGGCTCCGGCAAGTCGACGCTTCTGAAGATCGCTGCCGGCATGGTCGAGGCGCAGTCCGGTGAAGTGTTCCGCCATCCCTCGTCGACCGTGCGCTATCTCGAACAGGCGCCCGATTTCGCCGGTTACAAGACGGTGGCCGCCTATGCCGAAGCCGGCCTCGGACCGGGCGACGATCCCTATCGCGTCACCTATCTTCTCTCGCATCTCGGCCTGACTGGCGAGGAAGACCCGAAGAACCTTTCGGGCGGCGAGGCGCGTCGCGCGGCTCTGGCCCGCGTCATGGCGCCGGAGCCGGATATCCTCCTGCTCGACGAGCCGACGAACCATCTGGATCTCCCGACCATCGAATGGCTGGAAGGCGAGCTGCAGAAGAGCCGCAGCGCGCTCGTGCTGATTTCGCACGACCGTCGTTTCCTTGAGAAAGTCTCGACGGCGACGGTGTGGCTCGATCGCGGCACCTCGCGCCGGCTGGACAGGGGCTTTGGCCATTTCGAAGCCTGGCGCGATCAGGTGCTGGAAGCCGAGGAGCTGGAGCAGCACAAGCTCGGCAAGGCAATCGAGCGCGAGGAGCATTGGCTGCGTTATGGCGTGACCGCCCGGCGCAAGCGCAACATGCGCCGGCTTGGCGAATTGCAGGATATGCGCTCGCGCCATCGCGGCCACAAGGGTGCTCTGGGCACGGTGCAGGCGGCTGCGTCCGATGCGCAGGAAAGCGGCAAGCTGGTGATCGAGGCGGACAAGATCACCAAGACCTATGGTGACCGCGCCATCGTCGCACCGTTTTCGATGCGCGTGCATCGCGGTGATTGCATCGGTCTCGTTGGCCCGAACGGGGCCGGCAAGACCACGCTTTTGAAGATGTTGACCGGCCAACTTGCACCCGACACCGGTACGGTAAAGCTCGGTACCAACCTGGAAATCGCAACGCTCGACCAGAAGCGCGAGGAACTCAATCCGGAAGAGACCCTCGCCAACTACCTGACCGACGGACGCGGCGAGAACCTGCTCGTCAATGGTGAGCAGCGGCATGTGACCGGCTACATGAAGGAATTCCTGTTCCAGCCGGAGCAGGCGCGCACGCCGATCAAGAATCTCTCCGGTGGCGAGCGCGCTCGCCTGATGCTGGCGCGTATTTTGTCGCGGCCGACAAACCTCCTGATCCTCGACGAGCCCACCAACGACCTTGATATCGAGACGCTGGATCTGCTGCAGGAAATCGTTTCCGGGTTTTCCGGCACGGTCATCCTCGTCAGCCACGACCGCGATTTTCTCGACCGCACCGTGAGCTCGACGATCGCGCCCGCCAATCCGGAGGAGCCTGACGGGCGCTGGATCGAATATGCCGGCGGCTATTCCGATATGCTCGCCCAGCGCAAGGGTGCCATCGAGGAGCGCAAACGAGCGGAAAAGGCAGCCGAGAAGCCCAAATCAACCGAAGCTGCGGCACCGGCTGCCGAGGGTTCGAAGGGTAAGGGCAAGCTTTCCTACAAGCAGAAGTTCGCTCTGGAAAACCTGCCGAAGGAAATGGCCAGGGCCGAAGCTGAAATTGCCGCCCGCGAGCAGAAAATGGCCGATCCGAACCTCTTCTCCAAGGATCCTGCAACCTTCAATCGTCTCGCTGCAGAGATGGAAACGCTGCGGGAAAGCCTGATCAAAATGGAAGAAGAGTGGCTTGAGCTCGAGATGCTGCGCGAGGAGCTGGAGGGCTGAAGAGCCCTGCCAACTCATCTTATAGGCGTCTTTCCAGATAATGAAAACAATCGGTTGCGTTCGCGCGCACCCGCGTCATTCTCTGTTGTCGAATCCGATAAACCGTTTATACATGAACATGTGGTGCCGGCCCTCTGGCTGGATGATACCCGGGTCGGTGCGGCCTGTGGCGCATGTTGGGAAGTCCGAAGTGACCTGATTGCATTGCGTCCGACGGCGCCAGGCTCTTCGTGGAAAGTTGCAGGCAAATTTCGTGAGCGCTTACCGTGATAACGGCGCTTTTGCCGTACGCGGTTTTTCGAGGGGGGCTTCATGCCTATGCTGCCGCGTACCGTTTTATTTAGCTGTGTTTTTGCCGTTTTCTCAGGTAGCCAAGTGCTTGCGCAGGGCGCTCCACCGGCTGTGCCCGTTACTGTGGCCAAGCCCGTCATTCGTGACGTCATAGACAGCGATGAGTTCATCGGCCGCTTTCAGGCGGTCGACGAGGTGTCCGTGCGCTCGCGCGTCGGCGGTTATCTTCAGGAAGTGCATTTCAAGGACGGCGCCATAGTCAAGCAGGGGGACCTGCTGTTTGTTATCGACCAGCGGCCCTTTATCACGACGCTGAACGAGGCGACGGCCTCGCTGGAGGTAGCGAAATCGTCGCTGACGCTCGCCGATGCGCAGTATAAGCGCGCAGAATCCTTGTCGACAACAGGCAGCCAGTCGGCATCGACCCTCGATGATCGTCGCCGCGATCTCATTTCCGCTCAAGCGAATGTGCGCGGCGCGGAAGCGACGGTCGACCGCGCCAATCTCGATATGGATTTCACCAGGATCACAGCGCCGCTCAGCGGCCGGATCGACCGGCGGCTGATCTCGGTCGGCAACCTCGTGCAGGCCGATCAGACTGCGCTGACGACCATTGTGTCCCTTGATCCCATCGACTTCTATTTCGATGTCGACGAGCGCCGGCTGCTTTCTTATGCCGATGAAGCCCGCAAGAACGGCAGCGCCCTGCWGCAGGGCGGCGGCGGGCTCGATGTCACTGTGACGATCGCCGATCCCAAGCAGAAGCCGTTCAAGGGCAAACTCGACTTTGCCGAAAACCGCGTCGACAACGAATCTGGCACGATCCGCGTCCGTGCCAGGTTCCCGAATCCCAATCTGGTTCTACAGCCTGGCCTGTTCGGGCGTATCCAGGTAAGGGGGTCCAACAGCTACAAGGCGATCCTTGTTCCAGACGAAGCCATTGGCTCGGACCAGAACCAGCGCGTCGTCTATGTCGCCGATACCGCTGGCAATATTACGCCGAAGCCCGTGCGCGTCGGGCCGAAGCTCTATGGCTACCGCGTCATTCGCGACGGCATGACCGGCGACGAGACGATCGTCGTCAACGGGCTGATGCGCATCCGGCCGGGCGTCAAAGTGACGCCTCAGCTGATCGAATTGCCGCAGCAGGCGACGAATGACGAGCCGCCGGCGCAGGCCGATATACAGGGGACGGACCAATGAGGTTTTCCCACTTTTTCGTCGACCGGCCGATTTTCGCGTCGGTTCTTTCCATCGTGCTGCTGATCGTCGGCGGCATCGCCTATTTCCAGCTGCCGGTGGCGCAATATCCCGAGGTCGCACCTCCGACAATCGTAATTCGCACCTCTTATCCCGGCGCCGACGCGCAGACCATTGCCGATACGGTGGCGACGCCGATCGAGCAGGAAATCAACGGCGTCGAGGACATGCTCTACATGTCTTCCTATTCCAGCGCCGACGGCTCCATGGCACTGACGATCACGTTCAAGCTCGGCACCGATCTCGACAAAGCACAGGTGCTGGTGCAAAACCGCGTCGCCATTGCCGAGCCGCGCCTGCCTGACGATGTCCGCCGCATTGGCATCACGACGGTCAAGAGCTCGCCCGACCTGATGATGGTCGTGCATCTCCTGTCGCCGAACAATCGCTACGACCAGCTCTACATCTCCAACTATGCCCGCACGCGTATCCGCGACGTCCTCGTCCGGCTGGATGGCGTCGGCGACGTGCAGCTCTTCGGCGAGCGGCAATATTCGCTGCGCATCTGGCTCGATCCGCAAAAGCTCGCCGGCTACGGCATGACGGCAGGCGACATCGTTCAGGCGCTTCGGGATCAGAACGTGCAGGTTTCCGGCGGCACGATCGGCGGACCACCCGTCTCGGGCACCAACGCCTTCCAATATACAGTGACGACGCAAGGGCGCTTTTCCGATGCGCGGCAATTCCGCTACGTCATCGTCAAGGCGACCGGCAATGGCCGCCTCGTGCAGCTGCAGGATGTCGCGCGCATCGAACTCGGCGCGCAGGATTATGTCACCAACAGCTACCTGAACGGCAGCCCTGCGGTCGCGCTGGGCGTCTTCGCCCGGCCAGGCACCAATGCGCTTGCCGCCGCCGCCGATATTCAGAAGACCATGCAGGATCTGTCACGGGATTTCCCGCAGGGCCTCGAATATCGCATCATCTATAATCCGACCGAGTTCATCGCCGAATCGATCCATGAGGTCTACAAGACCATCTTCGAAGCGGCCATTCTCGTCGCCATCGTCGTGCTGGTCTTCCTGCAATCGTGGCGAACGGCGATCATTCCGATCGTTGCCATCCCGGTTTCGCTGATCGGCACCTTTGCCTTCCTCTTGGCCTTCGGCTTCTCGCTGAATATGCTGACGCTGTTCGGCCTGGTGCTCGCCATCGGTATCGTCGTCGACGATGCGATCGTGGTGGTCGAGAATGTCGAGCGCAATCTCGCGCTCGGCATGACGCCGAAAGAGGCGTCGCATGTCACGATGAACGAGGTGGGCACTGCCGTTCTGGCGATCTCGCTGGTCCTCATCGCGGTCTTCGTGCCAACGGCGTTCATTCCGGGTATCTCTGGGCAGTTCTACAGGCAGTTCGCGGTGACGATTTCGGTCGCGACGGCGATTTCCTGCCTGAACTCGCTGACCCTGTCGCCGGCGATTGCCGCGATCGTTTTGCGCCCGCATAGCCACAAGAAATCCAACAATATCTTTGCGCGGTTCGGCCGTGCTTTGGGTGATGGATTCAATCGCGGCTTCGAGCGGATGAGCAGCGGTTATTCCTGGATCGTGCGCCACCTCGTCACGACCTGGACGGCACTCGCCTGCGCGCTTCTCGTCTTTGCCGCGCTCCTGGCCGGCACTTGGTACATGGGCAGGATCGTCCCGCAGGGCTTCGTTCCCACAATGGACCAGGGCTATGCCATTGTCGTCGTGCAGCTGCCAGACGGCGCTTCGCTGGCGCGCACGAATGCGGTCATCCAGAAGGCGACTGAAATCATCAAGAAGACGCCGGGCATCGAGAACGCCGTCGCCTTCGCCGGCTTTAACGGTGCGACCTTTACCAACGCCTCGAACTCGGGTGTCATCTTCACGCCGTTCAAGCCCTTCGAGGAGCGGTTGAAGTCCGGAGATTCGGCCACCAAGATCATCGGCCAGCTCTATGGCAGCCTCCAGGGCATCCAGGAAGCCTTCATCATCGCCATTCCGCCGCCCTCGATCCGCGGCGTCGGCAATTCCGGCGGCTTCAAGATGCAGATCATGGACCGGGAAAATGCTGATATGCGCCGCATCCTGCCGCTCGCCTATCAAATGATGGGCGCCGCCGCGCAGAACAAGGGCGTCAGCGGTGTCTTCACGACCTTCTCCGCCAATAGCCCGCAATACTTCCTGGCGATCGACCGCGACAAGGCGCGCGCACTAAACGTGCCGATCCCGAATATCTTCGAGACGCTGTCGATCAACCTCGGCACGTCATACGTCAACGACTTCAATGCCTTCGGCCGCGTCTACCAGGTGCGGGCGCAGGCCGATCAGCAATATCGCATGGATCGCGACGATATTCTCGCGCTGAAGGTTCGCTCGGCGACCGGGGCGCTGGTGCCGCTCGGGACGCTGGTCGATATTCGCGACACGACCGGACCGGCGCTCGTGCAGCGCTACAATATGTATGTCTCAGTTCCTCTCCAGGGCAATCCGGGGCCGGGTGTCTCCACGGGCACGGCTCTGGACACTATGGAGGGGCTGGCAAAGAACCTGTTGCCAGCGGGCACGACTTTCGAATGGACGGAACTCGCCTATCAGGAGAGGCATACCGGCAATACGGCAATCTACATCTTTGCCCTGTCGGTCATCTTCGTCTTCCTGGCGCTCTCGGCGCAGTATGAAAGCTGGGTCCTGCCGCTCGCCATCATCCTCATCGTGCCGCTGGCGGTTCTGGCGGCACTGATCGGCGTGCATCTCAGAGGTATGGACAACAACATCCTCACGCAGATCGGGCTCATCGTGCTGATCGGCCTTGCGGCCAAGAACGCGATCCTGATCGTCGAGTTCGCCCGGCAGGCGCAGGCTGAGGGAAAAAGCGCGGTCGAAGCGGCGATCGAGGCTAGCCATCTGCGTCTGCGCCCGATCCTGATGACGGCCTTCGCCTTCATCTTCGGCGTCGTGCCGCTGATGATCGCCACCGGCCCGGGCGCGGAAATGCGCCAGTCGCTCGGCACGGCCGTCTTCTCCGGCATGCTCGGCGTGACGCTGTTCGGCCTGTTCCTGACGCCGGTCTTCTACGTCGTTCTGCGCCGGCGGCGCAGACAGGCCGAAGCTGCCGCTCAGGAGCCATCGGCTATCGACACCGCGGCACAGTGATATGGATTAAGGGGTTGAGCGTTTCACGGAAGCGCTCAACCCCCTATTCGTTTGTTTTTCGCGCTGTTGCGCAAGAGAAACTGCTCGGCAGTTTTCCGGAATTAGGTGGCAAATGCCACAAGGTTGGTGTTTGAAATAGCCATCAACCTGCGGGCACATATAACCATATCTCTCGACCTCGTCGGGTTGGCGATCCTTTGGCGCGTGAACCACAGCCTGGCGTACCAGACCGAGGATGGCACCGACACGAACAGGATCGAGAGCTTCTTCGCCAGCGCCGAGCGCGCGCATGTCGGCATTCATCACCGCTTCTCGGTCAAGTACCTGGACTGGTAGATGGCGATGGTCGCCTGGAAGGAGGACACTCGCTACATGGGGTTGCGTTGGCAACTCGCCGATGTGCTGCACACCGTCACCCATCGCACGACGTCGGAGAACCTCTGCGGCTACTGGCAGGGTGCGGCAGAGCGCATCGAGAACCAGGTGTGGGCCGAGAAGTCCAACGCGTACTGACAGTTCCACCAGGGCGCTATTGACGGTTCCACCAGCACTCTATTGATACTTTCACCAGATTTCTATTGAAACTTTTACCGATACGCTATTACAACTTTCGCCATATCGGTTTACTGAGAAAAAGAAATGTCATGGACGAGAGCCTTCTCCCGCGTCATCTGCAGCCCCAACTTAGAGTCGCACTTACATCAGCGCGTGGTAAACATTATTCGACCGCGTGTAATGGCCCCATAAATTTCCGGACACGATCTCCCACAATTTAGACGACCATCGGAAGCACCTGACGAGCGAACCAGCCCTGTCTGCTCCATACGTTCGAGCAGGCCAGAAAATCGACCGGCAAGGTTCGGACTAATCCCGTCGATCTCGGACCCGAAGCCTTCTCGTTCAGCAAACTGTTTCGACCGATCACCTGCAAGGATCGGCTCTTCCGCGTCTCGGAGGATTTCAAGCACACTGCGGCGGACATCACGGCCTCTGAGAAGGTCGGTCACACGGCGACCAGGTGTAGATCGATCCTTCCTCTTGGGCGGCTGAGGAGCCGCAGATGCCGCGCTGGATCAAAGACCTTGATCACGGTTACGAACGCCGCCTTCTGCGATTCCAAGGCGAGCGCTTCGACCTCTATCTCCTCAAGCCTGGCATCCAGCTCGGCCAGCTTGCCCTTCAATTCCTCGACGATCGACACCATACAATCCAACTCCATCGGAAGAGCTAGAGGTAACAATTTCAGTGTCTGGAATCTTGTGGCATTTGCTACCTAATTCCGCAGTTTTCCTGTCATTACCCTAAAGATGCGGATTACGCGGACGGTACTTCTTGACCAGCCGCTGATTGGTTTCCTTGGCGCCGGGCATGTTGGCGCTGAGGTAGACGGGCGGATCGCCATCCTTGCAAAGTTCGGCGGCGACATCGGCAAAGATGGCGTTCAGCACAGTGGTGCCGACGGCGGTCGAAGCAGGGCCGACCTTCAGGCCGGTGCCCGGCAGGTCGATCATGGCGTCGCCGGGCGGTAGGCCGTTGTCCAGCACGATATCGGCGACATCGGCAAGCTTCCTGCGGCCGTTGGCAATGGCGGCCGAATAGGCAAGCGAGGTGATGGCGATGACCGTGGCACCGATCTCGCGGCCGTAATCCGCTGCCTCGAGCGGCGCTGCATTGACGCCGGAATTGGAGGCGATGATCAGTACATCGCCCGGCTGCATGCCGTAGCGCTCGAAGATCGGGCGAATGAGGCCTTCGGTGCGCTCGTAGACCGAGCTGATGACGGCACCTTCATGCAGCATGGCCGAGCCGACCAGCACCGGGACGGTGAAGGCGAGACCGCCAGCGCGATAATGCACCTCTTCCGCCAGCATATGCGAATGGCCGGTGCCGAAAACGTAGACGCGACGATCGGCGCGTGCGGCCGCGCAAATAGCGGCGGAAGCCCTCGACATGGGCTCGGCAAGCGCTTCGCGCAGGGTTTCCAACCGGCCGATAAGGCCGGAGAAATAGCTGTCCGTGACTGCGGTCATGCCGAGCTTCCTTTTCGAGTGTCTCAGGCCGAAGGCTGGCCCGAGATCCATGTTTCGGTAACTTCGATACCGTCGTTGATGTGAACGAGGTCGGCGCGGGTTCCCGGCGTCAGGTGGCCGCGATCGGCAAGCTGCAGGAAGCGGGCGGGATAGGAGGTCGCCATGCGCAAGGCTTCCGCCAGCGGCAACTCGAGCACGTTGACGCCGTAGCGGATGGTCGAGGCCATATCGACGTCGGAGCCGGCCAGCGTGCCATCGTCCAGCGTCAGCTTCGAGCAGTAGCCACCCTTGGTGCGGTAGACCGTGCGGCCGTTCAGCGTGAAGCTCGGAAGATCGGTGCCGACGAGCGACATGGCATCGGTGACGAAAAACAGCCGGCCTTCGCCGCGCTTGGCGCGCAGCGCGACCCTGAGTGCCGTCGGCTCGACGTGATGGCCATCGGCAATGATGCCGCACCAGGGGGCGGGATGGTCGATCGCCGCGCCGACGAGGCCGGGCGCGCGATGGCCCATCTGGCTCATGGCGTTGAAAAGGTGGGTGACGCCACGGGCGCCGGCATCGAAGCGCGCATTGGCGGCCTCTGTCGTGCAATCGCTGTGGCCGATGCTGACGATGACGCCGCCTTCGGCGAGCGCCTGTACCTGCCGCTCCGTCACCTGCTCGGCGGCCATGGTGACCAGCAGTGTGCCGATCGCCTCGCGGGCGCGGATAAAGGTCCTCACGTCGCTATCCTCGACCGGACGCATCAGCTCGGCCAGGTGCGCGCCCTTGCGGGCCGGCGCCAGATGCGGGCCTTCCAGATGCAGGCCGGCGACGCCGCGATTGGCTTTCACGGCTTCGACGGCAGCTTCGATGGATGCAGTCGTGGCAGCCGCGACATCGGTGATGAGGGTCGGCAGGAGCGAGGTCGTGCCGTAGGGGCGGTGCCCCTCGGCGATCATATACATGGATTCCGGCGACGGTTCGTCGTTCAGCATGCGGCCGCCGCCGCCGTTCACCTGCGCGTCGATGAAGCCCGGCGACAGGACGCCGCCCTTCAGCTGGATGGTTTCGGCGTTGTCGGGCACGTCGTTGACGCTGGTGATGGCATGGATGCGGCCGTTGCCGATCACGAGTGCGCTGTCCTCGTGAAAACGGTCGCCATCGAAGATGCGGGCGCCTGTAAAGACCTTGTAATCCATCACATGGTCTCCGTTACCTTGAGGAGATTAGCCGGCTTATCGGGGTCGAAACCCTTGCGGCGCGTCACTGCCTCGATCAGGCGATAGTAGCAGAGCAGCGAAACCAGCGGGTCGAGCAGGCCGTTGCCGGTGCTGGGCATGTGAAGGTTGATGCCGGCAAGCGGGGCGGTCGAGAAGGAGACGGCGGTGGCGCCGAGCTTCTGCAGGCGCTCCAGTGCCTGTGCATTGTTGGGGAAGGCGGCATCGTCGGGCGAGAAGGCGACGATCGGGAAGCCCGGCTGTACGAGGCGCATTGGGCCATGCATGAGCTCCGCCAGCGAGAAGGCTTCCGCGTGCAGGCCTGCGGTTTCCTTGGCCTTCAATGCTGCTTCGAGCGCGATGGCGAAGGCCGGACCGCGTCCGCCCGTATAGAGCGAGGAGGCGTTGAAGAGCACGTCTTCGGCGGCCTTGCCGTCGATGCCCGAGGTTGCGGCCAGTGCGTCCGGCAGTCTTGCGAGGCCGTTAGTCAGCGCCTTGTCCTGCGAGATCGCAGCGGTGACGCCGGCAAGCGCGACGGCGGCGGCGATGAAGGACTTGGTGGCGGCAACGCTCTGTTCTTTGCCGGCATTGAGGCCGAGCACGATGTCCGCTTCCTTGGCGAGCGGGCTGTCTGTGACGTTGACGACGGCGATCGTCGTGGCACCGCCCTTCTTGGCGGCGGCCTGCAGCGCAATAATATCCGGGCTGCCGCCGGACTGCGATACCGTGAAGTGGATACCACCCTCCAAATGCAGCGGCGCGCCGTAGACGGAGGCGATCGACGGGCCGACGGAGGCGACTGGGATGCCGCGGGAGATTTCGAACAGATATTTGAAGAAGGTGGCGGCGTGGTCGGAGGAACCGCGCGCTGCCGTGGTGATCAGGGACGGATTGGTCGAGGAGAAAAGCTTCGCGATTTCGGCAAAGGCGGGCTTTTCCTTTTCAAGCAGCGTTGCAACTACCTCCGGCGACTGGCCGGCTTCCGTCAGCATCAGGGATTGGGTCTTGCTCATAGGTCATCTCCAATTCTCAATTCGGTAACAAAATCATAAGCATCGCCGCGATAGTGCGAGCGCGTATATTCAACGACGCGTTGGTCCGCGAGGCGGGAGACGCGCTCGATCAAGAGTGCCGGTGCACCGGCCTTGACGGTCAGGATCGATGCGGAAGTGGGGTCCAGCGTCACGGCCGTCAGCCTCTGTTGCGCGCGCACAGGCTTGAAGCCCCGGGCGGCCAGCGCATCGTAGAGCGACCCTTCGGATATGGCCTCTTCGCCCAGGAATTTCATGGGAACGACGGCGCGCTCGATGGCAAGCGGCTGACCGTCGGCCAAGCGCAGCCGGTCGAGCCGCAGCACGGGTTCGTCGAGCCCGAGGCCGAGGAGGAAGGTTTCCTCCGGTGCCGGTGGGCTGATGGTGCGCTGGAGGATGCGGGCCGCCGGCTCGCGGCCGCGAGAGCGCATGTCGGCGGAGAAGGAGGAGAGGCGCCAGAGCGGCTGTTCGATGCGCTCGACATGCTGCGAGACGAAGGTGCCGCTGCCGTGGCGGGATTCGATCACCCCCGAAGCAAGCAGGTCGCGATAGGCGGTTCTGACCGTCACTCGACCGATCTGCAGGGCGCCGGCAAGATCGCGCTCGCCCGGCAGCGCCGTCCCCGACTTCAGCAGCCCTTCCTGGATAAGGCCCGTCAATGCCTGCGCCAGGCGCTTATAGAGAGGCCCGCTCCCGGTCCCCTCGCCGAGACCGCGATTGTTCAATTCAGTGATCAAACTGGTTCTATCCATGGCGACTATTTAGAACCTATTTAGAACCAATTCACAAGGTTAATCTGTCCTTCGGCCCAAAAAGAATCGGCCGGGCGCTTTGGACGCCCGGCCGATCATTGTGAGAACAGGGCATGCCCGGTTCAGTTCTTGGTAAAGATGTAATCCGTTTCCTGCCGCAATACCTCGCCCGGGCGGAGCACGGCATTGGGGAAGCCCTCATGATTGATGGCATCCGGCCAGACCTGGGTTTCCAGGCAGAAGCCTGCGAACGGTCCGATCTTTTGGCCGTCGTGACCGGGAACCGGAACGTTGAGCTTGAAGGCGGTGTAGAATTGAACGCCTGGCTCGGTCGTGCGGACTTCCAGCGACACGCCGGAATTGACGCTGCGGGCAAGCACAACGGAGCGTTTGGCCATGCGTTCGCTGGAGAAGCAGAAATTGTGATCGTAAAGCGCCTGTTCCGATCCTTCGAAGCGCTTCATCGGCGACATCTCGCGGAAATCGAACACGGTGCCTTCGACCGAGCGGATTTCCCCCGTCGGTACCTGTTTGTCGTCGGTCGGGGTGTAGTGATCGGCGGCGATCATGATGTCGTGGCCAAGCGTGTCGTCGCGGCCGTCGAGGTTGAAGTAGGCGTGCTGGCAGACATTGGCGAGAGTAGGCTGGTCGGTGGTCGATTCGTAGGTGACAGACAGCTCGCCGTTGCCATGCACCCGGTAGGTCGCCTGTATCGTGCAGTTGCCGGGATAGCCGGCGCGGCCATCGGGATCGACGATCTTCAGGACGACGCGGTCGGTATCGTGCTCGACGATGGTCCAGTTGCGCTTGGCGATATTGTCCTTGCCGCCGTGCAGATGCGTGACGCCCTTCTCGTTGAGCTCGAGCTGGTACTGCTTGCCGTCCAGCGTGAAGCGGCCGGCGCCGATGCGGTTGGCGCAGCGGCCGGGCGTGGCGCCGAAATAGGAGGAATGGGCGGGGTAGTCGGGGAAATTGTCGAAGCCGAGCAGCAAGGCCGGCTGGTGACCCTCAAGGCGAAGGTCCTGGATGACCGCGCCCCATGAGATAACATGCGCGGTCAATCCGCCGCCGACGATCTTGACGCGATAGACGGTATCCCCATCGGCCGTCGTCCCAAAAACTTCCCGCTGCAAAGTATTTTCCGTCATATCAGCTCATCCATGGCTATCGAAAAGGCAAGGCCAGACCCTGCCCCCATTCGCATCGTTCCGCAACCGGTCCGAAGGCGAAATCTAGGGGCGGTCGATGGTGGATCAAGCCTCGATTTGGCTTTCTCTCATCGCTCCGGAATGCCAACCTGCGCCGCAAATGTGCAGCGGGTACGACAGGCGGGTGTATTGGTGCCTGTTTTGGCTCGTGTGGTCGGCCCCAACGGTCCTCTGTTGAATACTTCCGCGTGGCGGTTCTCTAGCTATGCGGCGTCAGCAGCTTGGCGATCTGGGGGGAGACGATCGTGGTGAACAGTCCGGGATTGCTGAACGCTCTCGCAGAAAGCATTGCCCCATGAACGGACGCCATCAGCATTTGGGCCTCCTCTTCCGGCTGCTTGGCCAATCGGAACAGGTTCTGCTCGGCTCCAGCTTCCAGCACCGAGGTAAGCCATTGTGCGAGACTATTGAAATGGGCGCGTACGCGGGATGCGACGTCTTCCGGCAGCATCTGCATCTCGCAAGCGAGCATCGCACAGACGCAGAAGGGCAACGAGGCGTCGCGAATGCACGCCTGCCAGAAATTCACATAGGACTGTAATTGTTCGGCAGGGCTTGGGAACTGTTCACGAAGAGAATTCAGCCCCGTTTCCGCCTGCTGCCGGTAGCGATCCACCAGCGCCGAAACCAGCTCGGCCTTCGTCGCAAAATGATGGTGGATACTGGCCTTTCTGATGCCGATCGCCGCCGAGATATCAGCATAGCTGAACCCGTTGTAGCCTCCGGCGACGATGAGAGACTGCGCAGAGTCGAGAACTTTCTCGGAAGTGGAAGTCGTTGATTTCATGTCGCTGCCTACCTTCTGGTAGGTCGTTTGTCAAGGTCACGGCACTTCCAATCCCTCACAAAGAGGTGTTCAATCGTCGGGTTGACTTTGCCAATTTTATCTTCCTACTAGTAGGTAGATTTCAACTTGGAGCCTACCGATGTCAAGCAACTCTTTGAGTCAGTCCAGCTGGCTGCGATCCTATTATTTCGTACGTGCGCTTTTCTCCGTCGCCTGGATTGCCGCTGCCATTCTTCTACGGGGGCAGCCTGGTGCCATCGCATTTTTGCTTGTGATCTACCCGGCGTGGGACGCCCTCGCCAACCTGGTTGACGCACGAGTAAACGGCGGTCTGAAAGCCAACTCTTCCCAAGCGTTGAATGTAGTCGTCAGCACGATCACCGCGCTTGCCGTGATCGCGGCGGTCAGCAGCAGCACCTATGCTGTTTTGGCGGTGTTCGGGATTTGGGCGATCTTTTCTGGTCTGCTGCAGCTATACACGGCAGTAAGGCGTTGGCGCCATTATGGCGCACAATGGGTGATGATCCTAAGTGGCGCCCAGTCGGCCCTTGCCGGTGGATTCATGATCAGCCGATCGCTTGGCACGGCAGCGCCGACGATCCTGGACATCACCCCCTATGTGGCGTTCGGCGCATTCTACTTTCTGCTTTCGGCAATCTGGCTCTTCGTTGCAGCTTATCGCAAGGCAGGCGCATAGACATTCCCAGGTGCGGCGGCGGCAACGCCAAAGTCATCGAGCAAAGGCAATGCTCAGCGCGACAATTCCCGCGTCGCTTTTTCCAGGCCGCCGAGGGTCAAAGGATACATGCGGTCGCTCATCAGGCGGCGGATGATGGAGATCGAGGTCGTATAACCCCAATAGTTTTCCGGCACGGGATTGAGCCAGATGCATTTGCGGAAATGGCCGGTCATGCGGGCGAGCCAGGCCTCGCCCGATTCCTTGTTCCAGTGCTCCACCGAGCCGCCCGGATGGTTGATTTCGTAGGGGCTCATCGATGCATCGCCGACGAAGACGACGCGATAATCGGAACCGAAGGTGTGGATGAGATCGGTTGTTGCAGTGATATCGACGCGCCGGCGGCGATTGTCCTTCCACACGCCTTCGTAGAGGCAGTTGTGGAAGTAGAAATATTCCATGTGGCGAAACTCTGATCGGGCGGCGGAAAACAGCTCTTCGACCACGCGGATGTGGTCGTCCATCGAGCCGCCAACATCGAAGAACATCAGCAGCTTGACGGCGTTGCGGCGCTCCGGCCGAGTCTGGACGTCGAGGTAGCCATGCTCGGCGGTGGAGCGGATGGTGCCGGAAAGATCTAGTTCTTCGGCGGCACCCTCGCGCACCCAGCGGCGCAGGCGCTTCAGCGCCACCTTGATGTTGCGGGTGCCGAGCTCGACGCTATCGTCGAGATTCTGGAAGTCGCGGCGATCCCAGACCTTGACCGCGCGCCGATGGCGGGATGTTTCCTGGCCGATGCGCACGCCTTCCGGGTTATAGCCGTAGGCGCCGAAGGGTGAGGTGCCTGCCGTGCCGATCCATTTCGAGCCGCCCTGATGCCGGCCCTTCTGTTCGGCCAGCCGCTCGCGCAGGGTCTCTATCAGCTTGTCGAAGCCGCCGAGCGCCTCGATTTCCTTTCTCTCCTCGTCGGTTAGATGCCGTTCGGCGAGCTTGCGCAGCCATTCTTCGGGAATTTCGGTCGCTTCGACCACATCAGCATTGCCGCCGATCGCCTCGACGCCCCGGAAATAGTCGGCAAAGATCTGGTCGAAGCGATCGATGAAGCGCTCGTCCTTGATCAGCGTCGTGCGCGCCAGATAGTAGAAGGCCTCGACGTCATAGTCGGCAATTCCTTCTTCCATTCCCTCAAGCAGCGACAGGAACTCCCGGAGCGTTACCGGAACCTTCGCTTCCTTCAGCTTCAGGAAGAAGGGAATGAACAAGCCTCAAGTCCTTTCCTGGCCGATCTCCTCCACATCATACGGCGTGGTTTGGTAGATCTCGTTGATCCAGTTGCCGAAGAACAGGTGTGCGTGGCTGCGCCACCGGTTCTGCGGGGGGATTTCCGGGTCGTTGTGCGGGAAGTAGTTGTGCGGCATCTTGATCGGCACGCCCGCATTCACATCCCTGAAATACTCGTCCGCCAGCGAAGTGGAATCATACTCCACGTGATTGAACATGTAGAGCCGGTTGCAGGCCTGTTCGTGTACGAGGCAGACGCCCATCTCGCTCGAATCCATCAGGATCTGCAGGCTAGGCACCTTCTCGATGTCGGCGCGCTTCACCTCCGTCCAGCGCGAGACCGGCACGGCGAAATCGTCGGAAAAGCCGTTGAGATAGACGGAGGAGGGCTTCAGGTTCTGGTGGCGGTACACCCCGAACGCCTTTTCCTTCAGCGTATATTTCGGCACCTTGTGGAAGTGATAGATCGCCGCCATTGCGCCCCAGCAGACGTTGAGCGTCGAATGGACGTTGGTGGCCGTCCACTCGAAGATCTGCTGCATTTCGTCCCAGTAGGTCACATCTTCGTATTCGAGCAGCTCGATCGGCGCGCCGGTGATGATGAAACCGTCGAACTTGCGGTGCTTCACTTCATCCCAGGTCCGGTAGAAGGAGAGCAGATGCTCCTCGGAGGTGTTCTTGGCCTTGTGCGCGCCGATGCGTACCAGCGAAAACTCGACCTGCAGCGGCGATGCGCCGACCAGGCGCGCCATCTGGACCTCGGTCTTGATCTTGTTCGGCATGAGGTTGAGGAGCCCGATCTGAAGGGGGCGGATATCCTGACGGAACGCCACCGTTTCGGTCATCACCCGCACACCCTCGTTCTGGAGGGTTTCAAACGCGGGCAGGGTATCGGGAATTTTGATGGGCATTGTTTCCACTCGACCAAATACAAAAAAACCGGCCGCGATAAGAATCGCTACCGGTCCGCACGCGGCCCTTTAGCGACTTATTTAACGTGGCTGCAAGCCGGCCGGCCAAATCACCACGAGGAGAAATGCATAAACCTGCCAATGCGGCGGGTCAATGGGCAAGCTTCGCGAAGCTAGCGGCCGTGTTCTGATGTCAGTTGCCGCTTACAGATGTTCAAGAAGCGCATGCATTCCATAGCCGAGGCGTTGATGCGCTTCTGCTACGGAGATCCAGAAGAACCGGAAGCAGATCGGTTCGCCCCCGCCAAACGGTGTCATCTCGAAATGGCGCCAAGTGTCGGGCACCGTTTCCGGCAGATTGCAGCAGAAGTAGTGCCGCCGATGATGATAGGCGCGTCCCTCCCGCACAAAGTGGTAGTCCTGCACGCCCAGCTTATGCAGAATGCCGGAACTGAGGCCCGTTTCCTCCTCGAATTCGCGCGCGGCTGCGAGCGCCAGATCTTCGCCATCCTCGACCGTACCACCTGGCACCTATGGCTCGATCATCGGAAAATCCGGCTCGTCGAAAACAAGCAGATCGTCGTCCCGTACGGCATAAATCAATACTTTGATGGCATCCGGTTGCATTACCTGCCTTGTCCACGCGCCATGAAGGCCAGCCGCTCGAAAAGGTGGACGTCCTGCTCATTCTTCAGCAATGCGCCATGCAGCTTCGGTAGCGCATTCTTCGCATCGGCGCGCAGCGTGCCGGGATCGACATCGTCGGCGACCAGAAGGCGGATCCAATCAAGGGCTTCGGAGGTCGAGGGCTTCTTCTTCAGGCCCGGCACATCGCGGATTTCGAAGAATTGCGTTAGCGCCGCATGCACGAGCGCCTGCTTGATGCCGGGATAGTGAACCTCGACGATGCGCGCCAGCGTCTCCATGTCGGGGAAGCGGATATAGTGGAAGAAGCAGCGGCGCAGAAAGGCGTCCGGCAGTTCCTTCTCATTGTTTGACGTGATGATGACGATCGGGCGGAGGGCGGCCTGGATAGTTTCGCCCGTCTCGTAGACATAGAACTCCATGCGATCGAGTTCCTGCAGCAGATCGTTTGGAAACTCGATGTCGGCCTTGTCGATCTCGTCGATCAGCAGCACGCACTTCTTCTGCGAGGTAAAGGCCTGCCAAAGCTTGCCCCGTCTGATATAGTTGCGGACATCGTGAACTCTGATGTCGCCGAGCTGGCTGTCGCGCAGACGCGAAACGGCATCATATTCGTAGAGTCCCTGCTGGGCCTTCGTCGTCGATTTGACGTTCCATTCGATGAGTTCGAGCTCGAGTGCTGTCGCGACCTGGCGGGCGAGTTCGGTCTTGCCCGTGCCGGGTTCGCCTTTGACGAGGAGCGGGCGCTCCAGCCGGATGGCGGCATTGACGGCAACCATTAGATCCTTGTCGGCAATGTAGTCCGCAGTTCCCTGAAATTGCATTGGTGGGCTTTCTCAATCTTTCAGCTGCAAGCTAATTGCTGACCTAATTCGGTTCAAGACGCGAAAACGTGTATATAGGAACGTGATCGCACACCGGTCTGCCACGAGGATGGACATGAGGGTGGGTCATGATTAATTGAGGGGATGTGCGTCGCAGGGAAGTGCTGATGGCAGTTGAAGCGCAAGCCAAGCCGAATATGCAAGGCAACGAGCAGGTCGGGTACGATTTCAGCCTTTTCTTTCGGCTGCGGATGATGTTCTCGGCGTTCTGGAATTCGCCGGTCCGCATCAAGATCATTTCGCTTACCGTTGCGCTCTTCGCAATTATCATGGTCACCGCCTACGTTCAGGTGCTGCTGAACAGCTGGAACGCTCCCTTCTACGATTCGTTGGCGCGGCGCGATATCTCCGCCTTCTTCCACCAGCTCGGCGTCTTCGGCATGATCGCCGGCTCGCTTCTGGTTCTCAACGTCATCCAGGCCTGGCTGAACCAGATGACGGCGCTCTACATGCGCGAGGGACTGGCGAGAGATCTGGTGAACCAGTGGCTGCAGGCCAAGCGCGCGCTTCGCCTTGCTTCCTCCGGTCTGATCGGCGTCAATCCCGACCAGCGTCTGCACGAGGATGCCCGCAATCTCGCAGAGAGCACGACCGGCCTCGCTATCGGTCTGGTACAGGCGACAATCCTGCTTTTGAGCTTCATCGGCGTGCTCTGGGAGCTGTCGAGCGGCATGGTCTTCCATTTCAAGGGCGCGAGCTTCTCCATCCCGGGCTATATGGTTTGGGCGGCGATCCTCTATGCCGGCTCGGCATCCTTCCTTAGTCAATTCGTCGGCCGTCGCCTGGTGCGGCTGAATGCCGACCGCTATTCCAAGGAAGCCGAGCTGCGCTTCGCGCTCATGCATGCCAACGAGCATATGCCGGCGATCACCATTGCCGGGGGCGAGGAGAACGAGCGCCGGCGGATCAATCTCGATATTTCCGCCGTGCTTGCCGTCATCCGCCAGCTCGCGATCGCCAATACCAACCTCACCTGGGTTTCCGCAGGCTATGGTTGGCTGGTGCTGATCATCCCGATCCTGGTGGCGGCACCCGCCTATTTCTCCGGCGGGCTCACCTTCGGCCAGCTCATGGTGGCGGTCGGCGCATTCAACCAAGTGAATTCGGCCCTGCGTTGGTATGTTGCCAATTTCGGACCCATCGCAGAATGGCGTGCGACGTTGATGCGCGTCACCGACTTTCGGCAGGCCCTGACGGAGATGGACGACAAGACTCCGATGCCGCATACCCTCCTCTTCGACAAGGCGGCCCCCGGTACCATGGTGTGGACCGACCTGGAGGTATCGACGAAGACAAGTGACGAGGCCACCGAGAACGGCTTCCGGATTGCCGAGGGCACGGTCACGATCAATGCCGGCGAGCACATCATGATCAACGGCGACCATGGCGTGAACCGGAGATTGCTGTTCGAGGTGTTGGCGCATCAATGGTATAGCGGTGCCGGAACGGTCAGCCTGCCGCCGATGGAAGACATGTTGTTCGTGCCGCACACGCCCTATGTGCCGACCGGTACACTCAGGGAGGCAATCTGTTTCCCGGACGATACGGATGCCTATGACGATGCCGCCGTCGATGCCGTCATGGACAAAGTAGGCCTCGGCCGCTTGAAGAGCCGCCTCGACACGCAAGCCCGCTGGGATCGCTTGCTGGATACCGAGGAACAGAAGGCCGTCGGCTTTGCGCATCTGCTGCTGGCGAAGCCGAAATGGATCATCCTTGATGATGCCTTTGAAGGGCTTGAAGCTGAAGTTCAAGCGCAGGCCTGCGCCATGCTGGCCGACCTCGCCGATGTGACCATGATCTATATCGGCCGTTCCGATGCTTATATGCACGCGCTGTCGCCGCGCCTCCTGCATATGCAGGCTCTTGCCCAGCAGGAGCACAGTATCGCCATAGACACACCTTCCGAAGCCGCCGATGCGGGCCAGAAGAACGAGAAGAAAGCCAATACGCGATAGCGCGATCTTCTAGGCGTTGGCGACGCTGGTGTGGCTTCAATTCGCTCGAAACGAAAAACGCCCCGTCCAAGGACGAGGCGTTTTCATGCAAGCAAGAGGTTGAGGCTCAGTCCTTGGCGCGCTCGACGTAGGAATTGTCTTCCGTGGCGATGACGACGCGGGTGCCGGCGTTGATGTGCGGCGGTACCATGGTGCGTACGCCGTTCGACAGCATCGCAGGCTTGTAGGAGGAGGAGGCCGTCTGGCCCTTGACGACCGGTTCGGTCTCGGTGATCTCCAGCGTGACGTGGCGCGGCAGTTCGAGCGCCAGCGGAATGCCTTCGTGGATCGACAGGATGCAGGTCATGCCTTCCTGCAGGTAGGCCTTCTGGTCGCCCATAGTGTCAACATCGACGACGACCTGGTCGTAGTTGGCGGGGTTCATGAAGTGGAAGCCTTCGCCATCTTCATAGAGGTACTGGAAGTTCACGTCTTCGACGAAGGCGCGCTCGACCTGCTCGGTGGTGCGCCAGCGCTCGGAGACCTTCACGCCGTCGACGATGCGGCGCATGTCGACCTGGGTGACCGGCGTACCCTTGCCCGGATGAAAGTTCGCGGCGGTGAGAACGACGTAGAGCTTGCCGTCGACGTCGAGAACGTTGCCCTTGCGGACCGAAGAGGCGATGACCTTGACCATAAGACTTCCTTGTAACGCTGCGTTTTGCGTCGTAGAGGGACTGTCGAAATGCTCTCCGAGACGCAGCAATTGTTTGCTTGGGGGCGCAACTACCCTAAATCAATGGAAATTGCCACCCCCAACGCGGCTTGCGCCCCGAAGAAAGCTAGGAATGAAGCCAACGACGAGCAAAGCGTCCCCCTGGTGGACCCGCAATGTGCACGCGGATCGGCGGCCGTTCCTCATTGGGCGCAACGCGATCCAGGCGGCGATGCGCATGTTCTTTGCGAGCAACGATTTCATCGAGGTCGATACGGCGACGCTGCAGGTATCGCCCGGCAACGAGGCGCATCTGCATGCTTTCGAGACCGAAGCGCTGACGACGGACGGCAGAGTATTGCCTCTCTATCTTCATACGTCGCCCGAATTTGCCTGCAAGAAACTGCTTGCGGCCGGCGAAGAGCGCATCGCCTGCTTTGCCCATGTCTACCGCAACCGCGAGCGCGGGCCGCTGCATCATCCGGAATTCACCATGCTGGAATGGTACCGGGCCGACGAGAGCTATGAGATTCTGATGGCCGATTGTGCCGCGCTGCTGGGACTTGCGGCCGAGACGGTGGGGGCGAAGAAATTCAGCTATCGCGGCGCCGAGGTCGATCCGTTCCTGCTGCCCGAGCGCATCAGCGTGGCAGCCGCCTTCGAGCGGTATGCCGGCATCGACCTCTTCGCATCCATCGGTCTCGATGGATCGACGGATCGCGAGCGCCTGGCAGCGGACATGCGTCGGGCGGGCATTCGCGTTGCAGACGACGATCTTTGGCCCGATCTTTTCAGCCGAGTACTGGTCGAGAAGGTCGAACCTAATCTTGGCTTCGGCCGCGCCACGATCCTCGACGAATATCCCGTCTCCGAGGCGGCACTGGCCCGGCCATCGGCTGGAGATCATCGCGTTGCCGAGCGTTTCGAGCTCTATGCCTGCGGCGTCGAGCTTGCCAATGCCTTTGGCGAACTCACCAATGCCAAGGAGCAGCGCCGCCGGTTCGAGATCGAAATGGCGGAAAAGCAGCGCGTCTATGGCGAGACCTATCCGCTGGATGAGGATTTTTTGGCGGCGCTTGCCGTCATGCCGGCGGCGAGCGGCATCGCGCTCGGCTTTGACCGGCTCGTTATGCTGGCAACCGGTGCCTCACGGATCGAACAGGTGCTGTGGGCGCCGGTCGCGGAGTACGACGCATGAATTCGATGCGTCCGATCCGCAACATCGGTGAACTGGAGCGCGCCGGACTGATCGATGCCGATCAGGCGATCGAGCTGGAGGCTGTGGCCGAGCGCTATGCGGTGGCTCTGACACCGGCCGTCATGCGCTTGATCGACCCAGCCGATCCGGCCGATCCCATCGCCCGGCAGTTCGTGCCCGATGCGGCCGAGTTGTTTGTCACCCCCGAGGAGCGCGCCGATCCGATCGGCGATCACGCACATAGTCCGGTCGAAGGCATCGTCCATCGCTATCCCGATCGCGTACTGCTGAAGGCCGTGCATGTCTGCCCGGTCTATTGCCGCTTTTGTTTCCGCCGCGAGATGGTCGGGCCGCAGGGGCTAGGAACGCTGGATGGCGATGCGCTGGACGGCGCCTTTGCCTATATCCGCGATCACGACGAGATCTGGGAGGTCATCCTAACTGGCGGCGATCCGCTGGTTCTCTCACCGCGGCGGCTGGAAGAAATCCTGGGACAGCTCACCAGTATCGACCATGTGAAGATCGTTCGATTCCATACGCGCGTTCCTGTCGTCGATCCGGCAAAGATCGACGCGGCATTGATCGCGGCGCTGAAGGCCAGCGGCAAGACCGTTTATGTGGCTCTGCATGCCAACCATCCTCGGGAGCTGACGGATGAGGCGCGGGCTGCCTGCGCGCGGCTCGTCAATGCCGGGATCGTGCTGGTCAGCCAGTCGGTGCTCCTGAAGGGCGTCAACGACGATCCCGACGTGCTGGCGGCTTTGATGAAGGCTTTCGTCGAAACGCGGGTGAAGCCCTACTATCTGCATCATCCCGATCTTGCCCCCGGCACCAGCCATTTTCGCATGACGATCGCGGAAGGGCAGGCGATCGTTGCAGCCCTGCGCGGGCGCATCTCTGGCCTTTGCCAGCCCACTTATATACTCGATATTCCAGGCGGCTATGGCAAGGCGGATATCGGCGCAAGTTCGGTTCGCCAGCTGAGCGAAGGCTGCTATTCGGTTTCGGATTATCGCGGCGGCGATCATATCTATCCGCCCGAGGCCTAGATTCGGCCCTTTTACCTTACGCTTGCACTGACGCTAAGATTGTTATGAGATTTTTCGAATAAAACGTAGTGGCGAGTTGGCGCGTTAACCTTATTGCGGGCAGCGTCCTCTCCAAGAGCTACCGGAACAAAATATTAGGAATTATGAATATTTGTGCGTAAACGGCAAGTTGCATGCTTTACGCGTGGTAAACTCCAATCGGATAAATATCAAATATAGACTTTTCCTACGAAGTGTAAGTCAGTTGCATTTACCACGTCGATTAGCGGAATGTTCTATTTTGCCTGTTACTTCTTGGCGAACAATAAGACTGCGTAACTGCGGTTATGCTTGCAATTGCCAGAAGGGACTAGACTATGAACAAGACGATTCGCGATTTGCTGGCCAAATTCGGTGCACTTCCCGTTGCTATCGATCAGATTGAAGACGATGCCGATCTCTACGCGACGGGATTGTCCTCGTTCGCCTCCGTACAATTGATGCTTGGCATCGAAGAGGCATTCGACATCGAGTTTCCCGACAATCTGTTGAACCGCAAGTCCTTCGCCAGCATCGCCGCGATCGAAAGAACCGTCGGCTTGATCCTGGACGGCAGAAAGGTCGCCTGATGACTGCGGCGGTCGCTCTAATTGAGGTTGGGACGGGCGAGGGAGCGGCAGTGCGCGCCGCACGCGTCGCAGCGATCGCCAGCCAACACGCCGATGCCGTCGATGCCGAGGGCCGGTTCCCGCTGGAAGCTGTCGACGCGATGCGCGCCGAGAAGCTGCTTTCCATCCAGATCCCCACCGCACTTGGCGGTGAGGGTGCTTCGATCACCGAGATCGCCGAGCTGTGCTCGATCCTTGGTCAGGTATGTGCGGCGAGCGCGATGGTTTTTGCCATGCATCACATCAAGCTTTCGAGCCTGGTCGAGCACGGCGCCGATAGTGAATGGCACCGCGACTTCATGCGCCGTATCTCAAGCGAGCAGCTGCTACTGGCCTCGGCGACGACTGAAGGCGGGATCGGCGGCAATCTGCGCAACAGCATTTGCGCCATCAAGGTCGAGGGCGATACCTGTTATCTCGAAAAGGACGCGACCGTCATCTCCTATGGCGCCCATGCCGACGCCATTCTGATCACCTCGCGCAGCCATGCCGATGCTGCTTCGTCCGACCAGGTGCTGACCTGCTTCCTCAAGGACCAATACGACATCAAGCGCACGGTCGAGTGGAATACGCTCGGCATGCGCGGAACCTGCTCCGATGGCTTCCTGTTCAAGGGCGAAGCGCCGGCTAAGCAGATCCTGCCGAAGCCGTTTGCCGAGATTGCCGCGCAATCGATGCTGGCGAGCTCGCATCTGCTTTGGAGTGGCGTCTGGTACGGCATAGCCGCCGATGCGGTTTCCCGCGCGCAGGCGTTCGTGCGGGCCGCCGCCCGCAAGTCTCCCGGTGCGCCGCCGCCCGGCGCGCTGCGTCTCGCCGAAGCCTCCAGCATGCTGCAGATGGTGAAGTCCAATGTGGTTGCCGGGCTGAAGGCCTATGAAGAGGCGAAGCTCGATGCCGATCGGCTGTCGTCGATGGGTTTTGCCGTGGCGATGAACAACGTCAAGATCGCATCCTCGGAGATGATCCTGCCGATCATCAACCACGCGATGCTGATCTGCGGCATCATGGGCTACAAGAACGGTACGCCCTACAGCCTCGGCCGCCACCTGCGCGACGCGCACTCGGCGCAATTGATGATCTCGAACGACCGCATCCTCGGCAATACGTCGACCATGCTGCTCGTCCACAAACAAGATACCAGCCTGTTGGGGTAACCGTCATGGATATGCAAACCTCGTTTCTCGATCGCCTTTTCGAATCCGGCCTTCTGATCGACACTGGCGTTGACGGTCTCTACGGCCGCAGCGGCCAGTTCGAAGACGTCATTTCCGCCTTCGAGCGTCTGATCGACAAGTTCGGCGGCGCCGATGGCGCCGAAGCCATCCGCTTTCCGCCCGGCATGAACCGCGCTTTCTTCGAAACGAGCGGCTACATGAAGAGCTTCCCGCAGCTTGCCGGCACGGTGCACAGCTTCTGCGGCAACGAGCTCGACCATATGAGCCTGTTGAAGTGCATGGAAGTCGGCGACGACTGGACGAAAGACCAGCAGGCGACCGACATCGTGCTGACGCCGGCTGCCTGCTATCCGCTCTATCCGACGGTTGCCAAGCGCGGCGCGATTCCGGAAAACGGCGCGCTCTATGATCTGCAGTCCTATTGCTTCCGCCACGAGCCCTCCAAGGATCCGGCCCGCCAGCAGCTCTTCCGCATGCGCGAATATGTCTGCATGGGTAGCGAAAAGCATGTGACGGATTTCCGTCAGAGCTGGATGGACCGCGGCGTCGAGATGATGAAGGCCGTCGGTCTCGACGTGACCATCGACGTCGCTAACGACCCCTTCTTCGGCCGCGCCGGCAAGATGCTTGCCAACAACCAGCGCGACCAGAACCTGAAGTTCGAACTGCTGATCCCGATCACCTCTGTCGCCAAGCCGACCGCCTGCATGAGCTTCAACTACCATCAGGATGCCTTCGGCACGAAGTGGGGCCTGAACTTTGCCGACGGCGGCGTCGTGCACACGGCCTGCGTCGGCTTCGGCCTAGAGCGCATTGCGCTGGCGCTGTTCCATACTCACGGTCTCGACGTCAAGGAATGGCCCGAGAGCGTGCGCAAGGCGCTGTGGGGCTGATCGCTTCCATGGCTGCCGTATTTCAGGGACTGGACCCCACCGCCTACAAGCCGCATGCGTTGCACGATAGCGAGCGCATGTGGCCCGAGACGAACTGCTACATCGATCTCTGGATCGAGGTGCTCTCAAGTCTGAAATTGCCGCCGGAAGCCATGCTTGGTTTCACTGTGACACAGGATTTCGAGGGTGACCAGTTCACCTTCTTCAAGGTGCCGCTCGAAGATCTGGAAGCGCTCTATGGTGTGCGCTGCACCGAGCTTGCGATCTACGACAAGGTCCAGAACCATTTCGCCGAGCAGATCGGCCGCGGCCGGCTCTGCCTGGTGGAAATGGATTCCTTCTTCATGCCGGATACGCAAGGCGTCGGCTATCGCCGCGAACACGGCAAGACGACGGTGGCGATCAACCGGCTTGATATGGCGGGCCGCACGCTCGACTATTTCCACAATGGCGGGTTCTTCCAGCTGTCGGGGGAGGATTTCGACGGGCTGTTCCAGCTGCATCTGACGGATGAGGACTTGCCCTTCCTGCCCTATACGGAATTTGCCAAGTTTCCTGAGAAGGCGCCGGGCGAAGCCGCGATCCGCCAGACCGCACAGCAGCTCCTGTCCTTCCATTTCCGCCGTCGCCCGAAGGCCAACCCGATCCGTGCCTTTGCAGAGGTCTTCCCCGTGCAGGTGGAAGGGGTTGCGGAACGGCCTTTCGGCTTCTTCCATAAATATGCCTTCAACACGCTGCGTCAGCTCGGCGCAAATTTCGAGCTGGCCGGCAGCCACTTCGATTGGCTCTCGGCAGATTTGTCCGATGCGGCGGGAGAGGCGCGGAAAATTTCCGAGATGGCGAAGTCGGTGCAGTTCCAGCTTGCCCGCGCCATCACGCGCAAGAAATTCGAGCCGTTGCGCACAGCCCTTGATCCGGCTGCCGATGCATGGGATGCCATGATGGGCGAGCTCGAACGGAAGCTTTGACCTGCTTCCGTTCGATCGCGATACGGCTGGGTCATTTCTGAAAATATTGGGGCGGGGACATTCCCCGGAAGATGTCATGGGCGGGCGCTTGGCGGATCTCGGCGGCGGAATGCAGCTGAGCGAAGGTTGGAATCTGGTGTTGACGGATGCGGGCACCTGCGACTCGCCTTCTGATGTGCCGCTGACGTCAGGCTTCATTCCTGCACCGGTGCCAGGCACGGTGGCTGAAGCCTTGGAAAAGGTCGGGCGTTTGGACCGGACGAAGCATGAGCCTCTTCACGACCATGATGCCTGGTACATCTGCCGTCTGGTGGATGCCGAGGCCGGAGAGGCGGTTTTGCGGCTGGAAGGGCTGGCGACGCTCTGCGAAGTCTTCCTGAACGGCCAGCAAATCCTCGTTTCCGAAAGCATGTTCGAGGCCCATGACGTCGAGGTCACCCTGCTTGGCGGCGACGAGCTGGCCCTCTGCTTCCGTGCCTTGGAACCGAAGCTCTCCGCGCCGGGACCTCGCGCCCGCTGGCGGCCGCAGATGATTACGCCGCAAGGTCTGCGCATGGTGCGCACGACGCTGCTCGGCCATATGCCAGGCTGGTGCCCGGAGGTTCAGGCCGTCGGCCCGTGGCGGCCGATTTCGCTGTTGCGGCCGCGCGCGCGCGTCATTCGCGATCTCTCCTTGCGGCCTGACCTGCTCGAGAACGGTGAGGGCAGGCTCTATGCTTCGCTTTCGATTGAGGGCGATGTCGAAGATCTGGTGCTGAAATGCGGGGAGACTGAGCAGGCGTTCGAGAAGGATGGTGCCGGTCGCTATACCGCAATCCTGAAAATTCCCGATGTGGTACCGTGGTGGCCGCATACGCATGGTGTGCCGCAGCTTCACGATGTCACGCTCATCGTCGATGGTGTCGAGCACGCGCTCGGGCAGACCGGTTTTCGCCGGCTGTCGGTCGATCGCGGTGCCGACGGGCAGGATTTCGCGCTGATCGTCAATGGTGAGCGGATTTTCTGCCGGGGCGCGGTGTGGACCACGGCCGATATCGTGCGCTTGCCCGGTGGTCGCGAGGATTACGAACCCTGGCTGCGGCTGGCGGCCGAGGCCGGCATGAACATGATCCGCATCGGCGGCACAATGGCCTATGAAGCGCCGGAGTTCTTCCGCCTCTGCGGCGAACTGGGCCTGCTGGTCTGGCAGGATTTCATGTTCGCCAATTTCGACTATCCGAAGAACGACAAGGTCTTCAGTGCCCATGTCGAAACGGAGGTTTCGCAGCTTTTGAGCCGCACGCGCCTGTCGCCTTCGCTGGCGGTGCTTTGCGGCGGCAGCGAGATTCACCAGCAGGCCGCCATGATGGGCCTGCCCGAACAGTTCTGGCAAAGCCCTGTTGTCGAGGAGATCATCCCTCCGCTGGTGCAGTCGCTTCGTCCCGATGTGCCTTATGTCGTCAATTCGCCCTCCGGCGGCGCCATGCCTTTTTCGCCGAATGCCGGCGTCACGCATTATTATGGCGTCGGTGCCTATATGCGGCCGCTCGCCGATGCGCGCCGTGCCGACGTCCGATTTGCCGCCGAAAGCCTGGCTTTCGCGCATGTGCCGCAAGCCCGCACGCTCGGCCGGCATCTGCCGGTTCCCGCTGTCCATAGCCCGCTATGGAAGGAGCGCGTGCCGCGCGATCGCGGAGCATCCTGGGATTTCGAGGACGTGCGCGATTATTATCTTCAGGAGATTTATGGCTTCGAGCCCAACCGTTTGCGGCGGGAAGATCCCGATCTCTATCTCAACCTTTCGCGGGCTGTGACCGGCGAGGTGGCCGAAGAGACCTATGCCGAGTGGCGCCGCCAGGGCTCCGGCTGCAACGGCGCGCTTGTCTGGACGCTGCAGGACCTGCTTCCCGGCGCCGGCTGGGGTGTGATCGATTCGACCGGCGAGCCGAAGCCGGTCTGGTATGGGCTGCGCCGCGCCTTCAGGCCGGTTCAAGTGTTGTTGATGGACGAGGGCACCAATGGTCTCGACGTGCACATCGTCAACGAAAGCGATGCCGCGCTCGATCTGACGCTCGAGGTCTCCTGCCTGCGCGACGGCCGTCAGATTGTCGTGGGAGGCGGGCGCGACCTGGTGGTCGAAGCGCGCGGCAAACAAAAGATAGCCTGCACTGATCTTTTCGGCGCTTTCTTCGATACGACCTACGCTTTCCGCTTCGGGCCGCCGTCGCATGATGTCACCGTGGCACGTCTGACGGCGCCAGCGACCGGCGCGATGATCGCCCAGGCCTTTTACTTCCCGCTTGGACGCACCAAAGCGTTTCACGATGCCGAGATCACGGCATTGGCGGTTCAGGAGGGTGAAGACTGGTTCCTCGATCTGAGCGCCGATCGGCTGGCGCAATCGGTGCAGATCGATTTGGAAGCCTACCGGGCTGAGGATGACTGGTTCCATCTCGCGCCCGGCAGCAGGCGGCTTCGGCTGCACCGGCGGGACGGCATCTCGGCCGATGCCATTCCAACGGGCCAGATCCGCACGATCGGCAGCCGGCGGATCGTTGAAATCTGATCAAGGTGCGGCGAGCGCTGATTTGTCTCGCCCTCGGCGGGCGAGATGGGCCCCATCCGCGTCAACAATCCTCCTACAGCGTCACCCCATCCGGCCCGAACAGATGGCAGCGCTCGGGATCGATATGGATACTGACCGTTTCTCCGGCGCGGATCGCCTGTTGATCTTCCAACGCGATCGTCAGCGCCTGGCCGCCATGTAGGGTGACATAAAGGATCGTCTGGCCGCCCAGATGCTCGACGAGATCGACACGGGCATTGCCGAGCGACAGACCGCGATCGCCGACATTCAGATGCTCCGGACGGGCGCCGAGGGTGACGGGCTGCCCCGGCTGGAGGCCGCCCAGCCGACGCGGCAGGCGCACCGTCTGGCCGGCAAGATCGATGACGGCGGAGCCGTCGTCTGAGGCAACGATCTTAGCGTCGAGGAAGTTCATCTTCGGCGAGCCGATGAAGCCGGCGACGAACTTGTTCTTAGGCTTGTTGTAGAGGTCGAGCGGTGCGCCCACCTGCTCGATCTTGCCGCCATTGAGCACGACGATCTTATCGGCCATGGTCATGGCTTCGGTCTGGTCGTGGGTCACGTAGATCATGGTGTTGCCGAGCCGCTGGTGCAGGCGGGCGATCTCGACGCGCATCTGCACGCGCAGTTCCGCATCGAGGTTCGAGAGTGGCTCGTCGAAGAGGAAGATATTCGGTTCGCGCACGATGGCGCGGCCGATGGCGACGCGCTGGCGCTGACCGCCGGAAAGCTGCTTCGGCTTGCGCTGCAGCAGCTGCGTGATCTGCAGAACCTCGGCCGCCTTTTCGACGCGCGGCTGGATCTCATGCTTCTTCATGCCGGCGGTTTCGAGGCCGAAGGCAAGGTTCTTGTAGACGCTCATATGCGGGTAGAGCGCATAGGACTGGAACACCATGGCAATGCCGCGCTTGGAGGCGGGGACATCGTTCATGCGGCTGCCGTCGAGATAGAGCCCGCCGCCGGAAATCGGTTCCAGCCCGGCGATCATGCGCAGCAGCGTGGACTTGCCGCAGCCGGAGGGGCCGACGAAGACGGTAAATTCGCCCGGCTCGATTTCCAGGTCGATCCCGTGAACCACCTGAAGCTCGCCATAGCGCTTGATAACCTTCTGCAGCGATACGCTTGTCGCCATGGGCGCTTCCTCCTTGTTGGTTCTGATGGCTCGCGGGGCAACACTCATGTCGGCCTCCAGCTCTTGTATTTTGCGCTTTCCGGGCCGACTGGGAAGCGGACTTCGGTGCGCGTTTCCGACGATTCGTAGAATGCCGTCACCAGTTCCAAGGCCTGGCGGGCATCGACTGTCGTCACCGGCAACGGTCCGCCCGATACCAGCGCTCCGTGGAACAGTTTCATCTGCGTGTTGAAGCGGATCGGGATCGGCGACCAGCCGTCGAGCAGCGCATCGATCTTTGCCGCAACTTCGTCATTGGCCGGAACGATCTTCCAGGGATCCTGGCCCGGGCTGTAGGGCTCGTGATTGCTCTCGATCAAGACGTTTTCGAAGCAGAGGCGCAGGCGGCTGATCTGCTCCTGCGAGCCGAGCGTGGCGCTGATGGTGGCGAGCGCGCCGTTTTCCATCAGCAGGCTAGCGCTGGCGCAATCCTCCACCTCGATGTCGTTGACGCGAGTGGCGACACGGCCGAAGAGACCCGCGATCGGCCCCATCAGATAGGTCAGCATGTCATGCAGATGGATGGAGTGCGTCATCAGCACGCCGCCAAGCTCGGTGTCCCACTTGCCGCGCCAGGGGACCGCATAGTAGTCGGCGCCGCGGACCCAGTGCGTTTCCGAAGTCGCGACATAGGGCTTGCCGGCGATGCCGGCGTCGATGATGCGTTTGGCCTTCTGGATGCCGTCGCCGTAGCGATACTGGAAGATCGGCATCAGCCGGCCCTTAGAGGTCTTCTCCGCCGCGATGACGGCGTCGACATCGGCGAGCGAGCCGACGAGCGGCTTCTCGCAGACTACATGCTTGCCGGCCGCAAGCGCCTGCATGATGAGCTGGAAATGCGAGCCGGGCGGCGTGCAGATATCGATGATGTCGATATCGGGCATGTTCAGGACTTCGGAGAAATCCTTGAGGCGCTTGCCGATGCCGAATTCGTCGCCGACCGCGTTCAGGCGCTCCTCGTTCAGATCGCAGAGAGCGGCAACTTCGAAACGATCAGAGTGAGGCAGATAGCCTTCAACGATGTGGGAGCGGCCGATGCCGAGACCGATGATCGCGACTTTCTTTACGTCGGACATATCGCAATTACCTCTGAATGCTGTTGAGCGATGTTGCCTCGGCGAGCGCCTGCGCCTTCAGCGCCAGCTCCATGGCCTTGAAGCAATGTTCCTGGCCCATCGCCGTTTCGGTGCGGTCTCTTATGTCGGCGGCAAGCTGGCGGCCGTAGGGCAGGTGGAAGCCGGTGCAGTCGATATGCTGCATGCCCTTGCGGTCGGTGAGGAAGAGATGATCCGTGCCGGGCCGGCCGGCGACGTCGATATATTTGCGCAGCTCGATCGTGCCTTCGGTGCCGACGATGAAGAGACGGCCGTCGCCCCAGGTGGAAAGACCATCCGGCGTGAACCAGTCGACACGGACATAGCCGGTGACGTCAGGCGTGCGCAGGTGAAAATCGCCATAGTCCTGCAGGCCGGGCGTATCGGGGTTGGCGCGGTTGGACACCGTCGCCGACAGCACCTCGGCTTCCAGCGAGCCGGCAAAGAACAGGAACTGCTCGCATTGATGCGAGGCGATGTCGGTGATGATGCCGCCGTAGCGCTTGCGGTCGAAGAACCAGTCCGGCCGGGTCGGCTTGCGCAGCCGGTGCGGCCCAAGGCCCGTCGTGTGGATGACCTTGCCGATGGCGCCGGCTTTCACCAGCTCGCCGGCCTTGACGGTCGATGCCGTCTCGAAATGCTCGGAATAGAGAATGGAGACAATGCGCTTGGTCTCGGCCTGCACCGTTCGGACGTCCGCAAGCTGATCCAGCGTCACCATGCCGGGCTTGTCGAGCATCACGTCCTTGCCGTGGCGCATGGCCTCGATGGCAAGGCCCGACCGTTCGCTGGAAATGGCGGCGCTGACGATGAGCGCGATGGAGCGATCCTCGAGGATTTCCCTTTTGTCGGCGACGCGTTTCGCTTGTGGAAAGCGCCCGGCGAAGACGGCAGCGAGGTCGTCCTCCACCGCATGGAAGGCGACGAGTTCGGCGCCGGCCCGCAGCATGACGTTGACTTGGCCGTAGATGTGATCGTGATTGAGGCCGATGGCGGCAAAGCGCAGCGCGCTCATGCGACATTTCCTTTCAGTGGGTTTCCTTGATTGCAATCCCAAATCTCGGGTGCTTGGGACTGCAGAGTTTATAATCAGCGTTTGAGGCCGGCGGTCGCGATGCCGTCGATCAGCAGCCTCTGGAAGAACAGGAAGATCAGGAAGACCGGGATCAGCGACAGGCTCGACATGGCAAACAGGCTGCTCCAATCGGAACTTCCGGTGGAGTCGACGAAGGAGCGCAAGCCGAGCTGTACCGTGTAGGTATTAATGTCGGAGAGATAGATCAGCGGCCCAAAGAAATCGTCCCAGGTCCAGATGAAGGAGAAGATGGCGGCCGTTGCCAGCACCGGCAGCGACAGCGGCAGCATGATGCGCCAGTAGATACGCCACGCGCTGCAACCGTCCATCATGGCAGCCTCGTCCAGTTCGCGGGGAATGCCGCGGAAGAACTGCACCATCAGGAAGATGAAGAAGGCGTCGACCGCAAGGAATTTCGGCACGACGAGCGGCAGCATCGTCTTCACCCAGCCGAGCTTGAGGAAGAGGATATATTGCGGGATCAGCGTGACGTGATAGGGCAGCATCAGCGTGCCCAGCATCAGGGCGAACCAGAAATTCTTGCCCCAGAAATTCAGCCGGGCGAAGGCATAGGCCGCCAGCGAGCAGGAAATCACGTTGCCGATGACCGAAAGCACGGCGATGACGGCGGAATTCCAGACGAATTTGCCGAAAGTGACCTGCCCGCCGAACCAGCCGCGGGCATAGGCGCTGAAATCAAATTGCGAGGGGATCAGCGATGCCGTGCCAAAGATCTCGTTCTGGTCCTTGATCGAACCGGAGAGCATCCACAGCAGCGGATAGAGCATCACGATCGATGCGGCGATGAGGGCGATATGGATGAGGACGGAGAGGAACCACGGGCGTTCGCGCGGCGGCTTCATGTCCTCGGCAAAATAGGTGAGCTTCGCGTCAGTCATCGTAGTGGACCCAATAACGAGCGGAGAGGAAGGAGAAGGTGGTGAAGATGGCGATGATGATCACCAAGACCCAGGCGAGTGCTGCGGCATAGCCCATGCGGAAATAACCGAAGGCTTCCTGATAGAGATAGAGCGTATAGAACAGCGTCGAGTCGATCGGTCCGCCGGTGCCGGAGGAAATCACATAGGCCGGCGTGAAAGCCTTGAAGGCGTCGATCGTCTGGACCACGGCATTGAAGAAGATGACGGGTGTCAAAAGCGGCAGGGTGATCTTGAAGAAAATCCGCGCCTTGGAGGCGCCATCGAGACTGGCGGCCTCGTAGAGATCAGTCGGGATCTGGCGCAGGCCGGCGAGGAAGATAATCATCGGCGAGCCGAACTGCCAGATGGCCAGGATCACAAGCGTATAGAGCGAATAATCCGGATTGGAGATCCAGCTCGGCCCGTTGATGCCGAAGACATACCACAGCAGGGTGTTGACGATGCCGTCGGCATCGAAGATCTGCCGCCAGAGCACGGCGATGGCGACGCTGGAGCCGAGCAGCGACGGCAGATAGAAGATGGCACGGTAGACCGGCAAGCCCTTGATGCCGCGGTTCAGCAGCAGCGCCACCAGAAGCGCGAAGGCCAGCTTCAGCGGCACGGAACAGACGACGTAGAACAGCGTCACCTTCATCGACGACAGGAATTTGTCGTCTGCCGTCGCGATCCGTACGTAATTGTCGATGCCGACGAGGTTCGGCGACTGGAGCAGATTGTAGTCAGTGAAGGACAGGTAGAGCGAGGCGATGGCCGGCCCAAGGGTCAGTCCGAAGAAGCCGATGAACCACGGCAGAAGGAAGAGATAGCCAGGCGCGTTGCGCGCGAACGCGCTTGGCGCCTTATAGGTGGTTTCCACGCGCAACGGCGCGGGCGCGCCGACGGCCAAGCCGCCGGCAACGCTCTTGCTGTTTGTACCCACGGTATCAGCCTCGCGTAATGTTTGCTGCTGCCTGTTCGGTGAACTTCGCACCAGCGTCTTGTACGCTGGATTTGCCGAAGGCCGCTTCCTCGGCGATCTTCTTCAGCAGGAATGCATTCTCGCCGGCGCCGTTCGGCGGAGACGGCGGCAGTGCCCCGACATGTGACGTCAGCCGGCCGATGTAATCGACGACCTGCTTGCTGACCGCATCCAGATCCGGAGTGAGAAGATCACGGATCTTCGGCGAAGGAGGAACGCCGCGCTCGACACCGAGCGTCTTGGCACCCTCCGGATTTTCTACCAGGTAGTTGACGAAGGCGACGGCGGCGTCCTTGTTCGGGGAGGTTGCCGAAACCGACATCAGCATCGAGGGTTTCAAATATTGTCCCGGTTTACTATCAGCATTGGCCGGATAGGAGACGAGATCGAGCTTTTCCTTGACCAGGCCCTGAATGGCGACGAACTGGTTGGAATGGGCGTAGCTGACAGCTGCCTTCTTCGTTACGAGCATATCGGTTTCGAGGGTCTGTTGATCGAGTGCCTGCGCATCAGCCGGCACGCAGGCGCCGATCTTGCGCATATGGCCCCAGAAGTCGAACCAGTCGGCCGCATCCTTGGCCTCGAAGGCCAGTTTGCCGTCGGCGGTATAGAGCGCCTTGCCGCGCTGACGTAGCCAGCATTCGAAGGCGGGCTCCAGGCCACTCGCGTCGGCCGTGCCGTAGAAACCGCGCCGCTTTTTGGCGGCCGTCACCTTAGCGCAGGCATCGCCGAGCTCTTCCCAGGTGATGCCGTCATGCGGCTGTTCGACACCGGCTTCCTTCCAGGCCGCGGCATTGACGACGACCATAGAGGAATTCACGCCGAGGCTGACGCCATAGATCTTGTTGTCGACCTTGCCGGAATCGATGTTGGCGGCGCCGAAATCCTCGATCGCCAGGCTCTTGCCGAGATAGGGCGTCATGTCGAGCAGCGCGCCGCGGCGGGCATATTCGAAGATGTAGCGATAATCCATCTGGATGAGATCGGGGGCATTGCCGCCGCCGGTCTGGGTGGCGAGACGCGTCCAATAGCTGTCCCAGCCGAAGGATTCACCGGCGATGGTGACATCCGGGTTCTTGGCCTGATAGGCCTTTACCGCCGCAAATGTGCGGTCGCTACGCTCCTTCGATCCCCACCAAAGAAGGCGCATCGCGGTTGCCGCATTGGCGCGGGAAAGTCCGATACTGCTGAAAGCTAGTGTGGCTGCCATGCCGGCAAGCATCTGCCGGCGGTCGATCGTCAACGTCATCCTGGTCTCCTCCCCAGCGAACCGATGATTTACGAACTGCTTTGCATCATATAACTATTTGGTTACAAGTTGGATAGAAACGCGACCGCTGTCAAGCGCCAATCGCATTGCAATCAAAACGGGGCATGCGGGAGCCGTCGGCATCCATCGCAGAGGTACCGGCCGGGAAGGAGATCGTCCATGGCGGGCAGAGCGAGGCAACAGACTGAAAATGCAGCACAAGAGGATGTCGCCGAGGCCGCGGGGAAGCGGCGGAGGAAGGTCTCGCGCAACCCGCAGCGCACTCATGCGGCGATCCTCGACGCGGCGACGGAAGAATTTGCCGCGCACGGCTTTGGCGGCGCCAGGGTGGATGCGATCGCTGCGCGGGCGCAGACCAACAAGCGTATGCTTTATCTCTATTTCGGCGATAAGGAGGGGCTCTATCTCGCCGTGCTGGAGGCGACCTATGCGACGATCCGTAACGCCGAAAAGCAGCTCAATCTTGCTCACCGCCATCCGGAAGACGGAATGCGGGAGCTTGCTCTCTTCACCTGGCAGCATTTTCTTGCGCATCCGGAGTTTCTGAGCCTGCTTGCCACGGAAAACCTGCACCAGGCGCATTATCTGCGCCGCTCCGAAAAAGTCTCGGTCATGCATTCCCATCTCATCGACGAGCTTTCGGATGTGCTGCGTCGCGGGGAGGCGCTCGGCATTTTTCGGCCGGCCGTCGATCCGATATCCGTCTATCTCACGATCGCAGCGCTCGGCTTCTTCTATCTGTCGAACCGCCACACGTTGTCGACGATTTTCGCGCGCAAGCTGACGGCGCCGGATGCGCTGAATGCCTGGGGAGAGCACATCGTTGCGGTCACGCTTGCTTCGATTCGGGCGTAAAGTGCTCGAGGGTGCGGAGACTTCCGACGCCTTCGAGAAATTTTCAAAATACGATTGACAAGGCTGGAGCTATCGCGCGATCTTGTAACCATATAGTTACATTTCTTAGGTGGCCAAACATTTGCTTTCCCTGATTTCGAAGGGAAAAGGGAGCGGAGGAGAAATCGTGAAGTGTATTGGCCACAATGTGTGACGTGGCTGGCGATGTGAAAAATTTCTTCTGCGACTATCCGAATGGCCGTTCGCCCCGTTGAAACGGGGATAGGGGGCGACAGTGCAAACTGGTTCGCTGTTTTCGATCTGGGGGATGCACGAATTGAAAAGCCCCCTCTCCCCGCCTGCGGGGAGAGGGTTGGGATGAGGGGCCATGCACCTGGCGCATACACGAACAGACTTGCCTGAAAATCACAGGAGCAGACTAGCATCATGACCGATCCATTGAAAATCAGGCTTGTCGAGGCCGAGACATTCGAACGCCCGGTCAAGCTGCGGCTTCCCTTCCGCTTCGGAGCGGCGACCTTGCGGGAGGCACGGCAGGTTTTTCTGCGCGTGCGTATCGAGGATACGTTTGGGCGCTCGGTCGAGGGGATGGCGGCCGAACTGATGGTGCCGAAATGGTTCGACAAGTCGCCCGCGCTTTCCAATGCCGACAATGAAAACCAGCTTCGCCGTTCGCTGGCACTGGCGCTTGATGCGCTAAGGAGTGCAGGGGCGGGAACGGCTTTCGGCCTACACGCGGCCGTCGAAGCATCGCATCATGCTCGGGCAGCGGCTGAGAAGCTGAATGGGCTTGTCGCCTCCTTCGGCTTGGCACTTGCCAATCGAGCAATTCTCGATGCGCTCTGCCGTCTTGAAGGGCTGACGGTTACGCAGGCGATCAAGGAGAACCGTCCGGGTATTGATGCATCCACGGCGCGCGATCTCTCAGGCTTCGATCTCTCCGGTTTCCTGTCGACATTGCAGCCGGCGGCAAGCCTTGCCGCCCGCCACACTGTCGGTCTGGTCGATGCTATCGTGCCTGGCGATATCCAAGCGAGTGAGCGTCTGAATGACGGCCTGCCGGAGAGTTTCGAGGAGGCGATCGACGCCTATGGCCTGACCTTCTTCAAGGTCAAGGTTTCCGGCGTCCCCGAGGCCGATATCGATCGTCTCTGCCGCGTTGCTGCTGTCATCGATGCCAAGGTGCCTACCTATTCCGTGACGCTTGACGGCAACGAACAATTTTCATCTGCGGAAGCGGTCGCCGATTTGCTGGCTCGCGTGAAAGAGGAGCCCAGGCTGGCGCGGTTTGCTGCGTCGATCCTGTTCGTCGAGCAGCCGATTGCCCGCGCCCATGCCTTCGAGAAGCCGGTGAAGGCACTTGCCGCCTTCAAGCCAGTGGAGATCGACGAATCCGATGCCGACATCGATGCTTTCGTCACGGCGAGGGGGCTCGGCTATACCGGGATCTCCTCGAAATCCTGCAAGGGTTTCTATCGTTCGCTATTGAACCGGGCGCGTGTCGCCAAATGGAGTGCTGAGGACTGTATGCCCTATTTCATGTCGGCGGAGGATCTGACGACGCAGGGCGGCCTTGCCGTGCAGCAGGACCTAGCGCTGGCATCGCTGATCGGCATGACGCATATCGAGCGCAACGGCCATCACTATGTCGACGGCATGGCCGGCGCGCCAGAAGCCGAGCAGGGCGCCTTCGCCGAAGCGCATTCCGATCTCTACCGCGTCAGCAATGGCCGCACGCGGCTGCGGATCGAGGCCGGACAGCTCGCTATCGGCTCCGTCATCGGCGCTGTCGGTCTTGGTTCGTCGGTTGCGCCGGACTGGAAGGCGATGGAGAGGTCGCCGACGTAAGATTTTGGTTAGGGTCATGAGGATTTTGATGTCCTCTCGAGCATGGCCCCCCACCCTAGCTCTCTCCCCGCGAGCGGGGAGAGGGTCGGGGTGAGGGGCAAACCGCCGAAGAAGGGCCGTCGTGGCCCCATCATCGCTGTTTGCAGAGTCTGGAGGAGCAGATGCAGTCATCGAAGAAACGTTACGTTCTGGTCGGTACGGGCAATCGTGGGGCGACCATGTGGGGCAAGGAGTTGGTCGAGGGCTGGAGCGAGGAGGTCGAGCTTGTCGCCGTCTGCGATCTCAATGCCATGCGTGCGAAGCGGGCGCTGGAATATATCGGCGCATCGGTGCCGATCTATACGGATTTCGACGAGCTGTTACGTGTCGAGAAACCGGATCTCGTCATCGTCTGCACCCGCGATTCCACCCATGACGATCTGATCGTCAAGGCGATGGAGGTGGGCGCCAACGTCATCAGCGAGAAGCCGATGACGACGACCGTCGACAAGATTAAGCGTATTCTCAACGCCGAGGTCCGCACCGGCAAGCGGCTGGATATTTCCTTCAACTACCGTTTTGCGCCGACCTCGGCAAAGATCAAGGAGCTGATCAATTCGGGCGTCATCGGCGACATCACGTCAGTCGATTTCCATTGGTATCTCGACACCAGCCATGGTGCCGACTACTTCCGCCGCTGGCATGCTTTCACGGAAAATTCCGGCAGCCTCTTCGTTCATAAGGCGACGCATCATTTCGATCTTTTGAACTGGTATCTGGATTCCGATCCGGAAACGGTCGCCGCCTTCGCGGATCTCAAGCACTACGGCCGCAAAGGCCCATTCCGCGGCGAGCGCTGTCGTACCTGTCGGTACAAGGATGAGTGCGACTATTATCTCGACATCAGCGCCACGCCGCTGCTGGAAAGCCTCTATGAGGAGCCGTCCACCGTCGACGGCTATCTACGCGATGCCTGCGTTTTCCGGGAGGATATCGATATCCCCGATACGATGGTCGCCTCCATCCGCTATCGCAGCGGCGTCAATGTCTCCTATTCCCTGAATACCTATATGCCGATCGAAGGACATCACATCGCTTTCAACGGCCACAAGGGCCGCATCGAGCTCAGGCAATACGAGAAGCAGAACTGGACGACGCCGCCGGCCGACGAGATCGTCGTGATGAAGAATTTCGGCGATGTCGAGCGCATTTGGGTGCCGCATTCGTCCGGCGGGCACTATGGCGGCGACGACCGGCTGCGCAACATGCTGTTGCGCTCGGGTCCGAACGATGAGCTTAAGCAGCGCGCCGGCTCACGTGCAGGGGCAATGTCGGTTCTCTGCGGCATAGCCGCGCTGCAGAGCAGTCGCAGCGGCCAGCAGGTATCGATCGCCGATATCTGGGGTAAAGATGGCGGCTTGAATTTGTTGGAGCCACGGCCCTAGGGCCGTGGCGCTTTATCCTCGCGGAGGTTGATCTTAACCGGGTGTCGAGATCAGCTGCAGCTCGGCAGCTGCTGCGCGTAGATTCTCGTCATGCCGTTGAAGCGCTTGGCTCCGGCCAACGCGGTCGAATTGCCACGCCATGATCCCTGCAGATAGCCTTTGGCCCCCGAATAATAAGCAAGATAGAGACCATAGGAATCGTTCAGCGGAATGCCGGTCTGCAGGTGCGTCTGGTAGTGATACCAGCCGACAAAGTCGATGGCGTCGGCGAAGTCGGTACGGCTTGCACCCCAATTACCCGTTTCGCGCTTGTATTTGTCCCAGGTGCCGTCGAGTGCCTGCGAATAGCCGTAGGCTGTCGTCGGGCGCTTCCAGGGAATGAAGCCGAGCAGGTAGCGTCTCGGTGGGCGGGCGCGCGGTCGGAAGCCGGATTCCGTGTAGATCGTCGCCATCAGGATCGGCACCGGCACGCCGTACTTCCGCTGCGTGCGGTCGGCGGCCCGCTGCCAGTTGTTGAACCAGCCATCGCGCTGGTCGAAGATCGCGCAGATGTTGCGGGTATGGCGGGGTGCGGTCGCACAGCCCGCCAGCACGCCGAGCAGCATTACGGCCAGAATGGAAAGGACACGGGTACGCATTACTAGAACCTCTTCACTAAAGAGATTGCTAGCGCGGAATGATTAAAAACGAGTTGTTCGCCTGTGCCGAAATGGGGCGATTTCAGGGAGTTTTCATGGATCTGCTGCGGTGCATCATGCCATGCGCGCCATGTCTTCGCGGCGAATTTCGTAGAGCAGTGGTTTGCCCTCGATGAAACGGATGGCTTCCTCGACCGCCATCTCGCCGAGGCGGGTGCGCTCCAGCCCGACGGCTCCGGCAATATGCGGCGTCAGGAAGACATTCGGCAGATCATAGAAGGCCGATGATGCTTCCGGGATTTCCGGATCGGTGACGTCGATGATTGCGTCGATGCGGTCGGTTTTCAGTGTGGCAATCAGGGCCTCTTCATCGACCAGCGCGCCGCGCGCCGTATTGATGAATGTCGCGCCTTCCTTCATCAGCGAGAGGCGGTGCACGTCGATCATGTGCCGGGTTGCCGGCAGGGAAGGTGCATGCAGCGAGACGATATCGGCCGATGCCATCAAGACGTCCAGCTCGGCTTTCTCGACGCCCAGCCTGGCGGCCTCTGTGTCACCGACCATGGGATCGTAAAGCAGGATGCGGTAGTCGAAGTGCGAAAGCAGCTCGATCACCCGCCGGCCGATCCGCGAGGCACCGATGATGCCCACCGTGCGGCGGTAGTTGCCGATGGCCTCGGCCTGCATCGTCAGCGTCCGCGCGCGATTGCGGTCGGCAACGTAGAAATCGCGGAACCGGAAGACCTTCTTGCCGGCGAAGATGATGGCGGCAAGCGTGAATTCGGCAACCGGCAGGGCATTGGCCTGTGCGGCATGGCTGACCAATATGCCGCGATCGAACAGGCTGTCCCCGAGCAGCCCCTTCACCGTGCCAGCGGCGTGGACCACCAGTTTCAGACGTGGCGATAGTGCCAGCGCTGCGGCGTCGATCGTCGGAGCGCCCCAGCCGGTGATCAGGATTTCGGCTTCCGCCAAGAGCTTCGCCGCACGCTCGTCATCGAAGCGTTGCATCGGTGCTGCATCGAGCACGCGCCCAACGGTGCCGAGACGCTGAAGGAGCGCCTCCGGCAGGACGTGCTGCGTGCGCGACGGCTGCATGGCTAGGGCAATGGCGGGACGGCCGGAAGCAAATTGCGTCATGGCAGGCGACCGGGCGCCCCGATGACGCTGACCGTGATCCCCTTGTCACGGATAAGGGCGCGCAGGGCATCGATATCGGGTCGGCCAGGCGGTTTGGTCCAAGTGTGATCGACGGCCGTTTGGTCTTTCTCCGCAAGCACGGCAGAGACGAGAATGGTCTCGCCCGCAGGAATGGTGCCGCGCAGCTGCGGCACCAGCGTCTTGGAAGCGATGAGGTTGGTGTTCGGCGGCGCCTTCTGCGCGATGCCCTGGCGCTTGATCGTCGAGCCAAGATCGAGAATGCCGCTAAAATCCTCTTCGCCGATCGCATAGGCGGCACCGGTTGCGGATGAGAGCGTGTCGGCTTCGAAATCGCGCCTTGCAATGGCAAAGCCGCCTTCCGCCGTCTGCAGCGGCCGCGACGTGGTGATCCGGTGCAGGCGGATATGCCAGGGTGCGGCAGGGACGAGCCATGTCTCCACCGTCACATCCGGATAGGGCGACCACTTCGCATAGAGCGTATCGCCGGCGAGCTTGGCTTCTTCGTTGGTTTCGCGCACGCGGTAATGCAGGTCGTCGTCGCTGAAGGCGAGCATGCTGTCGAAAGCACCGCCGGCAAAGATACGCTCGTCGCTTTCAACGCTGAAGCCATAGCGGGCGGAATAGGCGAATTTCGAGTATTTCTCGGCGCCGAAGCGCATCTGCTGGTTTTCCTGGCCAGAGGAGAGCGCCACGACATCGGCCTTGCCGCGCATCATCACCATGCCGGGATGTTTCTGCGGGACGATAGCCGGCTCACTTTCAAGCGGCTTTTCTTCGGCCGCCCAGAATGGATGCGTTTCGGGCAGCGCCAACGGCAGGAAGGCCTTGAAGGCCCAATAGGGCGAGCCGGCGGAATTGTAGTTTTCCGACATTAGCAGGTTGGGGTAGGCGAAGCCGATCGGCAGGGTGCCGTCGCGGTTGGCGATCGGCTTGTCGGCCCACCAGCGCAGGTGCCGGAGGCACAGTCCCTTGACTTCGCCCCAGGGCAGCGCCTCGACATCGGCAAAGGCGAGCGCCGACCAGAAGCCGGCGCAGGCGAAACGATAGGTCAGGCTCCGGCCGAAGGGGATGGTGGCGCCATCGGGCGCGAACCAATGACGAAAATCCCTAGCGAAAAGCGCGGCGCGCTCGCGGTAGCGCCCGGCACGGTCGTCGTTGACGAGTTTGGAATAGATCAGCCCGTAGAAATGCATGGCGAAGGGAATGTAATGGTCGATGCGCCGGACATTGCCGTCGCGATACCAGCCATCGGCGATGTAGAAGCCGTCCAGCTCGTTGAGATAGCTTTCGGTCAGGCTGCGGTCGAAGGAAGCGCCGAGCCTGTCGAGAGCAATATCGACGAAGATGCGGAAGAATTTCCAGTTGTTGTCGGCATAGTCGAAGGTGCGGGCGTGCTTGAGATAGGCAATCAGATTGTCGCGCGCACGTTGGTCGAGCGGCTCCCAGATCTTTTCGGGCACCAAGGCGAGCGCAAAGCCGAGTGCGGCCAGTTCGACCATGCGCTGATCGCGGCCGTTGACCGTGCCCCAATATTCCGGATGTTTCGGGTCGACGCCATTGGCAAGACCCTCGGCATAGCGATCCCAGTGGTGAAAGCCGCCGCCGCCGGCGCCGAGGGGTGCCAGGCCCCAGAGCGGGCGGGCGAAACCTTCGAGATCGGCAGCGGCGCGGTCGAAATGCGCGCCGGCGCCATCGATGCGGACGCGAGCATTACCTTGTGAGAAATAGGGCAGAAGCGGATTGAACAGGTCGGTCAGCGCACGGCGCATGTCGGCGAGGTTGGCAAGCGGGTTGCCGGCGAGCGGATTGGAGCTGGCGGGGTCGTAGATCATCGGTTCGGCTTTCTCGATCGTTTCCGCGGCGGGATTGGGCTCAAGGTTCGGGTGGTAGCGTGCCTCCGGCGATCGGTGGAACGCCGTGGCAGATCTGGCGGGCCGGCGCATCGCGATCGCGGAAGCGCGCGATCATCAGGCCGATGGCTTCCCGGCCGAGGGCAGCGCGGTCGACGCGCATGGTTGCCAGCCTGGGGTTGGTCATCAGGGCGCAGGGAAGGTCGTCGAAGCCGACGATGGCGAAATCTTCGGGCACACGCAGGCCCGCTTCGATCACCGCGTCGAGCACGCCGACGGCGATGAAATCATTCATGCAGAAGGCGGCCGTGTAGCCTTCACCTGCGGCGAGGATATCCGCGGTCGTATCATGGGCTTCCTGGCTGGAGCTGCCGCGAAAATTCATCGGCACGATGCGGCCTTTCGCACCCTCGACGGAGGCGATCGCCGCCTCGAAGCCGCGGATGCGCTCGCGGATCGTCTGGCGATGCGAGCCGGTCAGATGCAGGATGCGGCGATGGCCGGCATCGAGCAGGCGTCGGGTCGCATTGTAGGCGCCGAAGAAATTCGAGGGCGAAACGCCGTCGAAGCGTAGCTTCGGGTCGGTGCCGTTGACGAGCACGACGGGCGTACCGCTCGCCTCCAGCCACCGGCATAGCTCTTCCGAGGGGTCTATGCCGACGAGGAACAGGCCCTCGGCGCCGGCTGCCTGCAAATATTCCTTCACCAGCTCCGGTTCTGTCCTCGCCTCGCGGATGAGACGGATATCGAAGCGCATGCCGCGCTCGGCGGCTCCAGCGCGCAGGCCTTCCAGAATGCCCTCATAGAAAACGCTGAGGCCGCCGGTGACGCTGTCGCTGGCGATCAATGCCAGGCCGCCGGTCGTCGTCTCTGCCGCCGTCTTCAGCGGGTAGCCTAGATCGCCTGCGACCTTGAAGATGTGCTGGCGGATCGTCTCGCTGATGCCGGGCTCATTGGTGAGAACCCGCGACACCGTCGAAACGGAGACGCCGGCCGCGGCGGCAATATCGGCCTGTCTGATGCGTTTGGAGCGAATATCGTTCATATCGCAAAAGCTATGCAAAATTACGCAAATTTGCAATAGAAAGATTTTTTATTGCACAGTGCAATGAAGTTGCATATCTTCACCTCACTTCATCCGCAGAGGCGTCGGGAGATCGCCGTGGATGACAACGCAAGAGAAGGAGGAATCTCATGCGCATGAATCGCCGTTCATTCATGATTGGAGCCACTGGCGCCGCGGCGGGTCTCGCCTTCGCAGGCGGAGCGATGCCGGCCTTTGCCGATGCGACGCAGCTCAGGGCCATGTGGTGGGGTTCGCCCGATCGCGGCAAGCGCACGGTCGCGGTTGCCGAGCTGTTCCACAGCAAGAACCCGGATATCTCCGTCGTCGGCGAAAGCATCAGCGGCGACGGCTATTGGGCCAAGCTCGCAACGGGAATGGCGAGCCAGAACATAGCGGATGTCTTCCAGCTCGAGCCGAGCACGATTTCGGACTATTCCCAGCGCGGCGCCTGCATGCCGCTCGATCAATTCGTGCCTGCGACCCTCAAGGTTAATGCCTTCGGTAAGGACGTGCTGAAGCTGACGACGATCGACGACAAGCTCTATGGCGTCGGCCTCGGGCTGAACTCCTTCGCGATGTTCTATGACGAAGAAATCTTCCAGAAGACTGGTCTGACCCCGCCCGGCCCGACGACGACCTGGGCCGAATATGCCGAGCTAGCCGTGGAGATGACCAAGGCTGCCGGCAAGCGTGCCTATTGGGGCGGTCCCTATGGTGCGCGTTATAATTATGTGCTCGATGCCTGGATGCGCCAGCGCGGCAAGAGCCTCTTTACCAAGGAAGGCAATCTCGGCTTTGGCGTCGACGATGCCAAGGAATGGTATTCCTATTGGGAAGAGCTGCGCAAACGCGGCGGCACCGTGCCGCCCGACGTGCAGACGCTCGATCAGAACGTCATTGAAAGCAACTGCCTGGCGCTTGGCAAATCGGCGATGGGCATGGCCTATTCCAACCAGCTCGTGGGCTATCAACTCGTAGTCAAGAGCAAGCTCGGCATCACCATGCTGCCGCGCGAGAAGAAGGATGGCCCGTCCGGCCATTATTACCGTCCGGCGCTGATCTGGAGCGTGGGCGCCACCAGCAAGAACGGCGAGGCGGCCGCGAAATTCATCGATTTCTTTGTCAACGACGTCGACGCCGGCAAGATCCTCGGTGTTGAGCGTGGCGTGCCGATGTCGCCGACCGTGCGCGAGGCGATCCTGCCGCAGCTCAATGCGGTGGAGCAGCTGACGGTTAAATACGTCCAACTGCTGAAAGACCAGGTAGGCGATTATCCGCCGCCGGCGCCGATGGGCTCCCAGGAATTCGACGTGAACGTCGCGCGCCCCATCGCCGACCAGCTTGCCTTCGGCAAGATCACGGTCGCCGAAGCCGCGCAAAGGCTGGTGGACGAGGGGAAGGCGAAGCTTAAGCTCAAGAAGAGCTGAATGAGATTCGCCTGAGGCTTTTCAATTGGTGGAAGCGCTGGCACCCCCCCTTTGTCGCTGTCGCGACATCTCCCCCACAAGGGGGGAGATCGTTAGGAGTTCGTTGCCGCTTCTAATAGTGCGGTGCACTTTGGTTTCTACGGCTTCAATTTCGATTTGAGGCAGGCCGGTGCTGCAAGTTACCAATCTCCCCCCATGTGGGGGAGATGTCACGAAGTGACGGAGGGGGTATCGCACCCTCTTCGAGCTCCATCGTTACTTCCTATCCTCACGCCTCAGCGCGCCGGCTCCATCTTGCGCTGCTCTTCCCGCAGAAACCTGCAATCTCCCATGTAAGCAGCTTTGCCAGGCCACCAAGGTCTCGATCCTCAGCGGGCTGCCCAGTTGGCGCCGCGGCGGAAGATGGTTTTCATCTGCGGCACGGCGAATTCCTTGGCCTGGTGGCCAAGGGAGGAATAGAAGACGCGGCCCTTGCCGTATTTGCGCTTCCACGCGACGGGCATGACGACGCCGTCGATCCAGTAGGCATGGTCGCCGGTGAAGGTCGTGGTCGCAAGCACCTCGTTCGACGGATCGACATGCATGTAATATTGCTCCGATGTGTAGGGGAAGTCGGTGATCCCCTCCATGATCGGGTCATCCGGGCGCGTGATATTGACCTTGTAGTCGATGATGTTGCCGGGATGGGCAACCCATTGGCCGCCGACGATGAACTGGTATTCGACGCTCTCACGGAAACTGTCGCCTGCGCCGCCATGATAGCCGGCAATGCCGACGCCGCTTTCGATCGCATCGGCAAGGTTCTTGACCTCTTCCTTCTCGATCTTCGACATGGTGACGATCGGCACGATCAGGCTGAGATCGTGGATCGAGGGATCGGCGAAGGCTTCGGTGCTGTTTTCGAGGTAAACCTTGAAGCCGTCCTCTTCCAGCATGTCGCGGATGATATGGGCGCATTCCTGCGGTTCGTGGCCGCTCCAGCCGCCCCAGACAATAAGTGCTTCACGCATGATATTCCTCCTAAAATTGTGCGGTTAGAGCAATTCCAGGAAAAGTGCGTAGCGGTTTTCCGTCCGGAATTGCGAGAAAACAAAAAGCTGGAACGGTTCGGCGTTTCCATGAAAAGCTGAACCGTTCTAGCGGCCGATCTGTCCATCCACCAGGGATTCGGACAGAGGGGCCGGACGCTCCGTTTGCGTCGTGATGGTGACGGTGCGCCCGCTGTCGAAGGCCGTCTGGAAGGCTTCCATGACTTCGAGCACATGTAGCGCGAGGCTGCCATTGGCGCGGTGCGGACGGTTCGAGCGGATGGCGTGCGCCATGTCGGCAACGCCGAGCGAGCGGTAATTGCCATCGGCATAAGGCGCGGTGATTTCGCGCTCGGCGAATTCGCCGCCCTTCGTCAGGAACTCCACCGGGCCGCCGAAACGGTTCGGATCGGGCACGATCAGCGTGCCTTCGGTGCCGTAGACCTCGAGCGGCACGTGCTTGTGGCCGGCGACATCGAAGCTCATGCCGATCTGGACGACGGCGCCATTGGCAAAGGCCATGACGCCGGCGACGTGGGTCGGCACATGCACGGGGATGTGCTCGCCGTTGCGCGGCTCGCTGGTGATGATGCGCTCCTTGCGCGGCGTGACAGCAAAGCCTGCGACCTGGGAAACGGGGCCGAGCAGGTTGACGAGATCGGTGATGTAATAAGGGCCCATGTCGAGCATCGGGCCGCCGCCGACTTCATAATAGAAAGCCGGATTCGGATGCCAGCGCTCATGGCCGGGGCACATGAAGGTGGCGGTGCCGCCGACCGGGATGCCGATGGCGCCCTCGTCGATGATGGCGCGGGCCGTCTGATGGCCTCCGCCGAGGAAGGTATCGGGTGCCGCGCCGATGCGCAGGCCCTTGGCGGCCGCGGCATCCGCAAGCGTCTTGCCTTCGGCGAAATTGATGCCGAGCGGCTTTTCCGAATAGGTATGTTTGCCGGCTTCCAGCGCTTGAAGTCCGACGGCGACATGCGCCTTGGGAATGGTCAGGTTGACGATGATCTCGATTGTGGGATCAGCCAGCAAGGCGGCGATATCGACTGCCTTCAGACCGAATTCGGCGGCTTTTGCCTCGGCAAGCTCGCGATTGAGGTCGGCGACGCCTTTGATGTCGAGAATGGGAAAGGATTTCATGGCGGTGAGATAGGCGCCGGAAATGTTTCCGCAGCCGATAATGCCGATGCCGACCTTGTTCATAGATTTCCTCCAGATGAATTGTCTTTGCTGTCCTGGAGCGGCTCAGCGTTTCACGTAAGCGCTGAGCCGCTCTATCCTATTGTTTCGACGCAATTCCGGACGGAAAACCGCTGCACACTTTTCCTGGAATTGCTGTGGGGATCAGAGGGCCGGTGCCGGTCCCGTCGTTCCCCAGGGCGATTCGTAAAGTTCGCGCAGCGCGACGACCGCAGCGCCCTGCGCCCAGGTCTCGTCGGTCGACTGATCGAAAACCAATTCGGTCACGCCTTTGATCGACGGCGGGATGGCCAGCGAATAGGCCTCCCGCAGGCTGTCGAGAAAGGGTTGGCCGAGCGCCAGGCTCGATCCCACCAGAATGACGCGCGGCGGAGCAAACAGCGTGACGATGTTGGCGAGTGCCATGCCGCAGGCTTCGCCGGCGCGGATTGCTGCGCCGATCAGCGCGTTGTCTTCAGCGTCGATCAGCGTCTTGGCATGGGCCATTCCCCGGCCGAGGCGGATAGCTTCGGCAAAACGGCCGCTCGGCTGGTCGCCGAGAATGGCGCTTTCGCCGGCAAGGCTCGCCAGTCTGATCGTGCCCTGCGGGCCGATGCCGAGCGTGAGATCGCCGAGATTGTGGCTGAGGCCGCCGGCGCCGCGAAAAAGCTGGCCGCCATGCAACACGCCAAGTCCCAGCGTCTGCTCAAGCGACACCAGCACCATGTCGTCGAGGTCTCTCGCCTTGCCGAACCAGTGATGGGCGAGCGTGATGGCATGCGCATCGCTTTCGATGATGGTGGTCACGCCCAGCCGTTCCGACATTTCCTTGGCGAAATCGACGCCGGTTTCACGAAAAATCGGGCTGGTGCGGACATGGCCGGTGCGATGTTCGACGACGCCGGGCAAGCCGAGGCAGACGGAATCGATCTCATCCAGAGCGAGATTGGCATCGACGACGCAGCGGCGCACGCCATCCTCAAGCAGATCGGCGATCACGCCGATCGGCTGCCGGTCGACGCGCAGCGCCAGCGTCAGCGTCGAAAGAACCTCGCCGCAAAAGTCTGTCACGACGAAGACCATGCGGTTGGCGGCGATTTTCGCACCGACGACGCGCGCGGCATCTGGATTGAGCTCCAGCATGACGCGGGGCCGACCGCGGGTTGCCGCCTCGCGGAGATCGCCTTCGGTGCGCGCCAGAATCAGCCCGTCATCCAGCAGCGATGCCGTGATCGCCGAAACTGTTGTGGTTGAAAGCTGGGTGCGGTCGCTGATTTCGATACGTGCGATAGAGCCCGCCCGCCGGATCGTATCCAGCACATTGAAGCGGTTTATCGCCCGCATAAGCTCGGGATCTGCTGTTTTCATGAGATTGGTGCCGAATGACGGACCCGCTCGGCTGCGGCCTGGTATTTTTATCGGAATGCGAATTAAATAACCTATGGCGGTTGCCTAATGTCAAGCCATTTTGGTGCCAATCTGCCAAAAATTTAGCGATGGCGGTTGACATTTCGGCAAAGCTCCGTTGAATTATTCCGCATAAGGGAAAAAATATTGAGGCTCTTGGTTCCCTTGGGAGGAGAAAATCATGATCCATCTACGTGGGGCCAGGGCCCTTCGCATTGCTGCTATTGCCGCCACGACGGGGCTGACTGTTTTGGCCGGCGTGACGAGCGCTGCCGCCGACACCGTCGTCAAATGGCTGCATCTTGAGGCCAATCCGGCCTATGTCGCCGTCTGGCGCAAGATCGCCGATCAGTATGAGGCCAAGCATCCGGGCACGAAGATCGAGATGCAGTTCCTGGCCAACGAGGCATTCAAGGCCAAGCTGCCGACCCTTTTGCAGTCCAAGGATGCCCCGGATTTGTTCTATAGCTGGGGCGGTGGCGTGCTGAAGCAGCAGCAGCAGACCGGCACGTTGCTGGATCTGACCAAGGCAATGGACGCAAAGGATGGTGCCTGGAAGAAGAGCTACAATCAGGCTGCAATCAAGGGCCTGACTTTCGACGGCAAGGTCAGCGCCGTGCCCTATCAGATGGGCACTGTTTCCTTCTTCTATAACAAGGCCCTGTTCGCCAAGGCCGGCGTCGACGCCGATGCCATCAAGACCTGGGATGACTATCTTGCCGCGGTGAAGAAGATCAAGGCGGCCGGCATCGTGCCGATCGCGGGCGGCGGCGGCGAAAAATGGCCGATCCATTTCTACTGGAGCTATCTGGTGATGCGCGACGGCGGTCAGCAGGTCTTCAACGACGCCAAGAACGGCAAGGGCAAGAGCTTCAACGATCCAGCCATCATCAAGGCTGGCGAACAGCTTGCGGAACTCGGCAAGCTCGAGCCCTTCCAGCCAGGCTATCTCGGTGCCACCTGGCCGCAGACGCTCGGCGTCTTCGGTGACGGTAAGGCAGCAATGATCCTTAGCTTCGAGACGACTGTCGCCACACAGCGCGTCAATTCGGGCGACGGCAAGGGGCTGGCGGACGACAATATCGGCCGCTTCGCTTTCCCGGCCGTAACTGGCGGCGCGGGCGCTCCGACCGATACGCTCGGCGGCCTGAATGGTTGGGCCGTCACGAAGAAGGCTCCGCCGGAAACGCTCGATTTCCTGGCCTATCTTACCAATGCCGACAACGAGCGCACGATTGCGCAGGCCGGCTTGATCATTCCCGTCGCTGACGGCGCGCAGGATGGCATCAAGTCACCACTGATGCGCGGAGCTGCCGATCAGCTGGCGCATTCGACGTGGCATCAGAACTTCTTCGACCAGGATCTCGGTCCGTCCGTCGGCCGTGTCGTCAACGACATTTCCGTCGGCATCGTCTCCGGCCAGATTCCGCCGAAGGATGGCGCGCAGCAGGTCCAGGACGCCTTCGAGCAGGACCAGCTCTAGCGGCATCCGGCGCCGGCCGCTCCCTTGTGCCGGCGCCGGTTTCTCCTTGAATTGCAATCGTCGAGACCGCCCATGACCGATGTCAGCGCCACGACCGCCATGCCCTCCGTCGCAAGAGCGAAGCCTGTCGCGAAGCGAAAATCGCCGGCCGCGCGCGGCCGCATGCCGGTTATCCTGCTATTTCTGCCGCCCGCCGTTCTGCTTTTCACCATCTTCGTCATCCTGCCGATGGGGGAGGCCGCCTGGTACAGCCTCTATCGCTGGAGCGGCTACGGCTTGCCGACGGAGTTTGTCGGCCTGCGCAATTTCCAGGTTCTGTTCAAGAACGATGCCTTCCTGACGTCGCTGAAGAACAATGCGCTCATCATCCTTGTGTCGATCGCTATCCAGGTGCCGCTTGCCATCTGGCTGGCGACCATGCTGGCAAACCGCATTCGCGGCGTCGTGCTCTTCCGTCTGATTTTCTTCCTACCTTATGTGCTGGCCGAAGTGGCCGCAGGCCTCATCTGGCGCTTCGTCTATGATGGCGACTACGGTCTGTTTGCGGCGCTCGCGCATTTTCTCGGCACCGCGACCCCTTACGTACTCGCCGACAAGGATCTGGCGATGTACGCCGTACTCGGCGTGATCGTGTGGAAATATTTCGGCTTTCACATGATGCTGTTCATCGCCGGCATGCAATCCCTGGACAAGAGCGTGCTGGAGGCCGCCGAGATCGATGGTGCCACCGGCTGGCAGAAGTTTCGCTACGTGACGCTGCCGCTGCTCGGCTCGACATTGCGTCTCTCCGTCTTCTTCGCCGTGGTGGGATCGCTGCAGCTTTTTGACATGATCATGCCGCTCACCGGCGGCGGCCCGTTCAACTCGACCCAGACGATGGTGACCTTCCTCTACAATTTCGGCGTCACCCGCATGCAGGTCGGCCTCGGCAGCGCCGTCGGCGTTGTGCTGTTCGTGATCTGCGTCACCCTCGCCTTCGGCTACAAACGGATATTTATGCGCAATGACTGATATGGCCTCATCCGTTCGACTGACCACCGGCACGAAGATCTATCTCTATGTGTCGTTGACCATCATTGCCGCCATCGTGCTGATCCCGCTCATGACGACCGCGCTCGGCGGCTTCAAGACGCTCGGCGATCTCCGGACCAATCCGTTCGGCCTGCCGGCCGAATGGCATTTCGAAAACTATACCGGCATCCTGTTCGGCGACCGCTACTGGCGGCAGATGATGAACTCTTTGATCATCGCCGTGCTAACCGTGTTCCTGACGCTGTCGGTTTCGGCCATGGCCGCCTTCGCTTTCGCGCATGTGAAATTCTTCGGCTCGAACTTCCTGCTGAACTATTTTCTGATCGGCCTAATGTTCCCGGCCGCCACCGCCATCCTGCCGCTCTTCATCCGCATCCGCGATCTCGGCCTGCTCAACACCTATTGGGGCGTGGTGCTGCCGCAGGTGGCTTTCGGCCTCGGCATGAGCATTCTTCTCTTTAGAAACTATTTTCGAAACCTTCCGGAAGAATTGTTCCAGGCGGCGTTTGTCGACGGTTGCGGCTATATCCGCTTCTTCTGGCATATCTCGCTGCCGCTCTCGCGGCCGATCATCGCGACCGTCAGCATCATTTCCTTCGTCGGCAGCTGGAACAGCTACATCCTGCCGCTGATCATGCTGAACTCGGATTCGATCTATCCCTGGCCGCTCGGCATGATGGTCTATAGCGGCGAATTCGGCACAGAATGGGAGCTGGTGCTCGCCTTCATCACGCTGACCATCCTGCCCACCATCATCGTCTTCTTCCTGGCGCAGAAGCACATCATCGCCGGCCTCACCGCCGGTGCAGTGAAATCCTGAGCCTCATCGGAGCAAACAACATGGCATCCGTCGAACTGCACAACATCCACAAGGCCTACGGGGCGCTCACTGTCATCCACGATATTTCGCTTTCGATCGAGGACGGCGAGTTCATCGCGCTTGTCGGCCCCTCGGGCTGCGGCAAGTCCACGCTGTTGCGGATGATCGCAGGGCTCGAGGAAATCACCGATGGTGACGTGTCGATCGGCGGGCAGGTGGTCAACGCCATGACGCCGCGCGAGCGCAACATCGCCATGGTCTTCCAGTCCTATGCCCTCTATCCGCATATGACAGTCGCCGAGAATATGGGCTTCAACCTGAAGCTTTCGGGCGAAACCAAGCAGGTGATCGAGCAGCGGGTCAACGAAGCTGCGCGCATGCTCGATCTCACAAAACTGCTCGACCGCAAACCGGCGCAGCTTTCCGGCGGTCAGCGCCAGCGCGTCGCGATGGGCCGCGCCATCGTGCGCAATCCGGCCGTCTTCCTGTTCGACGAGCCGCTCTCCAACCTCGATGCGAAGCTGCGCGTACAGATGCGTTCCGAAATCAAGGCGCTGCATCAGAAGGTGCAGACCACCTCGATCTACGTGACCCACGACCAGATCGAGGCCATGACGCTGGCCGATCGCATCGTGGTGCTGAACCAGGGCAGGATCGAGCAGCAGGGAACGCCGATCGAGCTTTACCGCAAGCCGGCCAATCTCTTCGTCGCCGGTTTCATCGGCTCACCGGCCATGAACTTCCTCGATGGCGTGGTTGATGGGATTGATGGCTCGCCGGCCGTGCGGCTGAAGGACAGCACGCCGATCCGTATCGCCGGCGAACGCAAGGTGAAGGCTGGCCAGAGCGTGAAGATCGGCCTGCGGCCGGAGCATCTGAGCCTTGCCAGCGGCGGTTCGCCGCTCACCGGCCAGACACTGCTGGTAGAGCCGACCGGCGCGCAGACGCATGTGCTGTTCGACCTTGCCGGCGAACAGGTAACCGCCGTGGTCGATGGCGAAGCGCCGGTGCGCTATGGCCAACAGTTGAATGTTTCCGTCAGCCCCGAGCAGGTTTACGTCTTCGACGCCTCAAGTGGTCTGGCGCTTTAGGTAACGATGTCGATGGAATCGACGCGATCGGGATAGAAGGCCATGTATTCCTTGATCTGGCTGACCGAAGGATAGGGGTTCTCGTAGGTCCAGATGGCGTTCACCGAGCGCTCGCCGCCGACGGGGATGCTGTAGTAAGAACACTCGCCCTTGTAGGGACAATAGGTTTCGTGACTGGTCCGTTCCAGCAACGACATGTCGATATCCTTGCGCGGGACATAGATGACGACCGGGTAGGATGCTTCCTTGAGAGCCAACGCCTCATGCGTGTCGGCAATCGTCTTGCCGGCGACCGAAACGGTGACATGCGCATGCTTCTCCTCGATCGTGATGGGATGATCGGGACCGGGGATCCTGACTGGCTTTTCCGACATGATGGCTCCTGGGGTGAGGCGTCGGGCAAAGCCACCGCAGCGACAGAGGTGCCCAACAATTTGCGTTCGAAAAAGGATATAGGAAGCGGGCCGGCGATTGTCAGGGCTTTACCGCAATTCCGTCTTCGGCGCTCCCCAGCGCAGCCCGTCCATCAGCAGCCCCACAAGGCGGCGGGCGCGATCGTGCCATTCCGGCGAATTGGGCATGGAATAGGTGCCCGACAGCGCGTGCAGTACATCGGTGCTGTCGACATCGGTGCGGATGGAGCCTGCGGCGACCGCCTGCGCGATCAGGCCCGAGAGCGCCACCGGCACCCGGCCGTAGCTATCGGCAAAGAGCTTGGAATTGCTGTTGAGAAGGATGCGAAGACTGTCGGCCATGCCGCGTTTGGTGGCGATATATCCGACGAAGCGATGCATCCACTCCTCCAGGGCCTGGTCGGGGGCGAGCTTCGTCGAAAGCTCGCCGGCGGCATCGCAGAGCGCTTCGACTTCGTGGCGATAGACGGCTTCGACCAGATGCTCCCGGCTGGGGAAATGGCGATAGAGCGTCCCGATCCCTACACCGGCCTGCCGGGCGATATCCTCGAGCGAGGTGACGGTGCCGTGGCTGGCAAAGGCTTGCGCAGCAACCTCGATCAGCTTGTCACGGTTGCGGCGCGCATCGGCACGGGGGCGTCTGCCTTCGTTAGGCACGGTATCCTTCTGTTCCGGCAACGGCTTGCCTGCCAACTTATGCTCCTTGCGGACGCCGCATGAATATCTCGTCTGCCCGTCACGTAGCGTGCGGCGACGTCTTCTCTATGGCCATGTACTGCAGAGTGTTACCGCATTCGGCAGCGAGGCGCTATTGCCGCGCGCATGGATCGGACATCCGAGAGAGTGTGTGTCTGGTTTTCTGCCCAGTTTACCGTGAGGGTGCGCCGAAATGGTTGGGGCCGAAACTTGGGCCAAGGTTCGGGCTTTGCCCAAAGCTGGCGAAGGGGGGCGGCGGAGCGTTGCGCGCCGCCGGAACATCGAGATAGCTCATGATGTTCTCGACGTGGTTCACCTGCGAGCGCAGGCTGTCGAGCGACTTGCCCGTCAGGTTCGTGCCGGCCGGCAATTGCGCCGTCAGCGGATTTTCATAGCGACCGTTGACGCGCAGTTCGTAGTAGAGGTGCGGGCCGGTGGAATAGCCCGTCGAGCCGACATAGGCGATGGTCTGACCCTGGGTGACGCGCTGGCCAACACGCAGGTCCGACGGCGTGGCGGAAATATGGGCATAGGTGGTTTCATAGCCGCCGTCGTGGCGAATGCGGACATATTTGCCGTAGCCGGTTTCCCAGGAAATCTTCTCGACGATGCCGTCGCCTGCGGCCTGGATCGGGCTGCCCATCGGCGCGCGGAAATCGACGCCGTTGTGGAACTTCTTCACCCCGAGAATGGGATGGACGCGCCAGGCGAAGCCGTCGCCGAGCGTGCCGTTCGGCACGGGACGATGCACAAGCGATTTCGCGATCGAATGACCGCCTTCGTCGTAGAATTCCGAGGCGCCTTCGCCGCCGTTTTTATGCAGATAGAAGCGGTGCGTGTCGCCATCGGCATGGAATTCGATGAACATCAGCTCGCTCTGGCCATTCTCCGCCTTGCGGAAGAGTAGGTCGACGCTGTCGGGCGCGTCCTCGATGCTGGTGAGCGAAATATCCTTGGCCTTTGCCAGCTTGACGAGCTGCGAGGCGCATTCCTTGGTCAGTCCGGCTTTTTCGAGCTTGGCGCTGATAGTCGCTTCGTTGCTGTCATCGACATCCTTCAGATCGACGGCGGCCACTTCCGAAGAGGAGGGGGCGTCGGCCTGGCTTTCGCTATAGAGCGCGGAAAACAACCGGTCGTTGGCCATCGGCACGAAGCTGTCGGCATCGTCGCGTGCGACGACCCGCTCCGGTGTCTTGTCGCCGCTCAGGCGAGCCATGATCAGCTTCGGGCGAGAGGCGGGGCTCTTCTTCTCCAGCAACAGTTCCAGACTGTCGCCCGGGGAAACCGTATCGGTTTCGAGCGCGCGCTGCAGCTCGTCGCCGGCGTCGCTGCTGAGGCCAGCGGATGCCAGGATATCCTGAAGATCCTGCTTGTCCTTCGGCATGGATACGAGCCGGCGGAATTCGCGGCCGGGCTCGCCGGTTGTCGCCCTCGAGACACTGACGTTCAGCGGCACGCCGCGAACGGGGAAGCGCGAGCGACGGACGGCGTCATAATGCGTTGCCTGCGGATAGATGCCGTGGCGGATATCCGATAGCGACGGCGCTGAGAACGCGACCTCTTCTGCGTGTTCGCGGGTATAGGAGGCATTGATGGGGCCGGCACTGCCGCGCGCGCTTTCGGACTCGTCGGATTTAAACACCAGCGTCGTGCGGTGATAGGTGAAAATGCGGGTTTCGCCGCTTGAAAGCTTTTCGGCCACCTGCGCGAAGCGCGCGCCATCGAAACGCTGTTTCGCGGCCAGTCGGGTGCTCTTGTGCATCGCCGGTTGCGACGGCGCCAGCTGGGCCGTGTGCATAGGTACCGCCTGTTCGATCTCGTGACGCGCCAGCAGCGGATAGAGCACGGCGGCGAGCAGGCCGAAGGATGCGGTGCCGGCCAGCCCGATGGCGATCAGATGACGCAGATGCGCGGAACGCGGCAGAAAAGGAATATGAAAATCGTGATGAGGCCGCGCCTGGATCGCCGCTTCTGCAGGAAATTGGATGCGCAATGGACTTTCGGCCATGAAGTGAGGAACCCTGCAGATTGCGGTGGGCCCAAACTAGGGCAAATCATGGCAAAATCTAGGCAAGTATTACGAGTCTGTTAATTGCCGTGATCGTCCACAGGCCCAGATTCGCGCGTTGCAAATGATTCGTCAACTGAAGATGGTGTCGAACAGCAGCTTGAAGTTCAGTACCAGTATGATGGCGGCCACCAGCCAGGAGAGAACGGCAATACTTCTGGAGACGACGAAACTTCCCATTTTGTCGCGATTCGTCACGAATTGGACCAATGGAACAACGGCGAAGGGCAATTGCATGGACAGAATAACCTGACTGAGCACGAGCAGGTTGGCGGTGCCTTTTTCACCATAAATTGCAGTCACGAATACAACCGGAATAATTGCAAGACCGCGCGTCAAAAGTCGCCTTGCCCAGTGCGGAATCCGCAGGCGAAGGAAGCCTTCCATCACAATTTGGCCGGCTAGCGTCGCGGTAACGGTCGAATTGAGGCCTGAGGCGAGGAGCGCGATCGCAAAGAGGGTGGAGGCGATGCCGAGGCCGAGCAGCGGCGAGAGCAGCTCGAAGGCTTGGCCGATCTCGGCAACGTCGGCATGGCCGCTATTGTGGAAGGCTGCGGCCGCGACGATCAGGATCGCGGCATTGACGAAGAGTGCCAGCATCAGCGCGACGGTGCTATCGACAGTCGCCCATTTGATGGCGTCGCGGCGGCCTTCGTCGTTGCGCTTGTAGGCGCGGGTCTGCACGATCGAGGAATGCAGGTAGAGATTATGCGGCATGACGGTCGCGCCGATGATGCCCATGGCGATGTAAAGCATCTCGTGGTTGACGACGATTTCGGGCGAGGGGATGAAGCCGTCGAGAATGGCCGCGATCGGCGGTGCGGCCGCGGCGATCTGCACGGCAAAACAGGTGGCGATGACAATCAGCAGCGCAATCACGAAGGCTTCGAGATAACGGAAGCCCTTGTTCATCAGAAGCAGCAGCAGGAAAGTGTCGAGCGCGGTGATCAGTGCGCCGCCGATCAGCGGAATTCCGAAAAGCAGCTGCAGTGCGATTGCCGTGCCGATGACTTCGGCGAGGTCGCAGGCGATGATGGCGAGCTCGCAGGCAAGCCACAGAGCCAGATTCACGGGCCTTGGATAATGATCGCGGCAGGCCTGTGCGAGATCGCGCCCGGTGACGATGCCGAGCCTTGCCGACAGCGCCTGCAGGAGGATCGCCATCAGATTGGAGAGCATGATGACCGCGAGAAGCGTGTAGCCGAACTGCGCGCCGCCGGCGAGGTCCGTCGCCCAATTGCCGGGATCCATGTAGCCGACGGAGATCATGTAGCCCGGTCCGATGAACGCCAGCAGGCGTCGTATCCAGCTGCCGCCATGCGGCACCTTCACCGTGGCATTGACTTCAGGAAGGCTTGGGCGGTCGTCTTCATCACGGCTGGCGAACTTCCATGCGCGCTGTCGCGCAGTGGCTTCCTGAAATTGCGTCATGAGGGGCTCCGGGAGGATCGAACTGCGAGGTTACTAAACAAATATGGCAGATAACAAATTTATGCAATATGCTATATTTCTTAGTTCTAGCTTTTTGCCGAGCCGCGATTGCCGTTCTCATACGATTTCTGGCAGTGAGGATGGCCGCGTGCCGCGGATCTCCGGTGCCGATCGCCTCCGTCGATTGGCAAGGGGAAACATGGCAGGCCCGCGAGACCCGATGCGCGGCGCGTGATCAAGGCGAGGATGCTGCTTGAATGAGTATGGGAGAGGGTCGATAGCCTATCGGCGGTGATAGGTTCGGCCGGGACGGCCGATATTGTGATGAATTGTCATCGCGTTTTTCGCGTGGCTGCCGACGGCAGGCCTGGCGTTATATATTGAAAGCCTTCCGTTGCGTCACACGAGGCAACGGAAGGCTGCTTTCGGTCAGCGCCTATTCGGCAGCGTCATGCTTGGAAATGGAATCGCGGACGACGCCATATTGGCTACCCCAGCGGTCGGTCATTTCGTGGCGAACATCCCAGAGGTCGGGGAAGAAGCGGTGGCGTGCGCCGGCCTGCAGCAGCTCGACCGGTCGTCCCTTCAGAGATTTCGAGCCGAGCCCGATGGAGCGCTGGATCAGATACATGTGGTTGGCGCGGAATTTCTGGAACAGCTCGTCATATTCCACCAGGGCTTCGGCGACCACATAGCTGTCGCCGTGATTGTACTTGCCATCATAGATATCGGCGATCGTCAGACCGGGCGCATCGAGATAATTTGCCTTGAAGGCGTGCCAGAGGTCGGGCGGCATGCGCAGCAGGAATTTGAAGCCGGGCGACTCCTGGCCGCTGCCGTTGCCGAGCTGCAGGCGGATTTGCTGATATTCCTTCGGCGACATGGTTTCCAGAAGATCGAGCTGGGCCGTCATCATGCGCATGATCCGATGCACGCGGCCCATCAGCGTCACGACGCGATGCGTGTTGCGCTCCTCCATGAAGCCGATCACATCGACCAGCGAATAAGCCATCAGCTTCATCCAGAGTTCTTCCACCTGATGAACGATCTGGAATTGCAGTTCGTCGCCGTTGACCATGCCGTTCAACGGCTTCTGACAGGCGAGCAGTTTATCGCATTGCAGATAGACGCCGTAGTCGAGCATGTCCGGCGCTTCGATGCGGGCGTAGTAGTCTTGCTTCTGCATCTTCGTTCCCTTTGTTCCGGCCTCCGGCCGACAAGCATGTTTGCCTTTCTCAAGGATAAGCAATTTGCCTTGAACATTGTTCCTATTTGTCATTCATAATCGCGGAATGGGAGTACGATCGGCTCCTGTCGCCAAAATGGAGAGAACGATGGAGTTGGATGCGCTCGATCACAAGATCATTGCCGCGCTGGAGGCTGACGCCCGCATCTCGTTTGCGGCGCTCGCCGATCTCGTGGGGCTCAGCAAGACGCCGTGCTGGAAGCGGGTGAAGGCGCTGGAGGAGGCAGGCGTGATCCGGGGATACAGGGCGCTTCTCGATCCGCCCCGGCTCGGCTTCGGCCTCGAGGCTTTCGTACAGGTGTCGATCGACGTCGAGCGGTTCGATGCTTTCGAGACCGCCGTCCGTCGCCACCCCTTGATATGGCGCTGCCACGCGACGACGGGCGAGGCCGATTATCTCCTGCATATTCTGGCCACCGACATGGCGGCGCTTGACCGGCTGCTGCGGCAGGAGCTCAACAGGCTTCCCGGCGTGCGACACACCGTAACGTCAATGTCGACGCGGGAGATCAAGTCGGACATCTCGCTGGCCGAGGCCATGCGGCACGCCGGCGGTTAGCCGCTAGATCACCTTAGCCGCATGGAGCCGACCAAGCTGCGGATCAGCCTCTCTCCTATATCGACCAAAGGGAAGGATTTGCTCGATCGGAGCCATTCGGCGAGCAGGCCATTCATGGAACACTGAATGGCGCGGGCGGCGGCATCGGGGGTCCATAGCGGCGCAAGCGTGTTCTGTTGGTCGGACATCTCGATCAGTCGCTGCAGCTTGCCGAACATTTGCTGGTTGGCGGTAACGATTCTCTGGGCGGCATCGGAACGATGCTTGGTGAATTCGCAGCCGAGGATCATGATGGCGAAGACCTGCTGCAGGTGTTCGTCCTTGGCAAGATTCTGCAGAACTTGGATTGTGCCCTGCTCGATCAGTCCGAGCGGATCGTCATGGCCGTGCTCGATCGCATAGTCGACGATGGTTTCCTGCGGCAGACGGATTTCGCTATGCAGGGCCGTCAGGACCTCGGCCTTGTCCTTGAAATGCCAATAGATCGCGCCGCGCGTTACGCCGGCGCGTTGGGCGATCTTTTCGAGGCTGGAGCCGCTGACGCCGTTTTCATAGAAAATGTCAGCGGCCGCGGCCAAAACTTCCTCTCTCGTCTTGGCTGCGTCTTCCTTGGTTCTGCGCATGTTCCTCCTTGAAGTTTCCGCGAGACGAAGGGGGCATGTCGTCTCACTCTATATGTTTGATTTTATATCCTAATATCCGAAGACCACATGTGGTTCCCGATATCGACCACGAAAGTCACGTCGATTTGATGTTTACAATCATTCATGTATGTTTGTATATTGCAGCGCAATAAAAATGTCGAATCTCACGGTGATTTTTCCATGACGACGTATAAATCCCCCCTTCTGCGCAACGGTCTAGTTGCCGTCGGACTGCTCTTTTTCTGCGCATCTTCCTCCCTCGCGCAGCAGGCTGGCCAGATGCCGCCGCCGCAGGTGACGGCCATCGATCTCAAGCCTCAGACCGTGGCGCTCTCCTACGAATATGCTGCGCGCATCTCCGCCTTTAGGCAAGTCGATGTGCGCGCTCGCGTCGGCGGTATCCTGTTGAAAAGGAACTTTGTCGAAGGCGCCGAGGTGAAGGCCGGCGACGTGCTGTTCCTGATCGACCCGGCATCCTACCAGGCAGCGCTCGCCCAGGCCAAGGCGCAGCTCCAGCAGGCGCAGGCACAGCTCGAGCAGGCGCAGCGCGAGGAAAAGCGCAACATCAATCTCTTCGGGCAGAACGCCGCGACGCAGAAAGCTCGCGATGACGCCATTTCGACGCGCCAGCTGGCGGAAGCCTCGGTCGCCGCCGCGCAGGCGCAGGTGCAGACGGCGCAGCTCAATCTCGACTATACGCAAGTGACCGCGCCGGTCGGCGGCATTACCAGCCTGGAGCAGGTGTCCGAAGGCAGCCTGATCGGCACGACGGGCGATAGCGGTTTGCTGACCAACATCACGCAGCTCGACCCAGTCTACGTCAACTTCTCCTTCTCGGATGCCGAGGCGGCAGAAGTTCGCCGGCTGATCGACATGAAGAAGGCGAAGGGCGAAGCACCCAATCTCGGCGTCAAGATCTCCTTCGGCGACGGCACCGGCTACGATCATGACGGTGTGGTCGATTTCACCTCCTCCACGATCGACGTATCGACGGGAACCTTGCAGGCTCGTGCCGTGGTCGACAATCCGCAGCGCCGGCTGCTGCCGGGCCAGTTCGTTCGTGCGCGGGTGACGGGCGTGTCGCTCGACAACGCCATCACCATTCCGGAAGTGGCTTTGATGCAGAGCCCGCAGGGCCAGTTCGTCTATACGATCGACCAGGAAGGCAAGGCACACATCAATCCTGTAACGCTCGGCCAGAAGATCGGTAACACCTGGCTGGTGCTTTCCGGCCTCAGGGCCGGCGACAAGCTGATCACCGAAGGCATCATCAAGGTACGCCCCGGCGCACCCGTACAGGCGACGGCGGACGCGACGCCTAAGGACGCGAAAAAGGTGGTGCAGAACTGATGTTAGGCAACCGATTCTTTATCGACCGCCCGGTTTTCGCGGCGGTGATCTCGATCGTCATCCTGCTGGCGGGCGCTGTCTGCCTGCGTATCCTGCCGATCGCCCAATATCCCGAGCTGACGCCGCCGCAGGTGGTCGTGACTGCAACCTATCCTGGCGCCAGCGCCGAGACGGTAGCGCAGACCGTTGCCGCTCCGCTGGAGCAGCAGATCAACGGCGTCGAAAACATGCTCTACATGCAGTCGACGAACTCCAACAGCGGCGCGATGCAGATCACTGTGACCTTCGCGCTCGGCACGGATCCGGACCAGGCTGCGATCAACGTCAACAACCGCGTCCAGCGCGCCGTCTCGACGCTGCCGCAGGACGTGACGCGATTGGGCGTCGTCGTGACCAAGCGTTCGACGTCGATCCTCGGCTTCGTGGCGATGTACTCGACCGATAGCCGCTATGACCGTACCTATGTCGGTAACTATGCACTTCTGAACGTCATCGACGACCTCAAGCGCATTCCAGGCATCGGCGACGTCAACCTGCTTGGCGATGTCGATTACTCGATGCGCATCTGGCTGCGGCCGGACAAGCTGGCGCAATACAATCTGACGCCGAGCGACGTCGCGACTGCGATCCGGGAGCAGAACTCCCAGTTTGCCGCCGGCCGCTTCGGCGATCAGCCCAGCAACAATCCGCAGGCCTTCACCTATACCGTGACGACGCAGGGACGCCTGCCCGACGTCGACGCTTTCGGCGAAATCATCCTTCGCTCGACGGCCAATGCCGCAACGCTCCGGCTGAAGGACGTGGCGCGCATCGAACTCGGCACCAAGAGCTATTCGGTACAGAGCAGTCTCAACGGCACGCCGGCGGTTCCGATCGCCGTCTACCTGCAGCCGGGCGCCAATGCTTTGAACACGATGGCCGCGCTCAAGTCGCGCCTCGACGAGCTGCAGAAGTCGTTCCCGCACGGGGTTTCCTATGAGGTTCCCTACGACACGACGAAGTTTATCCAGGTCTCCATCGAGGAGGTGGTGCACACCTTCATCGAGGCGATCCTTCTCGTCGTCATCGTCGTCTTCGTCTTCCTGCAGAACTGGCGGGCGACGCTGATCCCGATCATCGCGGTGCCGATCTCGATCGTCGGCACCTTCGCCGGCATGTATCTGCTCGGCTTCTCGATCAACCTTCTGACGCTGTTCGGCCTGGTGCTGGCGATCGGTATCGTGGTGGACGACGCCATCGTCGTGCTCGAAAACGTCGAGCGCCTGATGGCGACGGAGAAGCTGTCGCCGAAGAAGGCTGCCATCAAGGCGATGGGCGAAGTGACCGGCCCGGTCATCGCCATCGTGCTCGTACTTTGCGCCGTGTTCATCCCGGTCTCCTTCATGGGCGGGCTGGCGGGCCAGATGTACAAGCAGTTCGCCGTCACCATCGCGATCTCGGTCACTCTGTCCGGTATCGTGGCGCTGACGCTGACGCCAGCACTCTGCGCGCTGATCCTGAAGCCCGACCATCATGAGCCGATCCTGCCTTTCCGCATTTTCAACCGTGCTTTCGACCGGTTGACGGCGGGCTATGCAGCCGGTGTCGCCTTCTTCCTGAAGCGCGTCATCGTCGGCTGCGTGCTGGTTGCCGGCCTGCTCGGCGTGACCGGCTATCTCTTCTACACGCTGCCGGGATCGCTGGTGCCGGATGAAGACCAGGGTTCGCTGTTCCAGATCGCCATCCTCCCACCGGCTGCCTCGCTCACGCGTACGCAGGCCGTCATGGACGAGGCTCTGGTCAATACCAAAAAGCTGCCGGGCGTCGAAAACGTCTTTGCGGTTTCGGGCTTCGATCTTCTGTCGGGTGGTCTGAAGAGCAGCGCCGGTGTCGCCTTCGTGACGCTGAAGGACTGGAGCGAGCGCAAGACGCCGGAGCTCGATGCCCGCAATCTCGCAGGTCCGATCATCGGCGCCAACATGGGCATCAAGGATGCCATGGTGCTTGCCTTCAATCCGCCGCCGATCATGGGTCTCTCGACGACTGGCGGTTTCGAAGTCTATCTGCAGGATCGCAGCGGCAAGGGCGTGGCAGGGCTTTCCGATCAGGCGCAGAAGCTGGTGGCGGCCGCCTCCAAGCGGCCGGAGCTTGCGGGCGTCCGCACGACGCTCGACACCAACGTTCCGCAGTTCCGCGCCGATCTCGACCGCGAGAAGGCCAAGGCGCTCGGCGTGCCGATCAACTCGGTCTTCGATGCCATGCAGGCGACCTTCGGCAGCCTCTATGTGAACGACTTCACGCTGTACGGCCGCAACTATCAGGTCAACCTGCAGTCGGAAGCGCCGTTCCGCGAATCGCCTGACGATCTGCGCCAGGTCTTCGTGCGTTCCGACAGCGGCAAGATGATCCCGCTTGATGCGCTCATCAAGGTGACGCGCGCCATCGGGCCGGATCAGCTCGAACGCTACAATGCCTTCAATGCCGCCAAGATCACCGGCAACCCGGCGCCCGGCTATACGTCAGGCGATGCGATCAAGGCCATGCAGCAGGTGGCGGCCGAGACCCTGCCTGAGGGCTTCCAGATCGCCTGGACGGGCTCTGCCTATCAGGAGCTGGAGACCAGCGGCGCCGGCACGCAGGCAATGATCTTCGGCGTCATCATGGTGTTCCTGATCCTTGCCGCACAGTATGAAAAATGGAGCCTGCCGCTTGCCGTCATCACCGCGATCCCCTTCGCGCTGTTCGGTGCGCTGCTTGCCACCTATCTGCGCGGGCTCACCAACGACGTCTATTTCCAGATCGGCATGGTGACGCTGATCGGCCTGGCGGCGAAGAACGCCATCCTGATCGTCGAGTTCGCGGTGCTGAAACGCAAGGAAGGCATGGGTGCGGCCGAAGCGGCGCTCGAGGCTGCGCGGCTGCGCTTCCGCCCGATCGTGATGACCTCGCTCGCCTTCATCCTCGGCGTCGTGCCGCTGGCCATCAGCAGCGGTGCGGGTTCGGCGAGCCGGCACGCCATCGGCACCGGCGTCATCGGCGGTATGCTGGCGGCGACCTTCATCGCCACCTTCTTCATCCCGATGTTCTACCGCCTGATCGCCTGGAAGCAGCCGAAGCCGGAGGAGGATGACGAAGTCATCGATCAACGCCCGCATGCGCAGGCGGCGGAGTAGGGTTTTCTGCTCTGTCCGCCTCAGCTTTCCTGCGGGCTGATGAGCGTGACGGACCGGAAATAGGTTCGGAAGCGCTTCGTATCGCGTGTCAGGAGGGATAGGCCGCTGACTGCCGCATGGGCGCCAATGAAGAAATCGGGCAGGACGCCGCCACGCGTCCCACCCGATTTCCTATATTGAGCGAAAACCTTGGCGGCGAGGAAAAGCGCCTCCCGCGGCATCGGCTCGATGCGTAGACCGGTCTCGGCAAGCATCTCGTCGAGATCCTCGATCCTGTCGTAACGCACGGATATCTCGGCATAGACGACATCATTGATACACAATGGGCCGAGAAGGCTCGCGGCGTCGAGTTGCGCGAGTGACCAGTCGTACCACACGGGGTCGTTCGTGATGATGTCCAGCAATATGTTGGAATCGACAAAGATCACCTCAGTCGTCGCCGCGCGTCAAAGCCATGATTTCGTCGGTGGTCATTCCTTTTCCGGCATGACCACGGAATTTGGCGAATCGACTGGTCTGCTTCTGCGCATCCGCCGGGACGACGACGATATTGCCGTCAGGCATGCGGCGGAAATCGACCTGGCTACCAGGACCTATTCCGAGCATGTCGCGGACGGCCTTCGGAATCGTGACCTGTCCCTTTGCTGTAACGGTGGTACTCATCGTATGCCTCGGTAATGATCTCTAAGAAAGAGGTATTACTTTCGGCGACTAAGTTCAAGGTAACGGACCGACCGCTCCGCAGGATCCATCACATCGGCGGCATGGTGCCGTTGAGGCCGACGGCGACGCGGTCGGCCGATACCGTCGAGTCGCCGCTCCGCTCGCCGGTGATGAAGACGCCGGCGCCGGGCTTGAGGTCGCTTTTCGTGGCGGCGGCCAAGGTTACGACTGGCGTGCCCTTGGGGATGTTGATCGTGCGCTCGCCACCCTTGTAGGTGAGCGTCAATGTCGGGCCGTTGATCGAGGTTACGGCATTGGCGACGGTGGCATTGGTCATCGAGCCGTTCGGCGCCGAATCCCAGGGGCGGTCGCCTTCGCCGGTTCCTTTCATCGAGGCGGGGAAGATGACGACTTCTATGGCGCCGTTGATGCCGCTGTTGGTTGGTTGCGAGGCGATGCCGACGAAGTCACCGGGCTTGATGTCGCTGACGGCAGCCTGAACGACACCGCCGACCTGCAAGCCGGATTTCAGTGCGACCGTGACGTCCTTGCCGTCGCGGGACTTGACCTTGAGCGTATCGCCATCGAGGCTCTCCACGGTGCCGCGCACTTTCACGCGCTCGGCGGCATCAGCGCTTTGCAGCGCTGCAAGCATGGCGACGGAGAGCGTCAGCGCGCTCGCGATCAGACGTTTGCGATGCATGGGCAGTGTCTCCCTTAAGATTTCGGCCGAGCGATATGCCGGTCGATCTTGATACGAGGGTTGGAGCTGGTCGGCAGCGTGCCGGGCAATGCGCCTGCGGCCATCTGCGCCGCGATCCTATGCGCCGCTTGCGTCATTCGCCATTCAAACAAGCGTGAGATGGCCGTCTCGGCTGGCGAGGCCAAAAATTCCTGGAAAAGGACAGGTATTTCCCGGAACATTAGGTATTACTTAACGTTTATCGCTAGACTGCGCTGGTTATCTCGAATTCCCTATCGCGCGTTGCGCTGGGCTGGGAGATTGGAGAACGAAATGACCGCGATTCGTCCGCTTCTGATTGGAATCCTCTTGATTCTGTCATTGGTTCTGATTGCGCTCAGCATCCTGCTGGTCAATCCCGGCCATCCTATACGTCAATCCGAGAGTCTCATCCCGCCGCCGACCGAGTCTCCGCAGCGTCCCTAAAGCAATTCCAGCAAAAGTGCGCAGCGGTTTTGCTGGAATTGCTTTAGCTTGCGGGCGTAAAGCGCGCCACAAGGCTATGGCGATCACCGGGATAGGTGAGGCGGACGTGGGTTATCGGGCCTGAGGGACTCCATGTGCGTCGTTCGACCACGAGGCAGGCCGTGCCTTTGGCGACGTCGAGGCTCGCAGCTGCTTCGCCCTCTGCGGATATGGCGCGGATTTGATGTTCGGCGGTGCTCCAGGGCACCTGATTGATCAGCCAGGGACCCGGTGGCAGGGTGGCGAAGTCGGCATTGGCTGCGTCCGGTACGGCATCGAGATTGATGACGCGGTCTTCCAGGCAGAAGGGTCGCGAGCCGGCATAGTGGATGCAGGTGATTTCAAGCACGGTAACCGGGCCGGCAAATTGCAGGCGGCGGGAGTCTTCCGGGCGGCCACGCCGCTCGGCCAGTTTCACGAGCTTGTACGAATAGGGCAGGTTCAGCGACAGGATTTCCGACTTGATGTCGTGGATTTCCAGTATCGCCGATTGCGCCTGCGGATGTGTGACGAAGCTGCCCGAACGCTTTCGCCGCTCGATCAGCCCGGCGCGGGCAAGCTGGGTCAGCACCTTGTTCACCGTCATGCGCGAACAGTCATACTGCTCCGCAAGAGCAAGTTCGAAGGGAATGCGATGACCCGGCGGCCAAGCGCCAGAGACGATCTGGTTCTCGATATCGCTCAGGATACGCTGATGCAGTGTCGCCTCTTTGGCTGTGGCCATGCTGCCCATCTTTTCCGTGTGAGACATGGATTCCCCCCGAAGCACTTCATTAAGGATCAATCGACGGGAGGAAAAGCAGTTTCTTAGTCGATGAGTTCGCCCATCGCCTTAAGGAAGCGCGCGGAGATTGCCTCTCTCTTCTGGTGACGTCCGCCTTCGACCTGCTTGCGGCCCAGAACCCAGACGCCGTCGACCTTGACGCCGCCGGCAAAGGTCCAATGGTCAAGAATGCGGTCGCCGGAGAGGTAAGGCACAGCGCTTGTGTCGAGCGAAACAATGTCGGCATGGTTGCCGACGGCAAGCCCAGCCTTGGCTTTCAGCGCCGTACCGCCGCCGGCTAGTGCGCCGTCGAACAGCATGCGGGCGGTCGAACCGCCCGTCGAAGCGATGACATTGCGGGCGCGGAGCGCCAGACGCTGCGAATATTCGAGCTGCCGCAGCTCTTCCGGCACGGAAATCAGGATATTGGAGTCCGAGCCGATGCCGTAGCGACCACCTTCCTCGAGGAAGAGGGGCGCTGGGAAGACGCCGTCGCCGAGATTGGCTTCGGTGATCGGGCAGAGGCCGGCAATCGCGCCGCTCCTTGCCATGCGCCGGGTTTCATCCTCGGTCATATGCGTGGCGTGGATCAGGCACCAGCGGCTATCGACGGGGGCATGATCGAGCAGCCATTGCACCGGCCGCGCACCTGACCAGGCAATGCAATCTTCCACTTCCTTCATCTGCTCGGCGACGTGGATATGGATCGGCCCGTCGCCCGCCATCGGCACCAGCTTTGCCAATTCTTCGGGTGTGACGGCGCGCAGGCTGTGCGGCGCAATGCCAAGCTCGGCGCCGGGTAGGCGGCTCGTCACCGTGCGGCAGCCGGCCATTAGTGCCTCGAAGCTTTCGAGCGAGTTGATGAAGCGGCGCTGGCCATCGATCGGCGCTGCACCGCCGAAGCCGGAATGGGCGTAGAAGACGGGCAGGAGCGTCAATGCAATGCCGGTTTCGGCGCTGGCCGCGCCGATGCGCTCGGCCAGTTCGGCGATATTGGCATAGGGACTGCCGTCCTTGTCGTGGTGCAAATAATGAAATTCGCCGACGCGCGAGAAGCCGGCCTCGAGCATCTCCATATAGAGCTGCGCGGCGACCGCCTCGATATGGTCGGGGGTCATCGACAGGGCGAACTTGTACATGACGGTGCGCCAGCTCCAGAAGCTGTCGTTCGCCGGGCCTCGAACTTCGGCAAGGCCGGCCATGGCGCGCTGGAAGGCGTGGCTGTGCAGGTTCGGCACCGCGGGCACGAGCATATCCTGCCTGTCGTCGCCGGCTTCGGGCGCGACGCCCATCGCGATGTCGGCGATGCGGCCGTCCTTAAGGGTCAATCGCACATTCTCGTGCCATCCGTCGCCAAGCAATGCCGTGCGTGCATGAAGTGTCGTCATGGTCTCACCCTTTCCTTTTGAGCAGAGAGTCCAAAATCCCTCTTGCCAGCTTTTTAATATGTATATACATTATGGGCCAACGAGGAAAGGCGTAAAGCTGATGGGTGGGAACAATTTTTCCGAAGATAGCAAGGAAAACGGGGCGACAAGCCGCGTATGGCGCAATGCGCGTCTTGCAACCATGGTAGAGGGCGAGGCCCGGCTCGGCGTGATCGAGAAGGGTGCCATCCTGACGAAGGACGGCCGTATCGTCTTTGCCGGCCATGAAGCCGACCTTCCCGATACTTCCGGTGCTGAAAGCATCGATCTCGATGGCCGCTGGGTTACGCCCGGCCTCGTCGATTGCCACACGCATATCGTCTATGGCGGCAATCGAGCCCGTGAATTCGAAATGCGGCTGGAGGGTGCAAGCTACGAAGAAATCGCCCGCGCCGGCGGCGGCATCGTCTCGTCCGTGAACGCGACCCGCGCACTGTCGGTCGACGAGCTTGTCGCCGTTGCGCTGCCGCGCCTCGACACGCTGCTGGCCGAAGGCGTCACCACCATCGAGGTGAAGTCGGGCTACGGCCTCAACATCCCATCCGAATTGAAGATGCTGCAGGCCGCTCGCAAGCTTGAGACGGTCCGCCCCGTTCGCGTCGTCACATCTTATCTGGCCGCCCATGCCACCCCGGCAGACTATAAGGGCCGCAACGGCGATTACATCGACGATGTCGTCCTGCCCGGATTGAAGCAGGCACATGCCGAAGGCCTCGTCGATGCCGTCGACGGCTTCTGCGAAGGGATTGCCTTCTCGACGGCGGAAATCGCCCGGGTCTTCGATCTTGCCAAATCGCTCGGCATTCCGGTGAAGCTGCATGCGGAACAGCTCTCCAATCTCGGCGGCGCCAAGCTTGCCGCCTCCTATGGCGCGCTATCAGCCGATCATATCGAATATCTCGACGAGGACGGCGTCAGGGCGATGGCTGCGGCCGGGACCGTTGCGGTCCTGCTGCCGGGGGCGTTCTATGCTATCAATGAGAAGCAGAAGCCGCCGGTCAAGGCGCTCCGCGAAGCGGGCGTTTCGATAGCCGTTGCCACCGACTGCAATCCCGGCACCTCGCCGCTGACCTCGATGCTGCTGACCATGAATATGGCTGCCACGCTTTTCGGCCTGACGGTCGAGGAATGCATCGCCGGCGCCACCCGCGAAGGTGCGCGCGCCCTTGGCCTGCTGGCCGAGACGGGTACGCTGGAAGCCGGAAAGTCCGCCGATTTTGCCATATGGGATGTCGAAAGCCTTGCGGAGCTTGTCTACCGCATCGGCTTCAATCCCCTTCACGCCCATGTCTTCAAGGGAAAAAGGTTCAACTGATGACTATCGTTCTCCATCCGGGTTCCGTGTCGCTGCAGCAATTGGCGACGATCTACTGGACCGGCGAGCCGGCGAGGCTCGATGCTTCCTTCGATGCCGGCATTGCCAAGGCGGCGGCCCGCATCGCTGAAATCGCAGCCGGCAATGCGCCTGTTTACGGCATCAACACCGGCTTCGGCAAACTGGCATCCATCAAGATCGACAGCGCCGATGTCGCCACGCTTCAGCGCAATCTCATTCTCTCGCATTGCTGCGGCATCGGCCAGCCGCTGCCGGAGAATGTCGTTCGCCTCATCATGTCGTTGAAGCTGGTTTCGCTCGGCCGCGGCGCCTCCGGCGTGCGGCTTGAACTGGTGCGGCTGATCGAGGGCATGCTTGAAAAGGGTGTCGTACCCCTCATTCCGGAAAAGGGTTCGGTCGGCGCCTCGGGCGATCTCGCACCGCTCGCCCATATGACCGCCGTCATGATGGGTCATGGTGAAGCCTTTTATGCCGGCGAACAGCTTTCCGGCGCAGCAGCGCTCGAAAAGGCCGGCCTGAAGCCGGTCGTGCTCGCCGCCAAGGAAGGGCTGGCGCTGATCAACGGCACACAGGTATCGACCGGGCTTGCGCTTGCCGGCCTCTTCCGCGCCCATCGTGCCGCTCAGGCAGCCCTCATCACCGGCGCTATGTCGACCGATGCCGCCATGGGCTCTTCCGCCCCGTTCCATCCCGACATTCATACACTGCGCGGCCATAAGGGCCAGATCGATACCGCTGCAGCCCTTCGCGGTCTGCTTGCCGGTTCCGTGATCCGTGAGAGCCATATCGAAGGCGATGAGCGCGTACAGGATCCCTATTGCATCCGCTGCCAGCCACAGGTGGACGGCGCCTGCCTCGATCTCCTGCGTTCGGTTGGACGCACGCTCGAAATCGAAGCCAACGCCGTCACCGACAATCCGCTTGTCCTGTCGGACAATTCCGTCGTTTCCGGCGGTAATTTCCATGCCGAGCCGGTTGCCTTCGCCGCCGACCAGATCGCGATTGCCGTTTGCGAGATCGGCGCGATCGCGCAGCGCCGTATTGCACTGCTGGTCGACCCCGCACTCAGCTACGGCCTGCCGGCCTTCCTGGCGAAGAAGCCGGGCCTAAACTCCGGCCTGATGATTGCCGAAGTGACCTCGGCCGCGCTGATGTCTGAAAACAAGCAGATGTCGCATCCGGCCTCCGTCGACTCGACGCCGACCTCGGCCAACCAGGAAGATCATGTCTCCATGGCCTGCCATGGTGCGCGCCGCCTGCTGCAGATGACCGAAAACCTCTTCGGCATCATCGGCATCGAGGCGCTGACGGCTGCCCAGGGTGTGGAACTGCGCGCGCCGCTGATCACCAGCCCGGAACTGACCCTTGCCATCGCTACCATCCGCGCTGCCGTACCTTCGCTGGAGGTAGACCGCTACATGGCAAACGACCTCAAGGCCGCCAGCGAGCTCATCGGCTCCGGTGCGCTCAATGCCTCGATTTCAACCGACATCCTGCCCTCCTTGGAGATGTGACATGACCAACCCACGCCATAATATCCGCGAAATTCGCGCACCTCGCGGTCCGGAGCTCAATGCCAAGAGCTGGATGACCGAAGCGCCGCTGCGCATGCTGATGAACAACCTCGACCCGGACGTTGCGGAAAACCCGAACGAGCTGGTCGTCTATGGCGGCATCGGCCGCGCGGCCCGCACCTGGGACGATTTCGACCGCATCGCCGCGACGCTGAAGACGCTCAACGAAGACGAGACGCTGCTGGTGCAGTCCGGCAAGCCGGTCGCCGTGTTCCGCACGCACAAGGACGCGCCGCGCGTGCTGATCGCCAACTCCAACCTCGTACCGCACTGGGCAACCTGGGATCACTTCAACGAGCTGGATAAGAAGGGCCTTGCCATGTACGGCCAGATGACGGCCGGTTCGTGGATCTATATCGGCACGCAGGGCATCGTGCAGGGCACTTATGAGACCTTCGTCGAGGCCGGTCGTCAGCATTACAACGGCAACCTCAAGGGCAAGTGGATCCTGACCGGCGGTCTCGGCGGCATGGGCGGCGCACAGCCGCTGGCAGCCGTGATGGCGGGCGCCTGCTGCCTCGCCGTCGAATCCGACGAAACCCGCATCGATTTCCGCCTGCGCACCCGCTATGTCGACGAGAAGGCAAAGACGCTCGACGAAGCGCTTGCCCTGATCGACAAGTGGACGAAGGCTGGTGAAGCCAAGTCCGTAGGCCTGCTCGGCAATGCCGCCGAAATCTTCCCCGAGCTGGTGAAGCGCATGAAGGCCGGCGGTCCGCGCCCCGATATCGTCACCGATCAGACCTCCGCACACGACCCGCTGAACGGCTATCTGCCGGCCGGTTGGACAGTTGCCGAACACAGGGCCAAGCGCGAAAGCGATCCGAAAGCCGTCGAAGCTGCGGCCCGCGCCTCGATGAAGGTGCATGTCGAAGCCATGGTCGACTTTTGGAACGCCGGCGTGCCGACGCTCGACTACGGCAACAACATCCGCCAGGTCGCCAAGGACGAAGGCTTTGAAAATGCCTTCGCCTTCCCGGGCTTCGTTCCGGCCTATATCCGTCCGCTCTTCTGCCGCGGCATCGGCCCGTTCCGTTGGGCTGCTCTCTCGGGCGATCCGGAAGATATCTACAAGACCGACGCCAAGGTGAAGGAACTCACTCCTGGCAACGCCCATCTGCACAACTGGCTGGACATGGCGCGCGAGCGCATCGCCTTCCAGGGTCTGCCGGCGCGCATTTGCTGGGTCGGCCTCGGCGATCGCCACCGCCTCGGCCTTGCCTTCAACGAAATGGTCAAGAACGGCGAGCTGAAGGCTCCCGTCGTCATCGGCCGCGACCATCTCGACTCCGGCTCGGTCGCTTCGCCGAACCGCGAAACCGAAGCCATGAAGGACGGCTCGGATGCCGTTTCCGACTGGCCGCTGCTCAACGCGCTGCTCAACACCGCCTCCGGCGCGACCTGGGTATCGCTGCATCACGGCGGCGGCGTCGGCATGGGCTTCAGCCAGCACTCCGGCATGGTCATCTGCGCCGACGGCACGGATGATGCCGCCAAGCGCCTGGAGCGCGTTCTCTGGAACGACCCGGCAACCGGCGTCATGCGTCACGCCGATGCCGGCTACGACATTGCGCTTGATTGGGCCAAGAAGCAGGGCCTGCGCCTGCCGGCCATCCTGGGGAACTGAGATGAAGCTGCTACGCGCCAGTGACCACAAGCGCATGCCCTGGAAAAACGGTGGTGGGGAAACGGTGGAAATCGCCGTTTCGCCCGATGGCGCCGGGCTTGCCGACTTCGACTGGCGCGTCAGCATGGCGACCGTTGCCACGGATGGACCGTTCTCGGTCTTTCCGGGCATCGATCGCACGCTATCCATTCTCGATGGCGAGGGCATGGCCCTCTTCATCGAGGGGCGTGAGCCCGAACGGCTGACGCAGGCAAGTGAGCCGCTGCCCTTTGCAGCCGACGCGCCGACCTCGGCGACGTTGATTGACGGCACAATCACCGATCTCAATGTCATGACGCGGCGGGGACGCTTCACGCATTCGGTGCGGCGTGTTTCCGTTCATGGGGCCACCAAACTTTCCCCTCGCGGTGGGGTGAGCCTTATAGTTTGTCATCGTGGCCACGCCGAAGTCGCCAGGCTTTCGCTTTCGGCATTGGATTGCCTGCTTCTGGAAGCGGGTGGGCAGGAAGTAGACGTTTCCGGAAAAGCGGAGCTGTTTCAGATTGATATTCAGGCCAATCGTCGTCGCTAGGCGAAGATAACCAGCCGAAACGATGTGCTCGATAGAACGCCATCGCTATGTTGTAGATGTCTGAATAGCGCCGGTCGAACAGGTCTGCCTTGATCTGAACTTCAGTCTCTCGAATACCCGAGGCATCGGTCATGGTTTTTACCGCTGGCCCGGCGAGCGGCGTGTCATTCGCTATTAAGTGAAGCGTAAGGCACCCGGACATTTTGCCGGCCGATATGCGATCAGCATTTGCGATGTTAGTCCAAGGGATAACAGCCGTGGCGACGCGTGTATCTTGAATGCCGTCCGGGCCGATAATGATGACCGGATCATCATAGTTTCGGCGAACATAGATCGGAACGCGTTTTATCGTCGCCGCGCAAAATATGACAAGAATCACAACTGCATTGATGCGAAGTCGCCAAATTTGCGCGTCGGAATTTTGATGACGGGTGACAATCAATAGCCCGACAAAGAGGGCCATTATTGTGAAAACCAATATGGTTGCACGTATCGCCGCAAATTTCGAATAGCGGATCTCGTGGATGCGATGAACGGCTACATCGTCATAGAAAAATTCATCGCGAGGCAAGGAAAATTGACCGCCAAGATTGAAACGCGCCATTACTATTACCACTATGCAACGTTAGAGTCTAAGGGCTTCGGGCAAGCGCATTTCTTCTTTGAGTTGGGTTGATTTCCTTGACACCCGCGCCTCACCGGGGCTCCAATGACGGCCATTTCCGAGGGAGTTCCCATGAGCGACGATCAGATCCCCGCCGATAGCAAGCTCACCACCTCCAAGCGCCGCTGGGCCGCGGAGGGTAAGTTTCTGACCGGACGCGTCAGCCGGCCGGAGACCGAGCGGCTGCCGCCGGGACAGCATCTCGTGAAGAACTGGCCGGTGCTCGATCTCGGCGTGCAGCCGCATGTTTCGCTGTCGAGCTGGCGGCTTGATGTGTTCGGCTTCGTGGAAAAGCGGCTCAGCCTCGATTGGGCCGCTTTCCAGGCGATCGAGCAAAGCACCCGCGTCAGCGATATCCATTGCGTGACGACGTGGTCGCGCTACGACAATCGCTGGGAAGGGATTTCGACGCGCGATCTGCTCGATCTCGCCGTGCCGACGGCCGAGGCGCATCATGTGCTGCTGACGAGCTATGACGGCTATACCACCAATCTTCCGCTTGCGGATTTTGCGGCCGAAGATGCGATCCTCGCCACGGCCTGGGAAGGCCAGCCGCTGACGCGTGAGCATGGCGGCCCTATGCGTCTCGTCGTGCCACATCTCTATTTCTGGAAGAGTGCCAAGTGGCTGAGCCGCATCGAACTCATCGGCGCCGACCGGGCCGGTTTCTGGGAGAAAAACGGTTATCACATGTATGGCGATCCCTGGCGGGAGCAGCGCTACTCCGATGATTGACGCCCGCAAAACGCCGCGGGCCGAGGGTAAGGCCGGAGCAAACCCGCCGGGAACCGCGGTTCTTATGTAACCCTGTCAATTTTTGATGGTGCCGGCGTGGGTTTGCGGCTTTGCAAGCCAGAGCGATAGGCGTATTCAATGATCGTATGATTGTTGCCGGGAGCGTCCGGCTCCCTTTGAACGCCATTCTCTGAAATTTCATGTCATGACCGTTGCCCGGATCACAGAAGAGCCTCCCGAAGCAAGTTTCGGCCGGCAGTCGCGCATCATCGCCTTCGTCGTCGCTGTTTCCTTCTTCATGCAGATTCTGGACGGCACGATCGTCACCACGTCTCTACCGCAAATGGCGCGGACTTTTGGCGTCGAGCCGGTGTCGATGAGCATCGGCATCACCGTCTATCTGCTCACCATGGCCGCCTTCGTGCCGCTTGCCGGCTGGGCGGGCGATCGCTACGGCGCGCGGCGGGTGTTTCTGGCGTCGATCACCATCTTCACCGTGGCCTCGCTGTTTTGCGGTCTCTCAGGCAATCTCACCGAATTCATCATTGCCCGCGCCGTTCAGGGTGTCGGCAGCGCGCTGATGACGCCTGTGGGACGTATCATCGTGCTGAAAAACGCGCGCAAATCCGATCTGGTGCATGCCATGTCGATGATCACCTGGCCGGCGCTGACGGCCCCGGTCATCGGTCCGGTGCTCGGCAGTTTCATCACCACCTATCTCAACTGGCACTGGAACTTCCTGATCAATATCCCGATCGGCATTATCGGTCTTGGGCTCGTCCTGCGCTTCGTGCCGGATCAGCGCGAGGAGAAGGTCGCGCGGCTCGATTTCATCGGCTTCCTGCAATCGGCAGCGGGGCTGACCCTCCTGCTTGCCGGCCTGGAATTCGTGGTTCAGGGGACAACGGGATTGGCGCCTAGCATCGGGCTCATTGCCGGGGGTGTGATTTTCTCCGTCATCGCCACCCGGCACTTCATGAAGGTCGATGCGCCCTTGCTCGATCTCTCGGCTTTCAAGGTGCAGACCTTCGCTATGTCGACGCTTTCGGCCGGCACGGCGAGCCGCGTCGCGATCAACGCCACGCCCTTCCTGATCCCGCTGCTTTTCCAAGTCGGTTTCGGCCGCACGGCGATCGATGCCGGCACCTATCTGCTGTTCTACTTCGCCGGCAATCTCGGCATGAAGGCGATCACGACGCAGATGCTAAAGATCTTCGGCTTCCGCAGCGTGCTCGTCGTTAATGGCCTGATTTCGTCAGCAAGCATCGGCGGATGCGGGTTTCTGTCTCCGTCGACGCCGGATCTGCTGATATATTGCCTGCTATTCATTGCTGGCCTCTCACGCTCTATGAACTTCACGGCGCTGAATACGCTCGGCTTTGCCGATATCCATGCCGCGCAGCGCAGTTCCGCCTCGACATTGTCGAGCATGCTGCAGCAGGTGTCGCTGCTGCTCGGCGTTGCCGTCGCCGCCGCCGTGCTCAATCTCTCGCGCACGATTCATGGTGGGGAAACGCTTTCGCTTGTCGATTTCCGCTGGGCTTTCCTCGTCGTTGGCCTTATCGGAGCCGTCTCCGCATTGCGCTTCGTCAGCTTGCCGCACGATGCGGGTGCGGAGGTGTCGCGACACAAGGTGAAAGCGTCATCAAAACCTTAAAACTCTTAACGATATTGACAGGCAAGCCGCTGTAAATTCACTTGTCAGTTCCCATATGTGTGGGGCCTTAACTCCTATAGGAGGCAGTCTTATGCTGCTCAAAACTCTTGCGATTTCCGCTCTCGTCATCGGCATGTCCAGTGCCGCCGCCATGGCGGAGCAGGCGCACAAGCATCATCCCAAGCGCGTCAACGTCCAGGCTTTCCAGGCCGATGTCGGCAATGTCGATCATTCGAAGGATGCGATCCTTCCGGACGGCACGATCAATACCGATCCGTCCGTAACCGGTCCGATCCGCGCCGGCGACTCGATGTCGCGTCTGCAATGCGCAGCTGCTCCCAACTCGGTCGGCGTTCGCTCGAACACGTATGCGGCAGGTCCGTCGTCACTTTGCCCGTAATGTCTTGAAAGCATCGAGTGGCCTTAAGCCAGCTCGATGTCCGTCTGGTTGAACCGGTCGCTTTTCGACAATAGCGGCTGGCGATAATAGCGAGCGCAGGCATAAGTCATGCAGTCGTCGAGGCTGAGGCGGGCCGGGCGGTCGCCTTGGCCATAACGTTCATAAGCCTCCGCGGCCACAAAGGCGGCGCGCGGCGGCACCGCAAGCAGCTGGATGTTCATGAGCTGCAGGAAAATACGCACTGCTTCTCCTGCATCCGTCGGCGAAAGAGCGAGTATCGCCGCAATCTCGATTGCCGCATGCGCCGCTGCGAGCGGCGATGTCATTCGCGCCGTTGCCGGCTGCATGCGATTGGCGAAGCTGCGCGCTTCCTCCTCATCCGTCATCATCGCCGATAGCACCGAAGCATCGATAAACATCAGGCGTTCCCTTCCGCGCTGTCGCTTCCGGCTTTCGCGATGGCCTTCTGCTTGAGATTGCGGCAGAAGGCGACGGCGACATCGGCAAGAGCGGGCTTGGTCAACTCTTCATCCAATGCCTTCTGCAATGCGAGCCTCACGGCCTCGGTTTTGGTCGGCGCCTTCGTCAATGCTTGGTAGCGTCGCGCCAGCCGGTCGATGGCGTCGTCTTTGATGTAAAGCGGCATTGAATATCCTCATCTCTAAATTTGGATATCCATAGGCTGTGTCTCGCGCCGAGGCAATTGCGTCTTTGCCTGCAGCAAGTGTGAGAAATTCAATCAGGCCCTGCTTTCCGCCATATTTAGATGACGATCATCATTTAACGTGCTAGTGGTGATGCTGAAAATGCCGTTTGCAGACTCTGAGGAGATGTCATGTCCGCTATCGATCCAATCGTTATCGTCTCGGCCACCCGTACGCCCCTTGGTCGTTTCCAGGGAGAGCTATCGCCCTTGCAGGCGCCCGAGCTTGGGGCACATGTCATCCGCGCCGCGCTGGAGCGCGCCGGATTGTCGGCTGACAGGGTGGATGAGGTGCTGTTCGGCTGCGTGCTGCCGGCAGGGCAGGGCCAGGCGCCGGCGAGACAAGCGGCGCGTGGCGCCGGTCTGCCGGATGCGGTAGGCGCCACGACGATCAACAAGGTCTGCGGTTCGGGCATGAAAGCGACCATGCTGGCGCACGACCTGCTTCTCGCCGGTTCCGCCACCATCGCGGTTGCCGGGGGCATGGAATCGATGTCGAATGCGCCCTATCTGCTTGCCAAGGCGCGCGGAGGCTACCGGATGGGCCATGACCGCATCTTCGACCATATGATGCTTGATGGGCTGGAAGATGCCTATGAGAAGGGCCGCTCCATGGGCGATTTTGGCGAGATGGCGGTCGAAGCCTATCAGTTCAGCCGCGACGATCAGGATGCCTATTCGGTCGAGACCCTGTCGCGCGCCCGCGCCGCAAGTGAGAATGGCGCATTCGAAGCCGAGATCACGCCGGTTTCCGTCGCTGCCAAGGGTGGCTCAATCATTGTTGCCAAGGACGAGCATCCGCGGAAGGTCTCGCCGGAAAAAATCCCGACGCTGAAACCCGCCTTCCGCAAGGACGGCACCATCACGGCCGCCAGCGCCTCGGCAAACGCCGATGGTGCTGCGGCTCTCATCCTGACGCGCCGCTCGGTTGCCGAGCGAGAGGGGTTGCCGATCCTCGCCGAGATCAAGGCCCATGCCACGCACAGCCAAGAGCCGGCCTGGTACACCACCGCGCCGATCCCGGCGATCCGCAAGCTGCTGGACAAGACGGGCTGGAAGATCGGCGATGTCGATCTCTTCGAGATCAACGAGGCCTTCGCCGTCGTTGCCATGGCCGCGGCCAAGGAGCTTGGCATTGCGCGCGACCGGCTCAATGTGAATGGCGGTGCCTGCGCCCTTGGCCATCCGATCGGCGCCACCGGCGCGCGGCTGATCGTGACCCTGCTGCATGCGCTTGAGCGTCAAGGGGCGAGGCGCGGCGTTGCAGCGCTCTGCATCGGCGGTGGCGAGGCGACGGCGATCGCTGTGGAGCGGGTGAGTTAGGTACCTCTTGGGGGCGGTTGGTTCACTGGCCTCCTGCGGGAATGCCTCTCATCCTAACCTTCTCCCCGCAGGCGGGGAGAAGGGACGACTGTGCGAAATAGAGAGTCTATGGAGTTAAGCTGCTGGAGATGGGATCAAGACCCCCTCTTTCCGCGAGCGGGTGAGGGGCATGGCCGCGTCGCCAATTCTCAACCCTCCGACAATTCCTCCAGGATCGGACAGTCCGGCCGCTCGTTGCCGTGGCAGGCGTGTACCAGATGCTCCAGTGTGCGGCGCAGTTCCGTGAGTTCGCGGATCTTGCGGTCGATCTCGGTGAGTTTCGTGGCGGCGATGTCCTTGACGTCGGCGCTGGCGCGGCTTTTGTCCTCGTAAAGTGCCAGTAATTGCCGGCACTCCTCCACCGAAAAGCCGAGGCTGCGCGAGCGATGCAGAAAGCGCAGCTTGTGCACGTCGTCAGGGCCATAATCGCGATAGCCGTTGTCGCCGCGATCGGGCCGGATCAGCCCGATATCTTCGTAGTAGCGGATCGTCTTGGCCGGCAGGCCCGAGCGGCTGGATGCTTCGCCGATATTCATCAGAAATCTCCTTATCTCGCCAGCCGCAGCCGGAGCGCATTGCCGATGACCGAGACCGAAGACAGGCTCATCGCAGCCGCCGCGATCATCGGCGACAGAAGCAGACCGAAGACGGGGTAGAGCACGCCGGCTGCCAGCGGCACGCCGAGCGCATTGTAGCCGAAGGCGAAGGCGAGGTTCTGCTTGATGTTGCGGATGGTCGCTTCCGACAGGCGGCGCGCCCGCACGATGCCGTTGAGATCGCCTTTCACCAGCGTGATGCCGGCGCTTTCCATGGCGACGTCGGCGCCTGTGCCCATGGCGATGCCGACATCGGCGGAGGCAAGTGCCGGAGCGTCGTTGACGCCATCGCCGGCCATCGCAACGATGCGACCCTTGGCGTGCAGCTCGTCGATCAGTGCCTTCTTGCTCTCCGGCAGCATATCGGCGCGCACTTCATCGATGCCAAGCTGTTTGGCGACGGCAGCTGCGGTCTTGCCGTTGTCGCCGGTTGCCATGATGATCTTCAGGCCGCTCTCGTGCAGCGCTTTGATCGCGGCTGCCGTCGTCGGCTTGATTCGGTCGGCGACGGCGACGAGGCCTGCCAGCTTGTCGTCGACGGCGACGAACATCACGGTCTTGCCTTCGCTGCGCAGGCGCTCGGTCTCAGCCTCGAGGGCTTCGGTCGAAACGGCGAGGTCGGCCATCATCGCCGCGTTGCCGAGCGCGATTGCGATCTCACCTGCGCGGCCCGCCACGCCCTTGCCCGTGATTGCCGAGAAGCCGGAGATGTCGGCGAAGCTTGCTCCGCGTTCCTCTGCGCCGGCAACGATAGCTTCGGCGAGCGGATGCTCCGAGCCGCGTTCGAGGCTGGCGACGAGTGAGAGAAGGCGGGCTTCCTCGACGCCATTGGCGGTGACGATGTCGGTCAGATTCGGCTTGCCTTCGGTCAAAGTGCCTGTCTTGTCGACGATCAGCGTGTCGACCTTTGCGAAGCGCTCCAGCGCCTCGGCGTCGCGCACCAGCACGCCCTCTTGCGCGCCCCGGCCCGTGGCGATCATGATGGACATGGGCGTTGCCAGTCCAAGCGCACATGGGCAGGCGATGATCAGCACGGCGACGGCGGCGAGCAGCGCATGCGCCAGGCGCGGTTCCGGCCCGATGAAGGCCCAAACAGCAAAGGCGATGATGGCGGCTGCGACGACGGCGGGCACGAAGATGGCGGAGACGCGATCGACCATCGTCTGGATCGGCGCGCGCGAGCGCTGCGCCTTGGCGACAAGTTCGACGATGCGCGACAGCGTGGTGTCGGCGCCGACTTTTTCGGCCTGCATGATGAGCGTGCCGTTCTTGTTGATCGTGCCGCCGGTCAGGGAATCACCCCGGTCCTTTTCGACGGGCAGGGGTTCGCCTGTTATCATCGATTCATCGATAGTGGATTGTCCGTCAACGACGGAGCCGTCCACCGGAACGCGCTCGCCGGGGCGCACGCGCAGCCGGTCGCCGGCCTGGATCTCGTCGACGGGCACGTCGTTTTCGCTGCCGTCGGCGCCGATGCGCCGCGCCGTCTTGGGTGCAAGGTCGAGAAGCGCACGGATGGCCGAACCAGTGCGTTCACGGGCTTTCAGTTCCAGCACTTGGCCGACGAAGACCAGCGCGACGATGACCGAAGCCGCTTCGAAATAGGCGGGTACGCTCTCGCCATGGCCACGGAAGCTCATCGGGAAGAGGCCGGGGGCGAGTGTGGCGATGATGCTGTAGAGATAGGCGGTGCCGACGCCGAGGCCGATCAGCGTCCACATGTTGGGGCTGCGATTGGCGAGCGAGCTCCAGGCGCGGCGGAAGAAGGGCAGGGCCGCCCAAAGCACGACTGGTGTCGCAAGCGCGAGTTCGAGCCATGTGGCGATGGGTTCGCCGAGCCATCCGCGGATAGGCAGGCCGATCATCGGACCCATGCTGATAACAAGCAAGGGCAGCGACAAGGCAGCGCTTAACCAGAGCCGGCGCGTGAAATTGACCAGCTCAGGATTCGGGCCCTCGTCGGCGGCGGGCACGCCCATGGGTTCCAGTGCCATGCCGCATTTCGGGCAATCGCCGGGATGATCGCTGACGACTTCGGGATGCATCGGGCATGTGTAGAGCGTACCCTTCGGTACCGGTTTCTGTGTCGGCCTATTGCCGTTGAGATAGGCTGATGGATCCGCTTCGAATTTGGCCTTGCAGCCGGCGGAGCAGAAGTAGAATGTCTCGCCTTCGTGCTTGGCTAAGTGGCGCGCAGTGGCGCGATCGACCGTCATGCCGCAGGTGGGGTCCTTGGCGGTTAAGTAGGTCTCCGGCGCGGCCTCGAACTTGGTGCGGCAGCCATTGCTGCAGAAGTGGAAAGTGCGGCCTCGATAGTCCAGCGAAGGCTTGCCGGCGGGATCAACGATCATGCCGCAAACCGGGTCGCGCGTCACCGTCTCCTGCGGCTGGCCGTCATGATGGTGGTGACCATGACCTTGATGGCTGTGATCGTGTTCGTCGTGCAATGCCATATCAGACTCCATTGCCCCGAAAGGAGCGTTGGATGAGGTTATGAACCTTCCTGTTACTGGAAGGTCAAGGCTAAAAATAGGAATTGTCGTCCACAGTTCGCAGAGGTCTCTTTGTATCCTGCAGCTTGTGGCGATGATAGGTTCCGTAAGATCGGTTCAATGATGCGATTCCAATGCGATACGATCTGACCACACTTCCGCTGACGACGCTTCTGCCTGCCATCGTCAAGGCTGAGGACATGTTGGCACGGCTGGATGAGCGTGTTCTGCGGCATGTCGTGGCGGACGGCTTTCGCGAGCGCGGGCATTTCTTCGATGCCGCGGGGGCGCTTTGGGTTGGCGGCGAGCTGGTGCATGTGGAAGATCTGGTACTGCACGATGCGCGCATGGATGCCCGCGCGCCGACGCATGAGCTGACCATCGCCCACGCCGTGCTGCGGAGCCGGCGGCGCCTCTGGAATGCGGACCCTTCCTGGGGATTGGAAATGGCCGGCCTTGCCGCCTTGCGCGGCGATGTCGGGGAAGTCGAGGATATTGTCCCGCGGCGCCCCGCGTCCGCCGAGCCCGACGCGCAAGAGGAAGACGAGGATCAGGATGATTTCGGCGTCGACTTTGCCGAGATCGACGCCATCCTCGCCCGATCCGAAAAGATCCTGAATGGCGGTGTTCCCGATCTCGGCAGACCCGAGACGATCGACGATCCGCTCGCACTGGTGCGCGACGAGGATTGGGATGAAGACGAGCGCCTGGAGAGCTGGCGCGCCGTCATTCGCGAGGCTGATCTGCTGCCGCCGGTTCTGGGCGCGGCAGTGCTTTTCGACGCCTGGGAGCGGCTCGAGCCGCTGCGGCGTCAGCATTGGCTCGGCGGCCTGCTGGTCAGCGCCTATCTGCGCAGCCGCGGCAAAGTCACCTCGCATCTCTTCTGTCTGAACATCGGCCTGAAAGCCGTCCGCCATGATCGACGGCGGGCCTCGGACCGCAACACGCGCCTGGCGGCATTTCTGGAGGCCATGGTACTTTCGGCCGATTCCGGCCTCAAGGAGCTTGATCGTCTTTCGCTCGCCAAGCTGCAGATGGAGTTGCGTCTCAAGGACCGGCGATCGAACAGCAGCCTGCCCGAGGTAATCGATATCGTGCTGTCGCGGCCGATCGTTTCGACGAAGATGATCGCCCGCCATGTCGGCGTCACTCCAAGAGGTGCGCTCAATCTGGTCAGCGATCTTGGCTTGCGCGAGATGACGGGCCGAGGCCGCTATCGCGGCTGGGGTGTACTCTGATCCGCAAGGACAATGGCAACTTGCGCCAGCGCTAGGCCTTTGCGACTACAACCCTGATTTTATCCAATGTGACAATTTATTTCGCTAAGTCGTCGCAAAAATGGACAAAATTTAATGGCTATACCAAATTCCTAAGCGACACGATGCAAGCTAGAGTCGCGCACAAGATAGCCGCGGGTCAGAGATCACCGAAGGCTTAGAAGGAAGGTGTGTTGATGGCTCGTGCGTTTCGGGTCGTAATGTCGTTGGCGGTGATTGGCGCGGTGGGCTACGGCGCCTATGCGACTCGCGATCTCTGGCTTGCCAACGCCGAGCGGCTGCTTGGCTATCAGAACGCCTCGACACCTGCCCAACAAGCCCAGGGCGAGCGCCGCAACGGCCAGCGTCAGGGCGGCGGTGGAGGGCGGCGGGGTGCGGCGCAATTCAGCGGCCCGGTTCCAGTGCTTGCGGCCGATGTGACGACGGCCGACGTTCCCGTCTATATCAATGGCGTGGGTTCGGTGAAGGCCCTGAATACGGTGACGGTGCGCGCGCAGGTCAGCGGACGAATCGTCGAGATCGATTTCGGCGAGGGCCAGGATATCAAGAAGGGCGACGTTATCGCCCGCATCGACGATTCCGTCTACAAGGCGCAGCTCGACCAGGCGCTTGCCAAGAAGGCGCAGGACGAGGCTCTGCTCGCAGGGGCCCAGCGCGATCTCAACCGCTATCAGCTCATGGTGAAGACCGCTTCGGGTACGCAGCAGCAGGTCGATACGCAGACTTCGCTGGTGGCGCAATACACGGCACAGGTTAAGGCCGACGCGGCGGCTATAGAAAGCGCGCAGGCGACGCTTGACTATACGACGATCAAGGCGCCGATCGATGGGCGCACCGGTATCCGCAATGTCGATGTCGGCAACCTCATCGGCTCGTCGGATGCGACAGGGATCGTGACGCTGTCGCAGATCAGGCCGATCTCCGTGTTGTTTTCCATTCCGCAGCAACAGCTTGCTCGCGTCAACGCGGCAAGTGCGGCCGGTACGCTCGCCGTCCAGGCCATGGGGAATGATGGCCAGACGGTCATCGACAACGGCACGCTGGCGGTGGTCGACAACCAGGTCGATCCCACGACGGGCACAGTCAAGCTGAAGGCGAACTTTCCGAACGAGAAGCTGGCACTGTGGCCCGGTGCCTTCATCAATGCCCGCCTGCTCGTGGAGACGCTGAAGGGCGTTACCGTTATTCCGAGCGGGGCGGTGCAGCGCGGGCCGAACGGCACGTTCGTCTATATCGTCAAGGAAGGCCAGACCGTGGCGATGAAGCCGGTGAAGGTGCGTCAGCAGGACGACACGCTCGCCGTGATCGCCGATGGCGTTTCTCCGGGCGACAAGGTGGTGACGACCGGCTTTGCGCGGCTTCAGGACGGTTCGAAAGTGCAGATTTCGGCCAGTTCCGATCAAGCGGTACCGAGTGTGCCGGCGGCCAATGATCAAGGGCAGCCGGTTGCGCAGAACGATCAACAGAGCAGCCAAGGTAATGCCGGCGCCAATGGCGGCGAGAAGCCGCATCATCGCCACAACGGTCAGGGAGGCAAGGGCGGTCAGGGCGGCAAGGGTGGTAATGGCGGTAATGCCGGCCAGGATGGTCAAAGCGGGGATGATCAGCACGCCGGCGGCGCCGGTCAGGATACGAATACCAGCGCCAGCACCACGCCGAACAACGCGTCCGCAGCGCCGACGCAGCAACAATGAACGTCTCGTCGCTCTTCATCGGCCGACCCATCGCCACCTCGCTTCTCGGGGTCGCGGTTCTCCTGGGCGGTATTCTCGGCTTTCTCTTCCTGCCGGTCGCGCCGCTGCCGCAGGTGGATTTCCCGACGATTCAGGTGACGACGCAGCTTCCCGGCGCCGATCCCGATACGATGGCGGCCCTGGTGACCGCTCCCCTGGAACGGCCGCTCGGTCAGATCCCGTCACTGACCTCGATGACGTCGTCAAGTGCCTTCGGTATCAGCCAGATCACGCTGCAGTTCGATCTCGGCCGTGATATCGATGGCGCCGCGCAGGATGTGCAGGCAGCGATCAACGCGGCCGGCTCGACGCTGCCGCGCACGCTTCCCTATCCGCCGACCTATTCGAAGGTGAACCCGGCCGACACGCCGATCGTGACGCTGGCCTTGCGCTCCGACAGCTATTCGATCCGCGAGCTCAGCGACTTCGCCGATACGATGATGGCGCAGCGCCTCAGCGAAGTGTCCGGCGTGGGCAATGTCAGCATCCAGGGCGGCGTCAAGCCTGCCATTCGTGTCCAGGTGGACCTGCCGCGCCTTGCCTCCTATGGCCTTGCTCTGGAGGATATCCGCACGGCGATCACCAGCGCCAGCGTGGCCGGCGCCAAGGGTGCGCTTGATGGCACCCAGCAAAGCTTCACGCTTGCCGCGAACGACCAGATCGTAGACCCGAACGTCTACAAGTCTGTCATCGTCGCCTATCGCAACAACGCCCCGGTGCAGTTGAAGGATGTGGCTGATGTCGTCGAAGGGCTGGAGAACAATCGCGTCGGCGCCTGGTATCAGGGAAAGCCCGCCGTCATCATCGATATCATGCGCCAGCCGGGCGCCAACGTCATTCAGACCGTCGAAAACGTCCTGCAGCAGCTTCCGAAGCTGAAACAGGCCATGCCGGCCGGCATCTCGCTCGATATCGTCAACGACCGCACCGAGACCATCCGAGCCTCGATCCATGACGTGCAATGGACGCTGGTGATCAGTATCGGTCTCGTCATCCTCGTAGTTCTGCTCTTTCTGCGGACGATGACGGCAACCTTCATAGCCGGTGTCGCTCTGCCCTTGTCGCTGATCGCGACCTTCGGCGTCATGTGGTTTGCCGGCTTCAGCCTCGACAATCTCTCGCTGATGGCGCTGACGATCGGCACCGGCTTCGTTGTCGACGACGCCATCGTGATGATCGAGAACATCGCCCGCCATATCGAGGAGGGCGAAAACCCGATGCAGGCGGCGCTGAAGGGTGCCGGCGAGATCGGGTTCACCATCATTTCGCTGACCGTCTCGCTGGTTGCGGTGTTCATTCCGCTGCTGTTCATGACCGGGATCGTGGGCCGCATGTTCCGCGAATTCGCGCTGACGCTCACCATCGCCGTTGTGGTGTCGGCCGTGGTTTCGCTGACGCTGACGCCGATGATGTGCGCGCGCATCCTGCGCAAGCCCAAGGAGCGTGCGGGTGGTTTGCTTGCCGGCGCCGATCGTTTCACCGATTGGATGATCGAAGGCTATCGGCGCAGCCTCGTATGGGCCGTGGATCGCAGCGGCCTCATGCTCGTGGTGACCGTGGTGACGCTGGCTGCGACGATCGCGCTCTATGTCGTCATTCCGAAGGGCTTCCTGCCGGCGCAGGATACCGGCCTGATCACCGCTGTGATCGAAGCCGAGCCGACGACCTCTTTCGAGACCATGAAGCAGATACAGGCGACCGTGACCGATCGGCTGCGCAAGGACCCGGATGTCGATGGCGTCGTTTCCGTCATCGGTGCCAGCGCCAGCAATCTGACGCTGAACACCGGCAATCTCAGCCTGATACTAAAGCCGAGGAACCAGCGCACAGCTTCCGCCGATCAGATCATCGAGCGGATGCGCGATGACGTCGCGGGTATGCCGGGCATCCATGTCACCTTTCAGAGCGTGCGCGACATCTCGATCAGCACCAGGGCCAGCCGCGCGCCCTATCAATATACTTTGACGGGCACGGATACGAACACGGTGGTCGACTGGTCGCAGAAGCTGGCCCAGCGGCTGCAGGAAAGCCCGAAGCTTATGGACGTCGCCTCCGAGGTGGAAATGGGAGGCGGCCGCATCTTTGTGAATGTCGATCGCGAAACCGCCTCGCGGCTCGGCGTATCGATGCAGGCCGTCAGCGACACCCTGAACGATGCTTTCGGCCAGCGCCAGATCGCGACGATCTACGGCCAGGCCAACCAGTATCGCGTCATTCTGGAGGCTGCGCCCCAATATCAGTCGGATCCGAAGTCGCTTGACAAGCTCTACGTCGCCGGCGCCAGCGACACGCAAGTGCCGCTCAATGCCTTTACGACGGCGACCTTCACGACGGCGCCGCTGGTCATCAGCCATGACGAGCAGTTTCCGGCCGTGACGATCAGCTTCGATATTGCCAAAGGCGCTTCGCTCAGCGAAGCCGTGGCCGAGATCAAGGCGGCCGAGCAGGATATCGGCATGCCCGACAACATCCAGCGCAAGTATTCGGGTGACGCGGAAGAATTTGCCTCCTCGCTTGCCGGCGAGCCCTGGCTGATCCTGGCGGCCGTCGTGACGATCTATATCGTGCTCGGCCTGCTCTACGAGAGCGCCGTCCACCCGGTGACGATCCTTTCGACGCTGCCTTCGGCCGGTGTCGGCGCGCTGCTGGCGCTGATGCTGTTCGGGCAGGATCTGTCGGTCATCGCCCTGATCGGCATCGTGCTGCTGATGGGCATCGTCAAGAAGAACGCGATCATGATGATCGACTTTGCGCTCGAGGCGGAGCGCAAGGAAGGCCTCGAGCCGCGCGAGGCCATTCTCAAGGCCTCGATCTTGCGTTTCCGACCGATCATGATGACGACGCTGGCGGCGCTTTTCGGCGCTCTGCCGCTGGCGCTGGCGCAGGGCACAGGCGCCGAGCTGCGCATCCCTCTTGGCATCACCATCATCGGCGGCCTCGTGCTGTCGCAGCTGCTGACGCTCTATACGACGCCGGTGATCTATCTGGCCTTCGAGCGCCTGCGCGCCCGGATCGTCGGGCGCACCAGCGGCACGCCGAGCGCTGAAATGGACGAACTGGCGGGCGGCGAGACATGAACATCTCCGAGCCGTTCGTCAAACGCCCTGTCGGGACGACGCTTCTGGCGATCGGGCTGATGATTCTCGGTATCGTCGCCTATGGCTTCCTGCCGGTGGCAAGCCTGCCGACTGTGGACTTGCCGACGATCGTCGTCTCGGCGAGCCGTCCCGGCGCCGATCCCGCCAGCATGGCGGCGAGTGTCGCCGCTCCGCTGGAACGGCATCTCGGCACCATAGCCGGCGTCACGCAATTGACCTCGGTGAGCTCGCTCGGCTCAAGCACCATCATGGTGCAATTCGATCTCTCCCGCAGCGTTGATGGCGCCGCGCAAGATGTGCAGGCGGCGCTGAATGCATCGGCGACCGACCTGCCGGGCGATCTGCCGACCCTACCATCCTTCCGCAAGATCAATCCGGCCGCGGCGCCCGTGCTGATTCTGGCGCTGACATCGGACAATGTGGGGCCGAGCGCCATATATGATGCAGCCGATACGGTGGTCGTGCAGCGTATCTCGCAGGTGGAAGGCGTCGGTGGCGTAACGGTCAGCGGCGCCGATCAGCCTGCGATACGCGTGAGGCTCAATCCCGATCGGCTCTCGGCCATGGGCATGTCGCTCGACAGCGTTCGCACCGCGATCGTCAATGCCAACGTACTCGGCCCTGCCGGCTCCATGGACGGCGCTGGAGGAGCTTTCTCCATCGCCGTCAACGGACAGCTGCGGACGCCGGAAGCGTATGGCAGGATCGTTGTACGCAGCGGTGACGGCACCGCCGTCCGGCTGTCCGATATAGCCACCGTCGAACCGGGCGTGCGCAATAGCCGCTCCGATGCCTGGTATGGCGGCAAACCCGCCGTGCTGCTCAACATCACCAAGGAGGCGGATGCCAACGTCATCGCTACGGTCGAGGGCGTCAAGCAGTTGATTCCGGAGCTGCAGCGGCTCATCCCGGCCGGCGTCAAGATTGATGTCCTTTCCGACCGCACCACGACGATCCATGCCAGCGTCAACGACATGCAATGGACGCTGCTGGCCACCATCTGCCTGGTGATGGCGGTGGTCTTCGTCTTCCTGCGGCGCGCAACGCCGACCTTCGCGGCAGGCGTCACCGTGCCGCTTTCGCTCGCCGGAACCCTGGCGGCGATGTGGCTCTTCGGATTGTCGATCGACAATCTCTCTCTCATGGCGCTTGCCGTTTCGGTGGGTTTCGTCGTCGACGATGCCATCGTCATGATCGAGAATATCTATGCCAATCTGGAAACCGGCATGAAGCCGATGCGGGCGGCGCTCGAAGGCGCAAAGCAGATCGGCTTCACGGTCGTTTCGATCAGCCTGTCGCTGCTCGCCGCCTTCATTCCCCTATTTTTCATGGGAGGTATCGTCGGCCGCTTCTTCCAGACTTTCTCGCTGACACTCGGCTTCACCATCATCGTTTCGACGCTGGTGTCGTTGACGCTGACGCCGATGATCTGCGGCCATCGCCTCCGGCCGCACGACATTCATGCCCAGCCCGGGCGGTTCGGCCGCATGGTCGAAGGCTCGATGAGCGCGATCATCGGCTTTTACGGACGGACGTTGAAAGCAGTGCTGCATCACCGCCTGATGTCCGTCTTGGTGATCATCGCCTGCGTGGTCATGTCGGCCTATCTCTACGTCAAGGTGCCGAAGGGTTTCATTCCGCAGGATGATACCGGCTTCATCCAGGGCGGGACGCAGGCCGCGACCGATATCTCCTATCCGGCCATGGTCAAATTGCAGCAGCAGGCCGCCGATATCGTCGCCGAGGACTCGGCGGTGTCGGGCCTCGGCTCCTCGGTGGGCGGCGGCGGCTTTTCCAGCTCGATCAATCGAGGGCAGCTGTTCATTTCGCTCAAGCCGGAATCGGAGCGGGCGCCGACGGCCGAGATCATCGACCGGCTTCGCAAGCAGCTGATGGCCGTTCCCGGGCTCAGCACGTTCCTGTTTTCGCCGGGCGATATTCGCGCCGGCGCGCGCCAGTCGCAGTCGCAGTATCAGTTCACCGTCTGGGGTGCGAATTATGACGAGCTGGTGGAGTGGGCGCCGAAGGTATTGGAGCGATTGCAGGCTGTTCCGGGCTTGACCGATGTCGCGACCGACAGGCAGCCAAACGGCTTGCAGGCGACCGTCAATATCAACCGCAGTCTCGCCTCGCAGCTCGGCGTCAGCATTCAATCCATCGACGCCGCGCTGAACAACGCCTTCGCGCAGCGGCAGATCTCGACGATCTACACGCAGCGCAACCAGTATCGTGTTGTGCTAGAGGCGGATCCGAACTATGCGCTCGACCCGCATGACATCTCCAAGCTCTACGTGCCGGCCACCGGCGGGAAACAGGTGCCGTTGAGTGCCGTCGCTTCCATCGATCGGACGCTCGCGCCGCTGGTGGTCAATCACCAGGGGCAATATCCGGCCGTGACCATTTCCTACAATCTGGCGCTCAATACGCCCTTGGAGGTCGCGAACCAAGCCATCGAGAAGGCGGTGCTTGAGATGCATTTGCCCGATACGCTGCATGCGGATTTCGCCGGCGATGCGGCGAGTGTCCGGCTGTCGTCCGGCAGCCAGCCGCTCCTGCTTCTGGCGGCATTGCTGACGGTCTACATCGTTCTCGGCATTCTCTATGAGAGCCTGGCGCATCCGTTGACGATCATTTCGACGTTGCCGTCCGCCGGTCTCGGCGCGCTCTTGGCGCTTGCCATCAGCGGCACGGAGCTGACCATCATCGCTTTCATTGGCATCATTCTCTTGATCGGCATCGTCAAGAAGAACGGTATCATGATGGTGGATTTCGCGCTGCAGGGCGAACGCGTTCTCGGCCTGTCTTCGGAAGAAGCGATCTATCAGGCCTGTCTCAAGCGTTTCCGTCCGATCCTGATGACGACGCTGGCGGCGCTGATGGGCGCCATTCCGCTGATCGTGGCAACCGGCCCTGGCTCCGAGCTGCGGCGCCCGCTGGGCATCACCATCGTCGGCGGCCTCGTCGTTTCGCAGGTGCTGACGCTCTACACCACGCCGATCATCTATCTGATGCTCGCCAAGCTGCACGCAAAGTGGTCGCCGAAGCCGCAGCCTGCAACGCCTGCTGCTTCTTGATCCACTTGAACGAGCCGTAGGCACGATCGCAACGACACCTTGTTTGCCGAAAGGTGCGGGGGCATAGGTCCGGGACTCGGGCGGCAGGTTCTTATATCGAGCCGGCGTGCCTCTCGTTTAAGGTTGCGAGAGGCATGCCGCCACGCTGCTTCATGATCTGAGCAGCGGCGGCGCGAAGGCGGCGTGGGGCGCTATCCGCCAACAGCATTTTCAAGTCAGCTATGACACCAATGACAAAGAGGCTCCTGCGATGTCGCAGGAGCCTCTTTGCTTGACCTGTAGCTAGGTCGAGACGCCCGCTCTCCAATCTGCGGAAGCGGGCGTCTCGTTCGTTAATGTGCGGCATCCGTCGTCGGTGCGTCGGTGGGCGGTGTCGTTGCCGTCGATTTGACCCTGCCTTTGAAGACACGGCGGACCGAGACGAAGAGCAGCGGGATGAAGAATACGCCGAGCACGGTCGCCGAGATCATGCCGCCCATGACGCCGATACCGATCGAGTTCTGGCTGCCCGATCCCGCACCATTGGCGATCGCCAGCGGCAGAACGCCGAGGATGAAGGCGAGCGAGGTCATCAGGATCGGCCGCAAGCGCTGCCGTGCCGCTTCCAGCGTCGCATCGACCAGGTTCTTGCCCTGGTTTTGCTGCTCGATGGCGAATTCGACGATCAGGATGGCGTTCTTGGCCGCCAAACCGATGGTCGTCAGCAAACCGACCTTGAAGTAGACGTCGTTCGACTGGCCGAACAGGGTGGCCGCCAGCAACGCGCCGAAGATACCGATCGGAACCGACAGCATCACGGCAAGCGGGATCGACCAGCTTTCGTAGAGGGCGGCCAGCGCCAGGAAGACGACGAGGATCGAGATCGCATAGAGCTGGCTTGCCTGGTTGCCGGAGAGCTTTTCCTGGGCCGACAGGCTGGTCCATTCATGGCTGAAGCCGGGTGGCAGGGTTGCCATGATCTTGTCGATCTCGTTCATGGCATCGCCCGACGAAACGCCTGGTGCAGCGGCACCCTGGATTTCGACGGCCGACGAGCCGTTATAGCGTTCCAGACGCGGCGAACCGTAGGTCCAGTTGCCACTCGAGAATGCCGAGAACGGCACCATGTCGCCGCTGGAGTTGCGCACATACCAGCGGCCGAAGTCTTCCGGCTGCATGCGGAAGTTCTTGTCAGCCTGCACGTAGACGGGCTTGACGCGGCCGCGATCGATGAAGTCGTTGACATAGGTTCCGCCCCAGGCCGTCGACAGCGTCGAGTCGATGTTCGACAGGGTGATGTTGAGCGCACTCGCTTTTTCCTGGTCGATGTTGACAGAATATTGCGGCGTATCTTCCTGACCATTCGGACGCGTGCCGAAGAGTTTCGGGCTCTTGGCCGCAGCGCCGAGCAGCTGGTTGCGGGCCTGGATGAGCGCGGCATGGCCGGCGCCATTGATGTCCTTGATGAAGAAATCGAAGCCGCTCGAGCTGCCGAAACCGGGGATCGCCGGCGGCGCCAGCGCAAAGACGCTGCCGTCCTTGATCTTCGAGAACGCGCCCATGGCGCGACCGGCGATCGCCTGCGCCTTCGATTGCGGCGTCGAACGCTTGTCGAAGTCCTTCAATCTGACGAAGACGATACCGACGTTCTGGCCCTGACCGCTGAAGCCGAAGCCTGCCACGGCGAATGCGCCTTCGACATAGTCCTTTTCGTTATTGAGATAATAGTCCTTCACATGATTGAGCACGGCCCAGGTGCGCGACTCCGTGGCGCCCGGAGGAAGCTGGATCGCCGTCAGCAGGATGCCCTGGTCTTCGTCCGGCAGGAACGAGCTCGGGAGACGGTTGAACAGATAACCGACGGCGACGCCGATCAGCACGAATACGATGAGGAAGACGGCGCTCAGGCGGATCATGCCATGAATGCTTCGCTGGTAACCCCTTGTTCCCCGCTCGAAATTGCGGTTGAACCAGCCGAAGACGCCCTTTTCCTTCGCGCCGTGTTTGGGCTTCTTGAGAAGAGTGGCGCAAAGCGCCGGCGTCAGGATCAATGCGACGATGACCGACAGGACCATCGCCGAGACGATCGTCACCGAGAACTGGCGGTAGATGATGCCGACCGAACCGGAGAAGAAGGCCATTGGAATAAAGACGGCTGATAGAACGGTGGCGATACCGATCAGAGCGCCGGTGATTTCCTGCATCGACTTGATCGTCGCCTCGCGTGGCGACAATCCCTCTTCCTCCATCACGCGCTCGACGTTCTCGACCACAACGATGGCGTCGTCGACGAGCAGACCGATCGCTAGCACCATGCCGAACATAGTGAGCGTATTGATCGAATAGCCGAAGACGGAGAGCACGCCGAAGGTGCCGAGCAGGACGACGGGGACGGCGAGCGTCGGGATCAAGGTCGCGCGAATGTTCTGCAGGAAGACGAACATGACGATGAAGACGAGCACGATGGCTTCGAACAGCGTCTTGACTACGTCTTCGATCGACAGCTTCACGAAGGGCGTCGTGTCGTAGGGATAGACGATCTCGACATTCGGCGGCAGGGTCTGGCTCAGATTGCCGATGACCGATCTCACCGCTTCGGCCGTGCTGATGGCGTTGGCGCCGGAGGCGAGCATCACGGCGAGACCTGCTGAAGGATGGCCGTTATAGGTGCTCGACGTCGTGTAGGACGACGCGCCGAGTTCGACGGTCGCGACATCGTTGATGCGCACCAGCGAGCCATCGGGCTGGCTCTTCAGGATGATGTTTTCGAACTGCTCCGGCGTCTGCAGGCGGCTCTTGGCCGTAACGGTGGCGTTGAGCTGCTGCCCCTTGCGCTGTGGCAGCGCGCCGAGCTGGCCGGCCGAGACCTGCGAGTTCTGCGCCTGGATCGCGGCGGTGACGTCGCTCACCATCAACTGGTATTTGGCCAGCTTGTCAGGATTGACCCAGATGCGCATGGCATAGCCTGCGCCGAAAATCTGGGTGTTGCCGACGCCGTCGATGCGCTTCAGCGTATCGTTGAGCGTGCTGGCAACATAGTCGGCGAGGTCGTTGGAGTTCAGCTTGTTGTCGGTGGAGACGAAGCCGACGACCATGAGGAAGTTCGACGTCGACTTGGAAACGACAATACCGGTGGACTGGACGGTCTGCGGCAGCTGGGCGGTGACGAGCTGCAGCTTGTTCTGCACCTGCATCTGCGCGACGTCGGGGTTGGCCTTGTTGTTGAAGGTCACCGAGATCGAGGCCTGGCCTGTCGAGGTCGAGGTCGACGTCATGTAGTCGAGGTTGTCGATACCGGTCATGCCCTGCTCGATGACCTTGGTCACCGAGTTTTCGACGGTTGCGGCGTCAGCGCCGGGATAATTGGCGCTGATGCTGACCGTGGTCGGCGCGATCTGCGGATATTGCGAGATCGACAGCGTCAAAATGGACAGCGCACCCGCCAGCATGATGACGATGGCGATGACCCAGGCAAAGATCGGCCGGTCGATGAAAAAACGAGACATCGTCTAACCTCACTTCTGGGCGCCGGAGGCGGCCTTGCCATCGGTCTTTTCCAGCTCGGCCTGCTCGGTGGATTTACCCTCGGCTGCTGCGGCCTGCTTCACCTCGCCGGTCGCGTCGTCGATGGTGACGGGCGATACGGTGACTTCCTGGCCGTCGCGAACGCGCTGGCTGCCTTCGACGATGACGCGGTCGCCATCCTTTATGCCTTCGTTGACAAGCCAGCTGTTGCCGATGCTGCGTCGCACCTTGATGACGCGCTGCTGGACCTTGTTTTCGGCACTCACGAACATGGCGGTCGGCTCGCCCTTCGTGTTGCGGAAAACCGCACGCTGGGGCACGAGGAAACTGTTTTCGGCGATGCCTTCCTGAATGGTGGCGCGCACATACATGCCGGGCAGCAGCACGCGATCGGGATTGGGGAAAACGGCGCGCACGGTGATGGTGCCGACGGTTTCGGCGACGGAGGATTCGGCAAATTGCAGCGTGCCGGTTTCCTTGTACTGGCTGCTGTCTTCGAGCGTCAGATGCACGGAGACGTTGTCGCCGCTGGTCTTCAGCCGGCCGTCGGCGACGGCGCGGCGGAACTCGAGCAGATTGGTGCTCGACTGCGTGACGTCGACATTGATGGGGTCGAGCTTGCGGATCGTGGTCAGCGCCGTCGTCTGATCGGCGGTGACGAGGGCGCCGACGGTCACGGTCGATGCATCGACACGGCCGGCGATCGGCGCGCGCATCTTGGTGTAGTCGAGATTGATGCGTGCCGTTTCCAGGGCCGCTCTCGCAGAAGCCACGTCGGCGTTCGCTTGCGCCAAAGCGGAAATGGCATCATCCAGATTTTGCTTGCTGACCGCGTCCTGCGCGGTGAGGCTCTTGTAGCGATCCACTTTCGATTGGGCGCTCGGCACGGCGCCCTGCGCCTTCTGCAGGGCGGCGGCGGCGCTATCGTAAGATGCCTGGTAGGAGGCCGGATCGATTTCGTAGAGGACGTCGCCCTCCTTGACCTCACTGCCTTCCTTGAAGTTGCGGTTGCGAATGATGCCGCCGACCTGCGGCCGCACTTCCGCGACGAGATAGGCGCTGGTGCGGCCGGGCAGTTCGGCAGTGATCGCGACCGATTGCGGATGCAGCGCCATGGCGCTGACCTCGGTCTTCACGGCTGGTGTATTGTTCTGAGCGGCCTTCTGTTCATTGCAGCCGGCGAGTAGCATCGTGGCGGCAGCACCGGCGACGATCAACGCGGTTCGGGTGGACAGAAGGCGGGTGGATACCTTGGGATATACGGATGCAGAGGTGGAAGAGGCAAGCTTTCGCACGTTGCTATTTCCTGTTGCCTTATTTACAGTACGAGGTCGTACGGAAAATATTTGTATTGGTTGAAATGTCAATCGCATTCGCTTGTCGAGGTTAAGGTGGAGGCACTGATAAAGGAGCGGGGAGGCAAAGAGGATCAGGCTGCAACACGCCGCCCGCGCGGCCGCCCCAAAACCGCGAGCGACGATGCAAGGCGAGCCGAGATCGTCAAAGCGGCGCGTGTCACTTTCTACGAACTTGGTTACGGCGGCACGACGATGGATCTGGTGGCAGCCCGCTGCAAGATTTCGAAACAGACCCTTTATCGCCTGTTTCCGGGCAAGACCGACCTATTCATGGCGATTATCGCCGAGCATCGTGCCTCGATGCTGGCTCTGCCGCGCGAGGCCAATGAAAACCTGCCGCTCGATGAGGCGCTCGAGCAGATCTTCATGATCGACATCGATGAGGCCAAAGAGCGAGAGCGCGAGGCTTTCGTTCATCTCGCCATGAGCGAATCCCGACAATATCCGGAGGTTGCGACGCTGATGCACACCTATGGTGCCAAACAATCACAGCAGATGCTCGCCGATTGGCTCAACCAGCAACAGCAGCGCGGCCTGATCGAGATTGCCGATACCGCAAGCGCTGCACGCATGCTGATGACGATGATTTTCGGCGCGATGATCTCCAAGCCCGGCCACCCGAACGACTGGCCCGATCGGGAAACGCGGCTGCGGCATTTGCGTCAATGCATCAAAATCTTCGTGGCAGGCGTGCAGCCGCACTCGAACGAGCGTTAAAGCAAGTCGCGCAAAAGTGTACTGCGGTTTTGCGATAATGACATCTGCAAAGCCAAAAACCTAAAGCGTAAGAGATGAGCGCGCCCCGCTAGGGCGGATGCCTTCCGGCATGCATGTCAGCCAAACGATTCGCCAAGAGGGCGATCAGCAACCGTCATTGGACATCGAGGCACCCACCGAACTTGGTGCGTGCCTCGACCTCTTATTCGATGCGGCGATCCGAGTGTCAGCTGTGAAGGCCGACCGGTGCATCGCCTGCGCGTGACGCATGGCCTGTATGCGGCTCGGAGGCGTTTGCCAGAGACTTGACCAAGGTTAGCACGGACTGGCGTATGCCCGGATCGTTGATCTTCATGAAGGCCTTGTTGAGGCTCAGGCCCTCCTTGGAGGTCAGAAACTCCGACAGGTCTTCGAGGCCGTTGATCATGCCCAAACCGTCCGTATTCAGCGGCTGCGAGCTGTCTTGCTGGAAGAAGAACGCGACCGGAATGGCCAGAACGCCGGCTATGGCCTGCAGCCGGCTCGCTCCTATGCGGTTAGTGCCTTTTTCGTATTTCTGCACCTGTTGAAAGGTGACGCCGATTTGTTCGGCAAGCCGCTCCTGGCTCATGCCAAGCATAAGCCGCCGCGTGCGCACACGGGAGCCGACATAGGCATCAATCGGATTCGGTACTTTTGCACTCACTGCGCAATCTCCTTAGCAATATAGGGCGCTCCAGTGGACGCCGCTCTGCCTACGACATAATGGCGTAAGCGGCATGCGTTCAAGCTGCCCGCAAAATGTGTGTGAAATATGGGTAAAATTCAACCAAAAGTCTTTTTCTGTTAGGTCTTTTGCCAAGACGGCGGAATAAACCACAGAAAAGACGATTCGCGTCAATGTGGATTGAAAACCGAGGACGGCTTGCAGTTGTAGACCGGGCATAGCGGACTGTCCCTGGTGGGGACGTAGGTGCGCGCCGCGTAATCGGATACGCTGCATTGCCCGTTGCCGGAGACAAAGCGATCATACAGGACGAGAGAGGCGCCGCCTTTTGCAGGATAGCGCAATATGACAGCACGCTCGCTGGCGATGAGCTGCTGTACGGCGGCGCAAGTCTTGCTCAGCGACTCGTAGCGAGAGATTGCCGATGCCGGACCGGCGATCATGAGTGCTGTCAGAATAGAGGCTAAGGCTGCGCTTCTCATGGATCGTCCCCCTGGCGAAAGCGATAGATCTTAAATAGTCGCGCTGCGGGAGTTGCCAAGATCGGGCAACGCTTCTCGTTGCAAAGTAATCCGGCTTCACAGTGTTTCGGTGATGAGGACGGCGGCTACCGCCGTTCACAAATTTCAGAACGGCGGGGCGAGCTCCTTTCAGCTCAATGAAAGGTTGGATGTGCATGTCTTTCCCGCTTCAAGAAGAAGCGGTGCCGTGTTGCGTCGAACGGCACAGGCACATCAATGGAGAGGAGGACTTCATGCGTGCATCAAACGTTCTCAAATATTCGGTGGCACTTTCCCTCGCGATGACTGCGGCGTCGTTTGCGACGACGGCTGCACAGGCGGCCGGCAAGATTTCCATCATGGTGGGCGGCTACGAGAAGCAGATCTACCTGCCGGCCAAGCTTGCCGAGGGGCTCGGCTATTTCAAGGATGAGGGTCTCAGCGTCGAGCTTCTGAACGAGCCCGCGGGCGTCGATGCCGAAAATGAAATGCTTGCGGGCGCCGTCCAGGGC